>JAQTSD010000015.1 GCA_028711445.1 Candidatus Peribacteraceae bacterium
CAGGTAGGCATCCTCGGGTGTGTCTGCGTAGAAGTCGCGCAGGACGGAAACGGCGCGGAAGCCACTTTCTCTGAAGAAAAGCTGTGCGGGGATGTTGCTCTCGCGCACTTCCAAGGTGAGACGGGCGCGGCGCTGACCTGAGAGCTTGCCGATGAGCTTCGCGATCATCTGGGTGCCCACACCTTTGCGTCGCTGGCCTGCCGCGACGGCGAAATTCAAGACATGGAGGCGTGTCTTATGGAGCTCGTAGATCATGAAGCCCACGATGCGGTCATCGTGCTCCGCCACCATGCCGATGCAGTTGCGCTGTCTCAAACAGTTGATGAAGTCCTCCTCAAGCCAGGGAAACTCGAAGCTGTCCGCTTCGATGCCGAGCACTTCGGGCATGTCCCTGCGGATCATCCAGCGGATGTGCACGCGGATCTCCTCCCGCTGCTCGGAGCCTTCGCGGTGCGCCACCGATACGGGAGAGAAGTTCATTTGTGCGAGGAACCGTTCCACTTCCCGGAGTGACTCGCCGATGGCTCCGATGGACATTTTCTTCCGGAGCGGCAGGAGGAGGTTTGCCAGATCTCGCTCCTGCGGTCGATCGGGATCATTACGATCGCTGAGTAGACGGGTGTTCAATAGCGCTTGCAGGCGACGGCGCAGTTTCACTTGTGCAGGAAAAATGCCCTTGTGTTGAATCTCCATGCGCCGGGAGAGGTCGTGCCACTCCACCTCCGCGTTCTGAAGGGCTTGGTGTGCTTGTTCGCGGGGATCATCCTCATCCTTCTCTTCCTTATAGTCTGTGATAGGTGCGTCCCTCAGTGCTTCCGCCGCCCCCCTCGCACGATCCATCGCAGCTTCCCTCCAGGCAGACAAGTTGGACAGGAGAGCGATTCCCGTACGCACGGCGGCAATGCCTTCCTTGATCCATGCTTTCGCTGCTGTTGGATCCTGCGGAGATGTAAGTGGCTGTTCCTCCTGTTTTGGATCTTCATCTGTTTCATCCTCGGTCGGTGCCGCCACTCCTTCTTGCCGTGAGGAGCTCATAGGAGACCTCTGAAGCGGCGTATCCGCCAAGGATGGAGCGAGATTCCCCCAGTCGGTGAGAACGATGGAGGTAGGGAGGCAGCATTCGAGGATCTGCGTCGCCTCCTCAATCGTTTCCTTCAGGATGGCGAGTGAGAGGGGATGGGAGAGCCGCATGATGCATGCATGCAAGCGCTCGCCCTCCGGCCCGTTCAGCTTCGGCAGGATGGCACGGAAAGTATCGTAGAGTCGGCGTTGTGCCTTTTTCAGCTCGTCAATCAGGTTCTGAAGCCGCGGTGAGAGACTGCGGTAGTATGCCTCAGCGTTTTGCAGATCTTCATAGAGGCCAAAACGTTCCTCATGCCGGTCCAGTGGCAGAGCGGCGAGCTGGTCGGCGTTCCGCTCCATCTCTTCTGCAGCGAAGCCACGAAGGCCGATGATCGATTCGCATCGCTGAACGAGTTCATACGCGTGGTGGATGGCGGACCGGATGCCGGTCTCTTCCGACAGATCGAGCGCATGGCCGATGGTGGCGAGCTCCTCCCGAGCATCGGTGCCTGACCCGGTTTCCATTGCAGATGTTCTATACCTGAATAGAAGATTTGCAACTAAGTTCATTCGTGACTTCTCCGCTTGTGATCGCGGCCTTTTGCAGGCTATAGTTGAGCCGTGAAAGACCAGTACAACCCCACGAAAGTCGAGGACAAATGGCAGAAGCGATGGGAGGAGGCGAAGGCCTTCGAGGTGGATCTGAAGGCGGCCAAGGATCCGTACTACGCGCTCGTGATGTTTCCGTATCCCAGCGGGGATAAATTGCACGTGGGACACTGGTACAACTTCGCGCCTGCGGACAGTTACGCGCGCTTCATGCGCATGCACGGGAAAGATGTCCTCGAGCCCATGGGGTTCGACGCCTTCGGCTTGCCGGCGGAGAACTACGCCATCAAGAGCGGCATTCACCCCGATACTTCCACGCGCAGTAACGTCCAGACGATGGTGAAGCAGCTTCGGCGCATGGGGTGCATGTACGACTGGAGCAAGATGGTGAATACGTCCTCACCGGAGTATTATCGGTGGACACAGTGGCTGTTTCTGCAGATGTACAAGCACGAGCTTGCATACAAAAAGGAAGCCTCTGTGAATTTTTGCCCCAAATGTCAGACGGTACTCGCCAATGAGCAGGCACAGGATGGCAAATGCGAACGGTGCGGGACGCCAATCACTCAAAAGTCCCTGGCTCAGTGGTTCTGGAAAATCACAGAGTATTCGCAGAGGCTCCTCGATGGACTCGAGGATCTGGACTGGCCGGATAAAACGAAGCTCATGCAGAAGAACTGGATCGGACGGAGCGAGGGCATCAATTTCCGCGAGCGGGTAAAGGACCTTGATATCGCGTTTGAAGTATATGATTCCATTCCGCAGACATTCCTCGCGCAGACATTCACGGTGATTGCCCCAGAGCATCCTCTTGTCCCAAAGCTTGTTGCGGGAACATCCTATGAAAAACCCGTCATGGAATTTGTGGAGAGGATTCGCAGGAAGAAGCTCGCAGACAAGTTTAAAATCGAGGAAGAAGCAGAGGGTATCTTCACGGGACGGTACGTGGACAATCCATTCGGAACCGGAGATCTCCCCATTTGGGTGTGCTCCTATGTTCTTGCAGACTATGGAACGGGCATCGTGAACTGCAGTGCCCATGACGAGCGGGACTTCGCATTCGCCAAGAAATACAAAATTCCTCTTAAAGTGGTCTTGTTGCCCAAGGATCATGCGTTGGCAGAAAAGGTGAAGAACCTCGAAGTGTTTTATCGTGAGCCGGATGGCATCATCCAGACTCCGGGGGCGGCGTTCGGTATGACGTGGGAACAATCCCGTAAAAGAGTTATCGACTACATCGAGATGAAGGGATTTGGAACGACGCGCGTGCACTACCGTCTTCGTGACTGGCTCATTTCGCGTCAGCGCTACTGGGGTGCCCCCATTCCCATCGTCTACGATCCCGAAGGCAATCCGCATCCTGTTCCTGAGAAACACTTACCATGGCTCTTGTCGGAAGATGTGGAATTCAAGCCCACAGGAAAATCTCCGCTCACGTATTCCAAAGAATTCGTCAAGCGCACCGAGAATCTCTTCGGCAAAGGCTGGACACCAGAATTCGATACCATGGATACTTTCGTCTGTTCAAGCTTCTACTATCTGATGTATCTCTCGTCGGAAGGCTTCGGTATGCAGGCTCCACACTTCAGTGAAACGGGAGAGGGAAAGGGCGAGAGGAACCATCTCATCGACCCGCACGTCGAACGGACGTGGATGCCAGTGTCCATGTACATCGGCGGACCGGAACATGCGTGCATGCATCTGATCTACGCCCGTTTCGTGATGATGGCGCTCAAGGATGCAGGAATCGTCTCGCACGAAGAGCCGTTCCAGAGACTTGTGCATCAGGGGTTGATCACGAACAAGGGGGCGAAGATGAGTAAGAGCAAGGGCAATGTGGTGAGTCCGGACGCACTCGTCGAGCGCCACGGGTCCGATGCCTTTCGCATGTACCTCATGTTCATGGGCCCCTTCACCGACGGGGGCGACTGGAGCGACACGGGAATCAAGGGGATCGACCGGTTCGTGCAGCGTATCTTCCGGATCCTTCCGGAGAAAATGAGTAAAAAATGTGAACAGAGTTTAGCTCTTCGTTCAGGGCTCCATCGCACGATCAAGAAGGTGACGGAAGACATCGGGGCGCTGCGGTTCAATACGGCCATCTCTTCGCTCATGGAGCTCCTCAATACCATAGAAGGAGAAGCGACGATCCCCGTCGACGTTGCACAGACCTACGTGAAGCTCCTTGCTCCGCTCGCACCACATTTGGCCGAAGAGCTCTGGGAGATGCTTGGAGGGAAGGGATTCGTCATCGATCAGAAGTGGCCGGCTTTCGATCCGGCATTCATCAAGTCCGATACCCTCACAATCGTTGTGCAGGTGAATGGCAAAGTGCGCGGAGAGATCGAAGTTGCTGCAGACGCGCCGAAGGAGGAAATACTCAAAGTGGCCAAGAAGCAGCCCAATGTGCAAAAATTTCTGGAGGGAAAGAGCATCAAAAAGGAGATTCTCGTCCCTCAGAAACTGGTGAGTTTTGTTGTTTGAAGAAGGAGATCGGAGCCTGTCTAAGGAGACCATTGAATCTGATCCCCTCATCCTCTCCCGTCGGGAGAGGGAAGGAAGTATCAGCATTGCACGAGAGATTGGAATTACTTACGCAGACGGTCGTGCCAGGATGGCGCAGCGGATGGTCTCTTGATCGAGCGGAGCCGCGTGGCCCATGACATCATAACCGGCATCGCGCACGAATGCCTCGAGTGATGCAGGTGTGAATCGCCTGCGTGTCTCGGCGAAAGAATCTTCTCCCATGCCCTTCTTCCATCTCTGCTCTTCGTGCGAGTTTAAGAGTTGCAGCACTTCCATGTTCGATCTTTCCTGAAGCGTGTAATCAATGATGACGGTGATTGCTTGTGGTTGGGAGAAACGGAGCTTGCGAAGCAGGGGACGTGCCTGCTCAGTTTCCATGCAGCACAGGACGTACGACAGACTTACAACATCGAAAGGGATGCGATTGTCCCCGTGTACGTCTTGGGCCGATGCGATGCGGACATTTGGTTGCGGGGATGGCATGATATTTGCGTAGGGATCGAAGAGATGCAGACGATCTCTACTGTTGGAGATTTCCTCAAGGATGACTCTGGAAACACCTCGCACACCACAGCCGAAGTCCAGAAGGTCCAACTCTTTTTTATGCCGGTGGCGATGACGGAGGATGGCGGCATAGATGCCTTCTTGCTTCAGGTATGCTTCATAGTGGCGGCCATTGTAGTTCTGAGGGACAACGCTGATTGTTTCGGGCTCCATAAGCGCGAGACTCTACGATTCACTTCAAAGCATGTCAATTTTCTGCACGAGTTCCAGATTATCCCTAGAATGGCGCGGTGCCGCACCCCCTTGACCGTTACGCGCCCTATACGGATATCGAAGCGCTGAAAACTTCCATGGGCAAGCCCCTGCGTAAGTGCGTGCGCGTGAATACGCTCAAGTGTTTCGTGGAGCAATTCGCATCGTGGGCGAAGGGGAGGGGATGGGCGCTCACGCAGGTTCCGTGGTGTCGCGAGGGATTCTTCTTGGAGCGGGAGGACCACTCCCGTGCACTCGGGAAGGATCTTCGGCATCTGCTCGGGCACTTCTACATGCAGGAAGCTGCGAGCATGCTGCCGCCGAGCCTGCTGGATCCCCGGCCCGGCGAAACGATTCTCGATCTCTGCGCGGCGCCCGGGAGCAAGACGACACAGATGGTGGCGGCGATGGATGGAAGGGGAACGGTGATCGCCAATGATGTGCAGGAGAATCGACTCTGGACACTCAAGAACGCTCTGTACCGTTCGGGGGTGACGAATTGCATCGTCCTCAAGAAAGTCGGTCAGTGGTACGGCAAGAACATGACGGAGCGGTTCGATCGCGTGCTTTGCGATGCCCCGTGTACCGCGCAGGGCACGGCGCGCAAAGGTTCCGATGCGCTCGCGTACTGTTCCGACCGTTCCATCGCCGCGTGTGCGAGGCTGCAAATGGAGCTCCTCGAGGCGGCGGTGCACGCTTGTAAAGTGGGTGGTCGGATCGTGTACTCCACGTGTACGATGACGGTGGAAGAGAACGAGAAATTGGTCCTAGACACACTGAACAAATTTAGTGATCAGATAGAAGTCGTCCATCCGAAAGATGCTCTTCCCTCAGGGCTCCAATGGGATATGAGTATGGCAATTTCTGATGCGAAAAAAGTCCAAAAATTCCTCAATCCTTCGCTCGAAGTTTTCCACCCTTTTCTTCGCCTCTGGCCCCAGACATACGATACGGAAGGATTCTTCGCAGCCGTCTTACAGAAGACCGCTTCGACTCGCGATCCTCTCTCCGTCCCCCCTGTTCCCAAAGAGGAGCAGACGCTGCGGAATCATGAGATGACGCATATTATGGAATGGCTGAAGGAAACGTATGGCACGACATTCACGGGAGAGGGCGACACGCTCGTGCGCCGAGGTGAGGCCATTCTCCTCGTGACGGCCGATACGTGGAATCTGCCGCTCCCCGTCCGCGATTACTCTCTGGGACTACCTTTCTGCAAGGATCTCGGTGACGGGCGTTACCGCTTGCACTCGGAGCTCGTGACCGCGCGGGGCAATTTTGCGACGAAGAATGTTTGGAGAATCGATGATGACACGTTGCAATCGCTTGAGCGGGGGAGGGACGTCCCGTGTCCGGCGGAGCTTCTTGGCGATGTGATCCTTGTCTGGAATGATCTGCCGCTCGGCATGGGGCTGGCGCGTGAGGGCACACTGAAGAATCGCCTGTCACGCTGGCTGGTGCAGCATGCGTGAGGTGAGATGTGGTTGTAGGGGCACGGCATGCCGTGCCCCTACTATCCGTAGTAGTGCAGAGATACGCGCATGACGAAGGAGCCGTCTCCATCCCGCAGGTGCGGGACGGGACGGCTCCGGGCCGGAGGAAAGGGGAACGGTCACGTTCAGAACGAGCGTTCCATGTTATCTCCCGCGGCGCGGAAGCTCCGGTCGTTCAAGATCGTCCGGATTTCCGGCTGGAACGCGCACTGGCAGACGACGCGCCGGTAGTTCGCTTTGCGGGCGTAGTCGAGGATTGCATCGATGAGGATCCCGACGATGGTGCGGCTGTCGAAGCAGCTCTCGTTCGAGGGGATCACGATTGCGAGGATGCGGATGACGCCCTCCGAAGCGTACATGAGGGCGATCCCTCGGGGCTTCTTCTCCTGCAGTTTTGCGATCCCCAAAGAATAATCCGTGTCGCGCGCCTCTAGTCTTGGCTGCCACCGGGAGCCGCGCTGCTTCCACACTTCATGGGCGGCATCCTGCTTCTCACGTTGTGAGAAGGCCGTCGGCAGCGGAAGCGCCGCGAACAGACGGTAACCCCAACGGGAGTAATCGAGGCTCCGTCCAAGGAACTCGAGTAATCCTGCGTTGTGGCCATCAATAATGCGGCCGGTCAGTTCGAGAGACATGGTCAGACTCCTTTCCCCCACGGCATCCTCTTTCTTCACGCGCTCTGTGCGTGTTTAGGTGAAGATTGCCATGGAAAAACAACACAGAACGCGTACGTGACAGAGAACGCCTCTGTCACAACAAAAAAAAGAGGGTGGATGGGGGATAGAAAATGTTGTGAAGGAACGAAGGGGTCATTGTTCTCCGCGAAGTGGAAAATGCAAGGAGAATCAGGATTTCCGTCCGTGCTATACTCCCTCTCCCATGGACGAAGTTTCCGAAATCAGAGCGCGTCTCCCCATCGAGGAGCTCGTCGGCCAGTACTGTCAGCTCAAGAAGAAGGGGCGCACGTTCGTCACACTCTGTCCGTTCCACAACGACACGCATCCGAGCCTCACCGTATCGCCCGACAAGGGCATCGCCTACTGCTTCGCCTGCCGCACCGGCGGGGATATCTTCAGCTTCTATCAGGCGATCGAGAAGGTGGACTTTCCGCAGGCGCTCAAGGATCTCGCGGAGCGTACGGGAGTTTCCCTGCAGGAGCGCGGCCCCAAGGCAACGGTGGAAAAAGACGAGAAGGCCCGTCTGCGTGCGTGTCTCACCGAGGCGCACCGCTTCTTCCAAGGACAATTGCACTCGTCACAGCAGGCGCAGGACTACTTAAAAAAGCGTCAGATAACCTCCGGACTCATCGAAACGTTCGCCTTGGGGTACGCCCCTGATTCTTTTTCGGATACGTACCAGCACCTGCTCAAGCAGGGGTTCAGCCGATCGGAGATCCTCGCGGCCGGTCTCGGCGTGCAGAAGGAGATCCGTGAAGAACGTATTTACGACCGCTTCCGTAACCGGCTCATGTTCCCGATCTTCGACCAGCGCGGCGACCTCGTCGCGTTTGGCGGCCGCACAATCGGAGAGGATGATGCCAAGTATATCAATTCTTCGGATGGACCGCTCTATAGCAAGTCCCTCGTGCTCTTCAATCTCCAGCGCGCGAAGGAAGCTGCGCGCGAGGGGAAACGGCTCATCCTTGTGGAAGGGTACTTCGATGTATTGGCATGCCATCGCGTCGGTGCGGCGAATGTCGTAGCGGTGAGCGGCACGGCGCTCACGGAACAACATGTGAAGCTTCTCAAGCGCTATGCGGAGACGGTCGTGCTCTGCCTCGATCAGGATCGCGCGGGACGCGATGCTGCCGAACGTGCATTCCTCCTCTGCGCGAAAGAGGGCGTGCAAGTATCTTGCGTGACCATCGAAGAAAAAGACCCCGACGAAGCGATGAAGAGCGATCCGGAGAAACTGAAGAAGGCGCTCACATCCGGCGATGTACCCTACCTAGATCTTGTCTTACGAGAGGTCGGTGCCACCGATCTCGCCTCCGCGCCGGCCAAACATGATGCTCTCAAGCGTCTCCTGCCACTCCTCGACGCGCTTCCCACCGCAGTCGAACGCCAGCATTACGTCGCGCGTGCGGCGGCGGTCTTTGCGACCACCGAGGCGGCGCTCGCACAGGATCTCGATCACTTCACGCGTCAGAGTATTATGCCGATTACCGATCGGGAAGCGACTGTTCGTCCGAAGAGCGGCGATGCCTTCACGAGTATGGAGCTTACGCTCGGACTCTTCCTGCTGTATCCCAAGCTGCGTTCTCTCTTGAAAGAGCTCATCCCGCCAGAGGAAGAATTCGCCGCAGAGCTTCACAACGCTCTCAAGGAAGCGCCAGAAGATGCCGCAGTGACTATGGAATCGCTCACAATCGATCCGAAGTGGAAAGAGCGCGTGGCGATTCTGCAGCTCTACTGCGAACATCACGGGTTTGGGGAATGGGCAGAGACACTTGCGGTTCGTGAGATCAGAAAGAACTGCTTTCAGGCCAACAAGGAGATGCTCACTTTGAAACAGAAGGAACTCTCGGCGAAAATCCTCGAAGCGCACCGTGCAGGAAAGATGCTCGACGAGGCACAGTTGACGACACAGTATCAGCAGGTCCTCAAATTGGCGAGGATGGCGATGTAGAGAGGAAATAGAAGAAATAAAGGAAATAGAGGATTGAGAGGATAAGGAAGGGCGTCAACGAACTCAAAGGCCTTCTATCCATTTCTTCTATTTCCTCTAATTCTCCTATTTCTTTTATTTCTTCTTTTCCCCTTCCCCTCGCCTTCTTTTTGCCTATACTGCTCCCGCAGTGGCCTCGCATCCGCGTAAGTTCATCGCGCAACCGACCGAGGAGGACTTGAAAAAGTTCCCCGAAGCGGTGAAACATCTCATTAAGAAAGGGCGAGAACAACGTTACGTCACGCATCAGGAAATCATGGCTGCGGTGCCGACGGTGGAGGAGAACGTCGATTTGCTCGATGAGATCTACACGCTACTCACGGATCTGGGTATTCAGGTTATCGATGTGAAGGACACGCTGATTTGGGAGAAAAAAGGCAAAGCCGAGCTTGGAATGCCCGAGGCCACACAGGATCTTACGGAAGTTGCGACATTCGAAGAGTCAGAGGAGGAGGCATCGGCGGAAGGGGAGTCTGAGGATGAAGATGAAGCCGTTTCGACTGCAGAGAAGATTGACATCGATGACGACGATGCGGCTCTCGACGTCATCGCGACAGCCGGCATTGTCATGGATGAGAAAGAAATTACCGAAGAGGAGAAGACGAAACGGCGGCGCGAACGCGAAGTGGATCTCCTTGAGATCAGCAATGACTCGGTGCGCATGTATCTCTCGGAGATCGGCCGCGTTCCGCTCATCGATGCGCGCAAGGAAGTGGAGCTTGCACGGCGTATTCGCAAGGGCGATGCCGCGGCTAAGCAGCAGCTTGCAGAAGCAAATCTTCGCCTCGTCGTTTCCATCGCAAAGAAGTATATCGGTCGCGGACTTTCCTTCTTGGATCTTATCCAAGAGGGGAATATCGGTCTCTTTCGCGCTGTCGAGAAATTTGATCCCGAGCGCGGATTCAAGTTCTCCACGTATGCGACATGGTGGATCCGCCAGGCAATCACGCGGGCGATCGCCGATCAGGCACGCACCATCCGCATCCCTGTGCATATGGTCGAGACCATCAATAAGCTCACACACACGCAGCGCCGTCTCGTGCAGGAGCTCGGCCGCGAACCGACGGTGGAAGAGCTCGCCGTCGAGATGGAGATGGACATCAAGAAAGTGCGTCATATTCAGAAAATCAGTCAGGACATCATCTCCCTCGAGTCGCCGGTAGGGTCCGAGGAGGACAGCAAACTTGGAGATTTCATCGAGGATGAGGATGCGGTGAATCCATTCGAGGCGACGAATCGCCAACTGCGCAAGGAAAATGTGCATGCAATGCTGGAGTTTCTCACACCCCGCGAGCGCAAGATCATTGAGATGCGTTTCGGGCTCAGAGACGGAATCGGTCACACGCTCGAGGAGGTGGGCAAGGAATTCGGTGTCACACGCGAGCGCATTCGCCAGATCGAAGCCAAGGTCTTACAGAAGATGCGCGATCATCCGCGTTCTATGACCATCCGCGAACACGGTGGGTCTCCAAAGCGTGTCGGGTTCTCCGCCATGCAAGCATTCAGCCAGGGCAAGCTCTGTCCGGAGTGTTTGCGTGGGAGCTTGGTGCAAGTGGTCAAAAAAGGAGAGAAGCTCTTCAAGTGTGACCATTGTGCGTATGAGGTGACGAAGACAGCAGTATGAGCGATTGAGTAGCAGAAAAAGCGGGCAATGGATTTGCCCGCTTTCCTTCGAATCATTGAATCAGTCGCATGAACACTTGCTCCCTTTCCAGGCAACCACGAGGCCGGAAAGACCGACAAGGATGTAGACGATGTTCTCGAGTTGCGCGGAAGAGCCGATGATCAGATTCACCACATTCAGATTGCGGCCGAGAAAAGCTCCGACGCCGACGAGGCCCCAGTTGAGTGCGCCGATGATGACGAGAATCTTGGCGATGACGTAGACCAACTTCATAGGATGAGGGGGGAAGGAAGTAGTCAATTCGTTACGGTAGCACAACTCTTGTTGGGAGGAAGTTGCTGTATATATTCATTGATAGCATGGTTGCATTTGCTCTGTGAGAGTTTAATTCCCTCTTTTTTGTCAGAAACGCTTCATCATCAGAGCCCCTTCTCCCGGCCTCGTGCTTTCTTGCCGACCCCTCTAAAATGCAGGTTCGCTTCATCGGTTCTACTGACCGCGGCAGCATGACCTTCCCCTTCACCTCCGGTACGTCGCCCGCGGGCGACGTACCTCTGTGGAGGCGGAACCTACATTCGGCTGTTTATTGTCTGCTATGCTTCCGTCATGCCGAAAAAGAAAACGACGGAAGGGGGAGGGCAGCGTGCGATAGTTCCTTCTTTTGAGACGGCCTATAAACGCTTAAATGAAGCCCAGCGTGCGGCGGTGGATACCATCGAGGGGCCGGTCATGTGCGTGGCGGGGCCGGGAACGGGAAAGACCGAAGCGGTAGCACTGCGCGTCGCCAATATCCTGCGCAAAACGCACGCGCGTCCCGGGAACATCCTCTGCCTGACGTTCTCCGTTTCCGCGGCAACGGCCATGCGCGAGCGGCTTCGCGCTCTCATCGGGTCGGATGCCTATGGCGTGACGGTGCGCAACTTTCATGGATTTTGCAGCGATCTCATCGGCGATTATCCGTTGGTTTTCGATGCGTGGTCCGCGCTCGAGCAGATCAGCGATGTGGAGAGGTATCGGCAAGTGAACAAAATAATAGATCAACTTTTACCTGATCTGATACTGGTGAATCGAAAACAACCGTACTCACGTACGAAGGAGATCATTGCGTGCATTTCTTCTCTCAAGCGCGAGGGGAAGACGGATCGGAAGGACTTGCTGCGCATCGCCGATACGTACGAGGCGGATCTTACGGGTAGGAGCAAGGAGGGGACGAAAGCAGCGGAGAAGAATCTTCTCGCCGCGCGCAAGTTCCGCGAATTCCTGGAGGTTTTCTTCCGATACCAGCAGATGCTGGTATCCACGCAGCGCTACGACTATGACGACATGATTCTCTACTGCATCCGTGCGCTGACGGAGGAAGATTGGCTGCTCGCGGGGCTGCAGGAGCGTTACCAGTATATCCTCGTCGATGAGTTTCAGGATACGAACGGCGCGCAGGCACAGCTTGTTTCTCTCCTCACGACTCCACGCATGCCGGAAGACAAGCCCAATCTCTTCGTAGTGGGTGATGATGATCAGGCGATCTACCGGTTTCAGGGGGCGAATCTCCTCAATATCCTCAAGTTTCGCGATCGCTTTCCGTCCGCACCTGTCATCGTCCTGACGAAGAGTTACCGTTGCACGCAAGGCATCCTCGATGCGGCAGAGTCCCTCATCGCCGTAAACACCGAGCGGCTGGTAGGACGTATCGAAGGTCTCGACAAACATCTCACTTCTGCGATATCGGTGGAGGGGCCCTCTCCGCAGCTCCTCTTCGCACCGAGTGATGCGACGGAAGCGTGGATGGTGGGCGATATCGTCGAGGACACCCTGCGCCGCGGGATTGCTCCGGAGGAGATCGCCATTCTCGTGCAGACGAATGCGGAGCTCCTCATGCATTACGATGTACTCACGGCGCGCGCCATCCCCGTGGAGACGAAAGGGAAGGCGGATCTCCTGAACCATCCGTACGTCCGGCAGGCGGTGACTGTGATGCGGGGGGTGGCTCATCCTCAGACAACCGCGGCTCTGAGTGCCGCTATTTCCTGCGAGTGCTTCGGATGCCACCCGGCGGACATCGCACGTCTCAATGGCTTCGCTCGTGAGCAGGAGATAACGCTGCAGGAACTCCTACTCAAGATGGATGCTCCAATCGAAGGATTGCCGAAGCTGACAGACAGCTCCTCTGTCATCGCTGCCCGTGATTGCATCTTGGATCTCCATAACAAATTGGCGACCCGTACGGTCATAGATACGCTCGAACATCTCCTGAAAGAGTCTCATTTGCTGGAGCGAGCGAAAGGGGAGGGGAAGGGCGGGAAATTCAACGCTTCGCACTTCGCTGCATTGCAGGAGTTCTTCGATCGGCTCAAATATCGTGCGTATGAACAGCCGGAATTTGGTTTCGAGTCGTTCCTGAACGATCTGGAGTTCTACGAAAACCCCGAGTATTCCGATCTGCGCATGAGCTATGTCCTCCCGCATCTTGCGGATAAGGGGGTGCAGCTCATGACGGCGCATCAGAGCAAGGGATTGGAGTTCACGACTGTCATTCTCCCGAACTTCCGCGAGGGACACTGGGACAAGCGGCATCATCCGTCCGGCCTCTCCCTTCCGGAAAATCTTCTCTTCGGCTGGGAAAAGGAACAGAAAACATTTGAGCGCAATCAGGATGAACGGAGAGTGGCGTACGTCGCCATGACGCGGGCGAAGCGCGAGCTGATCTTCACTTGTCCGAAGGAACTCACCGCCCTCGACAAGATCCGCGCCGTCTCCCCGTCGGGGTTCTTCGCGGAGGCGGGTAAGCTTCCAGAGGCGTTGCGGGATCTCAAGGATCCGACCGGCGCGTCGCTCCTGCTCCATGCGCCCCTGCGCGACTTCGACAGCGAGATGAAGGCGTTCCTGTGTTCCCGCCTCAAGGAGTACGCGCTCTCCGTCACGGCGCTGAATCATTTCTTGGAAGACCCAAAAATCTTCCTCGAGATCGATCTGCTTTCTACTCCTCAAGCCAAGGAGGCAAGTCTCATTTACGGGAATGCCGTGCATGAGGCTCTCAAGAAGTGGGGGCTGAAGGTGATGGCAGGGGAGGGAATGGGCGTGGAGGGATTCGTTGCAGCATTCCGTAGCTATCTGGAGACGAGGGAAATCCTCACGGATGCCGAGCGCAGGCGTCTCATGGCACACGGTGAGGAGAATCTCCCGCGCTACTTTAAGGAGCGTCTCGATGGCCCCCTGCCAATCGTACACAAGGTGGAGCATGTGGTTGTCACGCACTTCGAGGATGTGCCGATCAAGGGAAAGATCGATCGCATCGATCTCCTCTCTCCCGACTCCGCCCGCGCTGTGATCATCGACTACAAGACCGGTAGACCCAAGACGGAGAAGCAAATTCGCGATGAGGGGGATTACTTCCGGCAACTTGAGTTCTATGCCCTTCTTCTCGAGGAGAAAAATTCCCCCCTCAAGCCGGAGAGCTATGTATTGGATTTCATCGGCGAGGGAACGGATCACCCTGTGAGGCGGGCGTTTCAGATTTCTTCATCGGAGCTTGCCGACTTAAAAAAGATCGTCAAAGCTGTCTGGGCAAAGATCATGGCACTGGAATTCACGCGGCTGTAGAAGCGTTAGCCGTTTTCTCTAAGCCGAACTTTTCGTTTATGTGGAGCAGTAAAAGTAATCCACAGCGACTTCAAAAGACGTTCGAAGGATCCGGATCGATGTGAACTTGCGGGTGAGGGGGTATACTTGGCGCATGTCATCTCCGAAAGAAGATCATCAGTCCGATGTTTCTTCTTCTCCGCATTTGCACGGAGTCGGAAAGCCCCGGCTACGCATTTCGGCGTCGGGAGAAGTGCAAGGGAGCATGGCCGGAGTACGTCAGCAGCTCGAACGGGTCATTCCACAACTTGCACAGCTTCCGGATGGGGAGACGCCACTGTCTGTCGATCTTCCTTCCATGACACTTGAAGTGGCTCATCCACAGATGTCAGGAGTAATGGATGTTCTCAGGGATGTGGAGCGGGTAAGTCTTCGTGTGACGATGGCGGGGGGTGAGCTCACAGCCTTGCGCATTCTTGCTGCCAGACCTTCGGAGGGGGGCATCAGATCTTTTTCTGGTTCAGCACAGCAATCCTCCGAAGCTGCCGGTTCGGTAACAATCGAAGATCTGAAGAAGATGAGCGGTCAAGCGGCAGGTGCCTTGGCTGCGCGGCGTCAGCGCGGCAAAATCGGGCAGTTTCTTCATCGCATTGGCCGTGTCATTGGTTTGGAGTCCTCATTGCGGGAGGAAGAAGGAGAACATCAGTTGAGCGGGGAGGTGGAGGGAGGAAAACATATCCCAACCGCAGCGGAGCTTGCCAGGAAGTTTCTTTCCACGGGGACAACGGGGGGAGGTGAACGGGAGACGTCGCTCGGCTTTCGCACACGTTATTTGAGGCAGTTGATGGAGGTTGTACCGGGAGAAGCTCAGAAATGTGTCCGAGCAGCCGATGCGAAAGGGTTGGAGACATTGGCAAAATCGCTCGGAGAGGTTGCGGCACACCCGGCATTTTCCACCGTCATGGAGGTGCTGACAAAAGGAGGGGGAGGAGAGGGTGCCCCACATCGCAGGGGCTTTTCGGGGGAGGGCATGGGGGATCCGAGCATTTGCAACGGATGAAGGCATCCTATGCCCATTTGCAGCAGACAACGGCATCCCGTCTTGCCCGTCTTCAGGGAAAGGTAAAGACCTATGGTCCCGCTCGACAATCCACACGGACAAAGGCGAGCGGAACACTCGGAGGATGGCGGAAGGGTGGGTCGTAGAGATTGTCCGAGCTGTTTGGGCGAAGATCACGGCGCTGGATTTCACGCGTCTCTGACGCTCTGCGCTCGCAATGCCGTGCGGATTTCTAATGCTTTGCTATTCACTCGTAGACGTACCGCCGCGGCGATGAAAGACGGGGAGGCGGTAGCGTACTCGGGGAGTGATTGGTAGAAAGCCAATCGTGCCTTGGCGGCTTCGGAGAGATCTGTTCGGATCTGTGCGATCTGCTTGGCGCCCAGATCATTGAATCGCTGCATCTGCGCTTCGATTGCGGCTTCCACGAGGGGCTCTACTGCCAGCCGTTCGGTCCCTGTGTTCAAGTCTTGATTGAGTCCTTCTTCTCGTTCGGGCATGGATGAATCGGGGAAAGGAGAGCCATCAAAGCATTCTGGAATTCGCTCGTCAACGCATTCCTTTGAGGTTTTCTCCTTATCGGCAGGGTTCTTTCCAAGGACGCACGCACCTGTTCCTCGGCGCGCACCACGTGTAGCCGGCTGATGTGTAACAGCCGTGGGCATCCCTGTCGCAGCCGACGCACTTAACGGAGATCGAAGATGAGGACGAAGACGAGGTGGACGATTCGGAGGATGCAAACGATGAAGAGGAGGATGTCAGATTTTTACAGGGGTCGACGGAGTAGTTGAGGGTGAATCCGGCAGCACTGCAGGTGGGAAACACGCGGCCGTCCGAGCATCTCTTGGGATTGCAGTGGGGGGCAACGAACACAGATAATTTCTTGCATTGAGCAGTTTTTTGGATGCAGCGTCTCTGGAACACACACCATCGCTCGGTGGGTTTCGCGCAGCCGTGTGCGTCCAAGTGGATGATCCCCGTTCGTGCCGCCGCCGTGCCGGCAAACGTCATGAATGCGATGGCAGAAGCTGCGAGCAGCGGGGAAAACAGAGAGAGTACTTTGGAAGTTTTCATGAAAGGGGGAGAAGAACAATGAAAGAATGTAGCGAATTGGCGGTAACCTGTCGAGGTTTGTGCAGAGGGGGGCTTCGCACCGGGCAATGCGCGTTGACAAAAATGTGGCGTTGAGTGTTTTTTAGACGGTTGGAACATTTCTTTCGTGCTTGGAGGTTGCAGAGCAATTGATGACGTATCACTTGTGATGCCCGAGAGTAATCGTGAGGTGTTCCTTCAAGAGATGGGCCGCTCTTCCCCTGTGACTTGTACTATTTTTTTGTTCAATAGATAAGGCGGAGAAGACACGATCGTGGCCTTCGGGCTTGAAACAAGCGGAGATGGGAAGGCCTGGGAGATAGTCGGCTTCGAGTTTCTCCGTGATGATCCCTTCGCAGCGTCCTTCGAAGACATGGAGAGAACCGCCTGCATCGATGTACGCGAGCGTGCAGAGGAAAGCGGCGCGCTTGTTACCTTCCGTACGCATGCGTTTGAGGAAGTACGAGATCCATTCTTCATCGCTTGCTGCGGGCCCCGCGCCCCAACGTCGTGTGTGAATCCCGAGTTCATCTTTCAGTGCTTCCACGATGATTCCCGAGTCGTCGGCGACGGTAGGCATCTTCGAATGTTTGAAATAGTGCCGGGCTTTCTCAATGGCGTTCTCGAGAAACGTGTCGGCGGACTCGGGCGGCACTTCCGTGATGTCCAGATGCATGGGTGTGAGGACGGTGACGGGAAGATCCGCGAGTACCTGCGAGATTTCGATGACTTTGCCGGGATTGGAGGAGCCGAGGAGAAGGTGCACGCGGGCATTCTACCCTCTTTCATCATTCACACTTCTCTTCCCATGCCCGGATGCACTTCTGCTTCGCGGCACACCAGCTGTAGCCAGCGGAGGTATAGCAGCCATACGCGTCTTTCTGGCCTCCTATTTGTTGGGGCGGGTAGTCCGTCTGTTCCAAGGCGTCGCAATCCCTCGGGCAGGTGCCACCATGGCAGGAGGTGAGGCAGCCTTCCTGCATATTTCCGACAGGGCAGTTCGTTACACAGGTAGGCGCCTCGCCAATCTCGCAGATCTCATTGCCGCAGATTGCAGTACAATCCTCCGGGCAGAGCGTGCAAGGTTTGCAGGTTGCACCAACTGTGCATGTTGGGCAAACCGCCATCTCACTGGGTTCGCATTTGCCATTACCGCACGCGGACTTGGGGGGAGAGGGAGAGGGAAAAGTGACTTCCGTGAGGCAGGCAGAGCCGCATCCGTCCCCATCTGCCATATTTGCATCATCGCACTGTTCCCCCGTTTGCACGATGCCGTCTCCGCAGTGGCCGAGACCGATATTCTGGCGAATCCTCTCTATCTGCTCGCGCATCGGCTGCACGACATTTTTGTCATAGCGGTCGATCATGACTGTCACCTGTGCGCGTGTCACAGGATCATCCGGTCCGAATGTTCCATTGTTGTATCCCTGCACCACTCCCGTACGTACCATGGTGGCAACGGAGGGAGCGAAAAAGGTGTTCTTCTGCACATCGGGGAACATTTGCATGCTCGCGGTCGGTGTGGCGGTGGATATGGCGGATTCTGTGGCGAGCTGTCCGAGCGCCGTCCCTGCGAGCGTGACGGCCACACCGCTTACGAACATGAGCAGAGATCTGAAGGATCGCATGGATGAATGGGGGAAGAACAGAGAATGCTAGGTACATTCTCATGGGGAATGCAAGAACAATACCGACTTCTGTGAGTCTTTATCGTCTTTGTCCGGTGGCAAAGTTGGTGCCAAAACACCGGCGTGCCGCTCCATTTTACCAGCTTTTGCAGGAGGCCATGAGCGAAAACTCGAGGGTATCTACGCTGCCATCCTGTCTATGTACACCTTCCGCGCCTTCGCGCCTTCGGTGGGACCGATCAGATTCTTCTTCTCCATGATGTCGAGCAGCTTGGCAGCGCGGGCGTAACCGACGCTCAGGCGGCGTTGCAGGAGGCTGGCGGAAGCCTTACCGGACTCCTGCACCACGCGTACGGCATCGAAGAAGAGATCATCGCCGCCGTTGTCATCCGCCTCCAGATCGATCATGCCGGCTGGCACGCCCCCTTCCTCCGACTCGTCCAACTCTTCTCCTTCCTCTCCTTCCTCCGTGAGCCCGATCTGCTCGGTGATCCGACCGCCGCCGGCGATCTTTACTGCATTGATGACGCGTTCGGTTTCCTTCGTCGAGATGAAGATGCCTTGGATGCGCATGGGTTGCGGAAGAACTGCATTGAGGAGCAGCATGTCGCCTTTACCGAGCAGGTCCTCCGCGCCGATACAGTCAAGAATGGTGCGCGAATCCACGGCACTCACGACGCGGAAAGCGATGCGTGTAGGAATATTGGCTTTGATGAGGCCTGTGATGACATCGACGCTCGGACGCTGCGTGGCGATAATGAGGTGCATACCGACAGCACGGGCCATCTGTGCGATGCGTGCGATCATCGTCTCCGTGTCGCGACGATGTTGGCGCATCATGAGGTCGGCGAGCTCGTCCACGACGATGACCACGCGCGGAAGAATATTTTCCTCCTCCATTTGCTTCTCGTTATATTCGTCGATGTTTTTCGCACCTACTTCGGAGAAGCGGTGTAAACGGCGACCCATTTCCGCGACGGTCCAGCGCAGAGCCTGCAGTGCCTTCTCGGACTCTGTGATGACGGGGGTAAGCAGGTGTGGGATGCCATCGTATGGCATGAGTTCCACGCGCTTCGGATCGATGAGAATAAATTTCAGTTCGTTCGGTGCGTTTTGGTACAGGAGCGATGTAAGGAACGTATTCATGCAAACGGATTTCCCCGAGCCCGTGGCGCCGGCGATGAGCAAATGCGGCATTTCGTCGAGCATCTGCACGACGCCGTTGCCCGAGACGTCGCGTCCGAGTGGTAAGGTGAGCGAAGAGCGGCTTTGCATGAATTCGGGGCTCTCGAGAATTTCCTTCAGGTGCACCATGGTGCGGACTTTGTTCGGCATCTCGATGCCCACGAGCCCCTTACCTGGAATGGGAGCCTCGATGCGCAGATTGCTCGCCGAAAGTGCGAGCGCCAGATCATCCTTCAGCGTGGCGATCTTGGAGAGGCGCACACCTTCCGCTGGCTGCAGCGTGAACTGCGTGACGGTCGGTCCGGGATGCGCGTCACGCATGGTCACGGAGATATCGAACTCCTGCAGTTTCTCTTCGATCAGCTTGGCCTGTTTTTTGAGTTCTTCGTCATCGACGGTGAGTTCGCTGTGCTTGGCGTCGAGCAAGTAGTAGCTCGGGAACGTCCACTCCTCAAAGCGCGTGTCTTTCATTTCGAGCGCATTCTTCGAGATCTCTTTGATCTTCTTGGCGGTCTTCTCTTTGACGATCTGCTGGGCGAAGACGGGGCGGACGATGTTGAGTTCCGGTGTTTCCTCGTCTTCCAGGAAGTCTTCGTCCTTCTCTTTTCCTTTCTCCCACTCTTCCTCGAGGATGTCGGGTTTGGGTCGAGAACGGCGGACAGGCTTCTCTTTGCGGAAGAATCCGATCGTCATGCGAGCGAGGGCGCCAAAGTCCGGCTCGAAAGCGATGGCGAGACCGATGAGCATCACACACGAGAGCACCGTATAGCCGACGGCGCGACTGGCAAACAGCACGAACGGGATAGAGACGGTGAACCCGATTGCTCCCGCGAGCTCATTACGCTTCATGCCGATATCCTCGATGGGGGCACCCATGTGCATGATCCCGAGGAAGGCGAGAAGGCATAGGACGAGGCCGATGGAGCGCTTCGCCTCAAACCCTGTTTCGATGGAGAAGAGATGCAGCATTCCCGAGGCGATGAGAAATACGGGAAAGACAGCGCCCCATGATCCGAAGAAGAAAGTGAGCACCTTGTTCAGAGCATCGCCGACGACGCCCGCTTCCTGCTTGATAACCAGGAAGAGGAGGATGCCGGCACAGATCTGCAGGAGGCCGCTGATGATCCGTTTGGTTCCCTGACTTAAATCGATGAGCGGCTCGTTCCGTCGTGCTGTGCGCCTGTGAGTCGTCAGCTTTCTTCGCTTGTGAGGCATCGCACCTATCTATACCACACTTCCGGTGATCTGAGAATGTCGATTTCGACAGCGACTTTTCCTTCAGGGTCAGGAAGCCCACGTGTCTCGGTGAGGTGCGGGCTGCGTGCACGGATTCGCGGTTTTTTGCTTGCGCAAAAAGTTCCTCACCATACGTCGCGAGCCACGAACCGTCACTTGGGCCTCGGAGATCATTATCCATTCCCCCGGGTGGAGATGTATGCGGTTTGTGTTAGTATACCGCAGCCATGACTGTTCTCATCTTCGGAGCCAAAGGCTATCTCGGGCAGGCATTTCTCACGGTCTACCCCGACGCCGTGACGACGAACGCCGATATCGCGGATTCCCAAGCGGTCGCACATGTCTTGGACGAGGTGAAACCGACGGTTGTCATCAATACTGCCGGGAAGACCGGCCGGCCGAACATCGACTGGTGCGAGGAGCACAAGATGGAGACAGTCCGGAGTAATGTCACGGGGCCGCTGGTATTGCTTGAGGAGTGCGCGAAGCGCGGCATCTACTGGGTGAACCTCGGCTCGGGGTGTATCTACGAAGGAGATAATGATGGCAGGGGATGTTCTGAGGAGGATCCGCCGAACTTCTCCGGCAGCTTCTACTCGCGTACGAAACAATGGATCGATCGTATTCTCAAAGAATTTCCAGTGTTGGTGTTGCGCTTGCGCATGCCGTTCGATGGGAGTGCCAATCCCCGCAATCTCATCACGAAGATTTCCGGTTACAGTCGTGTGCTCGATGTTCCGAATTCCATCACGTATCTACCTGATTTCCTCACAGCTTCTTCAGAGCTGATCGAGAAGGGCAAAACCGGTCTCTACAACATTGTGAACCCCGGTGTCATCTCGCCGTATCGGATCATGCAGATCTATAAAGAGATCGTAAATCCTGCCCACGCGTTCGAGCGGCTCACCATAGAGGAGATGCCGCAGGTTGCGCGCGCCGGACGCAGTAATTGCATCCTCTCAGGGAAGAAGCTTGAAGCGGAGGGGATCCGCATGCGGCCTGTCGGGGAGGCAGTGACGGAGGCACTGAAGAGATTGAAGGAAGGTTGAGGAGAAAGGCTAAGACTAGGGCTACCGTTTATGGTACATAGAGGATTGTCTGATTTATATGTTGTGTTATGGGACATGAGTGTATACTATCTCTTACGATGAGTACCGGTATGACGTCCATCAGGCTCGACGCACGCATATTCAATCCATCATGGAAGGTGGAGCAGCTTCTGCGGGACGGAGGGATCGAGAAAGCCTTTGCCAACCGGCCGGAAGAGGATGGGACTTTCGTCATACAAGTGTGCGATGCGGAGGCGACAAAAGCACGGGCGATTCTCTGGAAATGCACGCAGGAGATCGTCAGAGGGGGTGCCGATTCAACGTCTGTGATGACACCGTCCTTGTAGAGGATTTTTGCACAGAAGCAAAATGTGCAATGTGTAATCGTCGTGAACAGGATGAGGTGAGATGGCAGATGATTTGCTCGTGGGGTCGAATCCTCTTTTTTGTAAGAGTGTTTGGAAATTGAACGCGTCCAGAATGACTTGTGCTTTAGCATTGACTGTACCAAGGAGGAATCATACAAGAACACCAATCCTTCCCCCTTCTTCTATGATCAGTGATGCAGAGAGTGGCCCATCTTCCGCACGCCTTCCAGATGCAGATTCCCCTAGTCGTAGGCCGATAGCGCTTCCGACGGATTATCGCGGCGCACGGCGGGCAATCATGATGCTCACGGCGGCGGATGAGTATGCGATGCAACGTTTGCATTTCGATGCACAGACGAAGATGCAGTTGGCCGCATGCGAACAGCCGATCATCAGAGCATCACAACCGCTGGAGATGCGAAGTCAGCCGCTCTCAGCGGAGCATCGCAAGATGCTGGAGAAAGTGTTCGCAATCATGAAGGTCTCAGACTTTGTGTGAATACATCGAACATCGGCTCTTGTCATCGGCTCGAAAGGAGCATTAGATATACCCCTTCATGCCTTACTTCATCGGACTCACCGGCTTCATGGGCAGCGGCAAAGGGGAGATCTCAAAGGTCCTCTCTGCTCGTGGATACAAGTACATTTCGCTCTCCGATATCGTCCGTGAAGAGGCGACAAGGCGTGGCCTCTCGCATGCACGGGAACATCTGCAGAATGTGGGCAATGATCTGCGTCAGCAGTTTGGTGCAGGCGTGCTTGGCATCCGTGTGCGTGAAGCAATAGAGAGAGCGCCGGCGAGTGATTGGGTAATCGACGGAATTCGTAATCCTGCGGAGTGGGAAGAGCTGCAGGGCTTGCCGGGATTTCAGATGGTGGCGGTCACTGCGCAGCCAAGCGTGATCGTCGAACGTCTGATGATGCGTGGTCGTGAAGGAGCCGTGCTCACGCGTGAAGAGATTCTTGAGCGCCTCTTGCGCGAGAGTGGAGTGGGGGAACAGCCAGATGGTCAGCAAGTGCGCAGGTGTGTCGATCGCGCGGATTTTCTCATCATCAATGAAGGGACGCTTGACGAGCTGCATCGCAAATTTGAGCATTTCCTCCGACTCTTGAGCGGCTCTGATCGGCCGACATTCCACGAGGTTTTCATGGAGATTGCCTACACGTGGGCCAAGCGCGCCACGTGCCTGCGGCGCAAAGTGGGTGCTGTCATTGCGAAGGACTCTCAGCAGCTCACAGCCGGCTACAACGGCGCGCCGCGTGGCGTGCCGCACTGTGCGGAGATGGGCGGATGCCTGCGCGAAAAATTAGGGATCCCCTCCGGACAGCGCCATGAGATCTGCCGTGGCACGCATGCGGAACAGAATGCCATCACGCAGGCGGCCAAGTTGGGGATCCCCATCGAAGGTTCCACTCTGTACTGCAATACGTTCCCCTGCGTGATTTGCACAAAGATGATCCTCAACGCCGGCATCCAGACGGTGGTTTACGATTCTGACTACGACGATCCACTCAGCAAGGAAATTCTCGGACAGCAAGATGTTTTGAAATTGGTGCGTTACGAGGGAAAGAAGTTCCGTGTGTGAATGTGTGTCATGAGGGGATCATCCATGTGAGCAGGCGCAGGGCGATCGTTCGCCGCCTCGATCCGCGCGGCAGGAGGCGTGGGATGCGTCGGTCGAAAAAGGATTCAGCGCACTGAGCGAAGAGAGGGACAGCAGTCGGTTGTCTCTGTGCGGAGGGAGAGGTCTGGATGCGCTCTTCCTTCGACGTGTTTTGCATGTGCAGAGCGGAGATCATCTCCTCCAACCATGCGGTCTTGCGCCGCTCATCCGCCAGGGCCGCTTCCGCCAGTGCGGATTTCTTCGTCATCTCTTCCTCCAACCATGCGGTCTTGCGCCGCTCATCCGCCAGGGCCGCTTCCGCCAGTGCGGATTTCTTCGTCATCTCTTCCTCCAACCATGCGTTCTTTGCACGCTCATTTTCCAACATCTCTTTCAACCATGTTTTCGTGCGTCGCTCGTATGCCAGTGTAACATTCGACCATGTGGTTTTTCTCCTCAACGCTTCTTCCAACCATGCGATCTTCGAGTGTTCGTTCACGGATTTTTTTTCGAGTTCTCTGATACGGAGCGATTCGAAGGAGGGGGTATTTCCCCCTTCCTCATCCCGCGCCCAGAAGTAGTGGCGAACCTGTTCGTGCAGGATGGGTTTTTCCGTGGCCCATGCCCAGCATCCGTTGTCGTCGATACGGATGTCCGTGCGTGGATCGAAGGGGTGCAGGATGGCTGCGCGCTCGATGTAGTAGCGTTTCTCTTGTCTTCCGTGCCAGAGGTGGTGAATTCGTCCATCCACGAAGGAAACACTGCCACGTACGATGGATGCCATGTGCTCTGTCCATTCCCGCGCATCCAATAGAAGATGGGCGGGATAATAATCGATGATGAAGTTCTCTTCGATGGGGATGCCGAGGAATGCGCCCATGATGAGTGCATCACCTCCCCCCAAAATCATTCTGTCATAGAAAGGAACTTCTTCAAGAATGCGTCGCCGCGCGGCGACTGCGTACCCCGGATGCCCACAATACGTTAAGCGGAAGTGATGAGGCGAGGTGATGGCCCACTGATGCGCTATGCATGGAAATGCTTTTCCCGTTGTATGGAGTGACCTGTTTCTCTTGCGAGTGGGATGAGTCCGGGGGAGCTGGATGGCGGCTGCAAATGGTTGGATGACCATGTACTTTTCGAGAAGTGTGCAGGTTTTTGCGATCCAATCATCTTCTTGGAACAGGATATCCGTATCAACCCAGACAACCTTGTCACAATCGGGTGGCAAATGGGAGAGGGCAATGGAGAGGAGCCGCTCTTTCTGCCAGAGAACGTCGGAGGTATGTAATTGAATAATTTGTTCCGCATCATCATTCGCAAGATCGAACGGCCGTTCATCCATGGCCACTTCGACGACGATGAGTTTCAGTCCCTGTCGCCTGGATGCTGCGCGAAATTTCCGGTAGTTTATGAGACGATTCCGGTAAGAGGCGGGGTTGAAGTACGCGGCGATACCCCAGAGCGTTCCAGGGAGCCTTTCGGGGAATTGCGGTGGGTGCGTAAGCGGCGGAGCACTCGCCTTCTTCTTTGCCTTCAAAAGAGCCAAAGGGTGCATGTGCGGGTACCCATTGTGCAGGGTGGATGTGAGTTTGTCACCGTGGATTCGCGAAAACTTCTCATCCCTCCAGGGTTTCACTTCCCAATTCTGGAGGAGAACCGTTTTGAATTATATTCTGGTGGTCTGACCTATACTACTTTCGAACCGAGATTGCAGAGACCTATGAGCGGCTGCGCAGTGTCAGTTCTCTGCTTCAGGTAGCGACAACTGCCTAGAGTTTCTTACAGCATTGCACTCCAAAAAATGACACGTGAGTGGCATGGTGACTAAGTATCTAAAAACCTGCTCCAAATATTCGATCCACTTCTTTGCTTTCCTCTTGAATTCTTTGCCATGGTGATCCGCGATCTAAATATTCATGTTCAATATCATCTGATTCTGAAGGAAATCGCTTCCTTAACTTTTCCAAATCAGAGATATCAGTCTGTAAACCAAAATAGGAATCAATTTCTCCAATTTCAGCAATACATTTATCTAATTCGCCTAGATCACCGTGGAAGATTTCATCCTCATCAATATAACCAGTATTCATTCCATCTGAACAAATTTCATTCGCGATTTCCTCGGCTCTGCTAATCAACTCATAAGCCGATGCTTCGTTTTCTTTCAGAAAAGCTTCCAATGCAGGCAAATCAATGCCTTCCATTACATGTTTGAGTTCATCGTAATCTCTTATTCCATCGGCAAGCTCTTTAATTACATATTCGTAATCAACATCAATTTCGGGGCATTCAATAATCAAATTTATTAGTGAAATACTAACATCTCCTTGACCAACTAAATACTCTGCTTTTTCTTGGATGAAAGCCATAACTCCCTCAACGTCTATGTGCCTAGAAAGCGAAAGTAACTTTTCTGCGTCCTTATTTCTATGCACACTAGGTAAATCAAATTTATCCATTGCAATCTCTACATATTTATTTTGTCTACTGAGATTCAAAAAATATATTATCTGCTCCCAAAAAATACAATTATTCAGCATATCCTCAATTAGCACTTCATTGTTTTTAATTCTTGCCAGAAGGAAATCAACAACAGAAGGATTGATGAATCTCACAAGATGAACGTATTTGCCTCCAACATTATGAACATCTAAAACAATAAAAGATTTTTGCAGTTCCTTAATTGATAAATCGAAATCATTTGCCTGCATCGAGTTGTTATATTTTTTGCATTGATGCGAATGGAATTTCATCCAAGCTTCTTTAAGCTGATCCAATTTGCATTGTTTTTGTAGGCCATAAAGGACATAGAGCAAATTGCGCGATGACTCTGTTATTTTCAGGTCAAAAGCGCTTTTCCAAACGATTTGAGGGTCATTTAAATGCCTTAAACACTCAGCAATAAAAACATCCACATCATCTATTTCATTCAGTCTCGATAAGTCTTCAATGATTCTTGGGCTGTAATTTCGATGCTCAATAATTTTATGATAATACTTCTTTTTACATATGCTATCTTTTACTTCTTGCGATAAATCAGAATGGTAAAGGTGATTATACAGGATTTGAGCTTTTTGTACTTTAGTGTAGCTTTCCAAATCAATCACACACTTTGAAAAATCCACATTCGATCTTTCAATTTTCTCATATTTAATTTTCGCCTGATTGAGAATGTATTCTCTAGTTGTAAAAATCAGTTTTTTGTTTTTAGACTTGGCAATTTTTTCAATAAAAATGCTAATTCTACTGTCTTCATTCTTTTCGAGAAATTGCTCAAGAAAGTTAGCACCTAAGAAATCGTCATAATAGAAAATTTGTTTCTTGTCTGAATTATCGAATTTCGTGGCAGCTTCTTCAATGTCTTTTGAAACATAAATCAGCTCATATCCATCGTTTAAATAATTATATATAAGCATATGAGCCAAGGTTGTTTTACCAATTCCTGGTTCACCAGAAATTATGCAGTATCCATTTATTTCAAGAAGCTCATTTGCCACTTTGAAACTTTCGTTCTGCACATAAAGCGATAAGTCCCTGTTTATTTTGTCTCTGGAGAATTCGGAAAAGACCTCAATCCCACTATGAAGAATTTTTTGAAGGATCGCGGTATCTGCAAGCCAGAGTTTAAAGTGTTGCTTGAGTATTTCTGGATTGGAGCTAAGCAAAGACTCGATCTCTGTAATCCCGTAAATATCTGCGGTACATTTGATAAACGGCTTAAAAATTTTCATAATTTCATCTTTATTGTCTGGGGTGAGACCAGCCGATGTTGCGACGATGTATCTATCGGGTTTCAGCTTTTTCACTTTTTCAGCTTCAAGTTTCAGGTTCTTCATTAAATCGTTCGTTTCCTTATAGTGTTTGCATTGGATAATTGTTCCATTTTTGTTTTTCGGATGTGAGCAACGCAGGTCAATCCCCTCATCGGGTCCATTAGTAAATATCTCCAAGCTTATTTCCAGTTCCTTTTCTATTAAATCTTTCATTAGTTTTTCGAAATCAGTCGGGGACAGCCGACCGAAATTATAAGTACTCATCTTTATGAGAAAATATTTGTAAATATGGCTTCTAATTCTGGTTTTGTGGTTGTCCCATCTGCAATAACTGGACAACAAGCGAGAGCTTGCTCCTTGGTTTTTATTTCATCGCAAGCAGCCAGCGCATTTGTCACCTTGTCGGCACCATAACCTCCAACTCTAGAAGGATAATATTCCTCAATAGAACCCTTTATTAAAATATTAACTCCTGCCGCCCTTATTGCATTCGCAAGTGCTATTTTCTTTGGCATTAATTCAGAGCGACTTCTTAGTGCATTTCTTATCAAAAAATATTCTTCATCACTAAAAAGTGATTCAATAGTGTCTACTTCCTGAGCCGTAGGTGGAGTGCCAGCGACCATACGTCCTGTAATTGCCTTAACCTCATTGTATCTTTCGAGAAAAGTTCGTGAACTAGAAATACGCCTAGCTTCATCTGCCGTAATCGAGGTTTCTTGGCTACTGGCAACTAATCTTCTTGCCTCTTGTATAAGGTCACTTTGTTTTGATTGGTGAGCACTCATATCGCCAAGTTCTGTGAATTTATCAACTACGCAATCAAGATCCGCAATAATTCTAACCTCTACTCCAAAACATTCAAAAAATGTTCGATAACGTTTGAAATTCCCCTTACCCCCTATTTTTACTAATGCAATATTCTTAAAATCGAAGTCCCAGTCCTTGCTCAAAGTTTTTGATATGTGCTTTAGATAAATTAAATCCGAATCTCCTTCTACTAATACAACTCTATTACAAAAAAACCCTGCATTATTATTTTCGTAACAAATTGTTTGGAATGCCTCTCTCTTTGATAAATCATTCAATAGATCAATTTCCCTTATCGTAGAATATGGCACCTGTGGAGCGGCCACTTCATCTTTATTAATTCTTAGAAAAGTTCCAATTCCATCGGGACACAGGAAATAAGGCGAGTGAGTGCTCATTATCACCTGATGCTGTTTGGAAATACTAACCAAAGCATCATATAAAATTCTTTGGCCTCTTGGGTGCAGATACAGCTCTGGTTCTTCGAATAGGAATAAATATCGCTGAGAAGGGGCAGCTTCTGCTTGATCCTCGCGTTTATTACGAAGTTCTACGTGTGTTCTAAGCAGCGCAAACATTACAGCACGTTTTACCCCGTCACCTTTTGACTCTACTTCGCCATCAACTCCGTCGTTCAAAAAAAGTTTCGCGTTTCCGAATATAGTTTTTAATTCTGGTGGAGGAATTTTAATTTCAAGTTTCATTTGCTGGAACTGCGCTGCTAAATTTTCTGCTAATGCCTTTTCAATCTCCATTATTTCCTCTAAGCGTTCATCAACTTTTTCACCTCTTTCATTAACAATGCAGTTCAAATGCTTGTTGAGTTCTGTAAATGATTCTGCGATTGCTGAGATTTTTGGGCTTTTCGAGACTGTTTCAAGCAAAAATTTTAAAATTTTCCCAAAACTCGTTGCCTCCTTTGTTTTAAGTTCATCAGAAATGTCTTTTACCGCTGGTACATAAATAATTTCTGGAAAGACAGCATAAATGCTTTCTGGTATTCCAGTTGTCAGGCCCATTTCCTTTTCGACAAGTTGGCCAGAAGGGAGAGAATTTATATAATTTTCGATCAGTTCTCTAAACCCTTTTTGAGTAGTGACTCCGTTTGCATTTGCGCTAACCTCAGGATAAGAAGCCAATACTGCAGTTTTAAGTTGGGCACCACTTTTTCCTGACATAACTTCATCGATCTTTTCTTGATCAAACCTTAAATCGGAAGGTCTTAAGCCAATATAATTCAATGAGTTTGAGCCATCGACCTTATATCTTCTTACAAGTTTAAGCTTGTCGTTCACCACAAGCTTGGCAATTTTTTCCCTGTGGCTTTCATCCAATTTACTAAGTTCATTAGAATCTAAACCTTCGAATTGAAGAGTGATTGCGATGTCTTTTTCTCTGTCATAGAAATCTTCCTTTTTCAATTTCTCTGGCTTAAAAAATAAATTTAATCCAATTAAAAACGAGGACTTTCCAGCATTGTTCTCGCCAACAATTGTTACAAGTGAAGATAGGGTAGGAGCAACCTCTTTTAATGACCGAAAATTATCTACTTTTGTACTGGTAATGTGCATTTGAGAGTGGGAAGCATATTTAGATTCTAGACCAATTTCAGACATACGCTATAATGCGCCTGACCCAACTTGCCGTGGGGCTTTCTATGCCCCGCCTACATCATCGCTCAGTGCAGAAAGGGGCGTCTTGCCTCGGTCAACGCACTGACGATGTAGGGCAACCTTATCGGCAACGTTGGGTCAGCCGAGCAGGGTGCCCCTTCTTGCATATTTCTTCTCCCATAAAATTATGGTCAAACAGGAGCAGCCAGCATCTGCGAAAAAAATGCGCGAAGAAATGAAACAAATGGCTCGGGAAGGTCGCGCAAAGAAGAATGATCCAAAGGCTCAAGCTGCCCTTGCACGCGAGATACGTGCTGCAAAGAACGCAAAGCAGCAAAAGAAAGTTCAAGAACCCCTCACTTGCCCTCGCTGTGGCTCAGCTCAATTCACTGCACAACGCCGTGGCTTCGAACTACAGCGTACGAGGAAGAAACCTAGTCTGGGAGCTGCGCTCTCCCTTCAAACAGGCTTCGAATAAAGCCTTTTGTCCTGAATGGTGGGCCGGGAGGGACTCGAACCCCCGAAGCCGTAAGGCACCGCGTTTACAGCGCGGCGGAATTGCCACTATCCGACCGACCCACGAGCAACAATGGAAAACGAAAGAGCGGAATGCATTCCGGAGGACTCGTCCCGCACCGGAGCCGAAGGCGACTGGTGTTGGGGCCGACCCACGAAGCGAAAGAAGCATACCGCAGTCTTCTTCCAGTGCAACGCACAAAGCCGGTCTACCCTTGTGTCTTAAGCCACCCCCAGCGCCTTCGCGAGCTTGGGCGGTTTTCCGCCGAGGATCGGGTAGAGCATCATCCGTATGCCGTAGGCCATCACGCCGATGGCTGCGGCGACACCGAGCGGTTGGGCGATGATATCGATCGTCTTGAGCGTGGCGGACCCAGCTGTTTCTTTCGTCACTTTTGCCAAAGCCGAAAGTTTGCTCGCAGTCTGTGCCTTGACGGCCTCCTCTGCGGCGACAACTGGTATCGTATTGTCGGAGTTGATTGCTTCCAATCCCATCTTAATATTATATAATAAAATAAAAAGAATGTAAAATGGTTGCATCTGCTCTCAGGAACCAGTAAAAAGTGCATCTCAGATTTTGAAAACAGATGGAATCTGAGTTTCGTTCTTTGTCAGGACAGGCACGGGAAGTTTTTCGCGTGGCGAGCGGCCGCTGAAGTTCTCGTGTGAGAATTGCAGCGGCTGCTCCCGCGTCGGGAGAGCGCTTGGGCGTGGACGAATATTCAGTCGGCAAAGGCTTGTCGACACACGCATGAGGCGCGGAGCTGAATGGAGATGAATGACTATGACCAATGGTAGTGGTGTGAGCGGGGATGTGGGTATCCGGTCCGAGGTGATCGCCCTTTATCCGCTGGTTCGTTGTCTGAAGGCGGCGGAGGCGGAGCTCGGGGGGAATCGGGTCTGGGCCACCACGACTCCGGAACAGGAGATCTTCTACCCATTCTATGTGTGGGGGGAGAAACAACGGTCGCACGCTTTCCTTCCTGAGGCAGAGTGCATCGCCACACGCAATATGGCGGCGTATCGCCAGTTCGTGCAGCAGCGCAGCTTCCGCGGTGTCGAGGTTCCGGCAGCGTTCACTCCCGGCGGACTGGGGATCGCAAGCGTGTTTCGGCTCGCTCCCCGCTGCAAGCATGCGGCGACGCCTACATGTATCAAGGGCTATCACTGCGGTATGTACTTGGAGGGCGTGCATGTCTTCCGTACGGTGGGCTCTGCGAAGTTCGTTGCGGAACTGGAGACCGAGCAAGGTGACCGGATCTACCTGTCTCCCTTGCCCGACGCGCTCCCCAAGGAGCTGCCAAATGGGTTTGCGATTGCGGATTTCGTCGACGGAGTGCATCACGGTTTGAAGGCGTTCGAACCTTCATCCATCATCGTACCAGCGGTGGACTTCGTGGATGTCACCGATTTTCGGTGGATGCAGGGAATGCACACCGTGGACGCCGAGGAGTTGCCGGCCGTGATCGAAGCCGCAGTGGGCAAGGTGGATTTCCAGATGACGTTCCCCGAGAGAGCGGTATCTCCCGGGCAGAATCTACCCGATCCGGACGTTGTCTTCGACGGGCCTTTCGTCCTCTGGGTGGAGCGGAGAGACATACACAATCCACTTCTCATCTCCGTGATTGCACAAGACTCCTGGAGAAAGAGACCCTGTGCCGACTGATGGATTACCATCAGTGATCGTCCTGGCTTAGTAAGCCCCTGTCCCGCGCGAGTGGGATGGGGGCATCTTTTATCGTGAAATGATGTTGTTCTACGTAAAGCTCTTTCGATTCATTGATCTTCAACGTGTCACAGAAATCCTTCGCTTGTCACTCACTTCTTCGCTACGTGCTTCGACGTTGAATGCGCCCGGAGCAGGATTCCACTCGAGGCGGAACACGGGAGGCTTGCCTATGCCGATCTTCTTTCTATCGACGAACCACTCGACACTCGTAATATCTCTTGATGCTTGTGCTTTGAAGATGATCTTCTCCGATGCATTCGGCACGAGCGGGTCGAGTGCGAAAGCATCATTCTCCTTGGGCTCCGTGATGAGAATCCACGAAGTGTTTTGTGTGTCGGATGAAGGAGCGTTCTTTCCACAGAGGCGAGATGTGGTGCGGGGAGGTGCAGGCCAGCCGTTTTCCTGCGCCCATTGCGCACTGTCTCTTGGAAAGACGGCAAATGTTTCGAAGCGGACGAACTCTTTCGGACAATCTGCGGACGCGAGCAGGCCGTTTCGGGTGTCGATGGAGACGGACTGGAAGATGTCGTCAGGTTCCGTTGGTTCTGTTCCTTCGATGAAGTGCTCCGTGACCGTGTGTGGACAGAGGGGCGTGGGGAGCTTACCCGAGAGGGCGCACACCGTGAGATCCGCGATGCCTTCCGGACGGACGAAATCTTTCGGGGAATACCTTCCGGCTGCCTTCAGCATCATATCGTGGAAGATCGGCCCGGCACCCGTGACGCCCGAGGTATCGCGCATGGGCGAGTTGTCGGCATTGCCCACCCATACGCCCACGATGACATCCGGTGTGAAGCCTACCGTCCAATTGTCGCGGGAGTTTCTGGTCGTGCCTGTCTTGGCGGCGACAGGAAAGGGGAACGTGAGTGGGCCATCCGCGCCGAATTCTTCCATGCGTGCAATACCGTCGCTTAAGATATCGGTGACGAGCCACGCGACTTTCGGATCCAGAAGCTGTTCGTCGTTCGCGACCGGGTCATTGAGGAGCAGTCGCGGCTTCAAGGTGCGGCCGCTTCGGGGAAAAATGCCGTAAGCCGCCGCGAGATCGAGGAGCCGCACTTCGCCGTCTCCCAGCGTGAGTGCGAGACCGTAGTACTCGGGTGTCTCCGTGAGCGTGGTCAAGCCGGTTGCGCGCAGGAAGGAGAGGAGACGGCTGATGCCGACGTGCTCTGCAACTTTCACTGCTGCGATGTTGTAAGAGTTTGCCAGTGCTTCGCGGTAACGCACGAGGCCGTGTGTGCCGAAATCGTAGTTGCGTGGCGTGTAAGGGTTGCCTTCCTGCGTGAAGAATTGTGTTTCCGTATCGGCAACGGTTGTGGCAGCCGTCGCGCCGTTGGAAAATGCGAGAGCGTACGTGAAGGGCTTGAGTGCGGAACCGGGCTGGCGGGAAGCGAGCACGCTGTTCACCGCGCCGTCGTGGGTCGCATCGAAGTAATCCGCGGAGCCGACCATGGCGAGCACGTCGCCCGTGCGTGCATCAAGGACGACGACAGCTGCTGACGTTACGTTCTGTTCGGCGAGTTCCTTGAGATGCACGGAGATGATACGTTCCGCATCCATTTGGAGTGCATGGTCGAGTGTCGTGAAGACGGCATCGGTGTCGAGGGCACTGGGTCTTACTTGCATCATCCACATCACGAAATGCGGTGCGCGGATCGGCACGGCGTCTTGTGCAAGCGTGATCGGTTCCGTGTTTGCATCACGCTCCTGGTTCGCCGTGATCGCTCCTGTCTCGTGCATGGCTGCGAGCACCAGTTTCTGACGCGATTGGGCGGCCGGAAGATCGGAGAAAGGGTCGAGGGTATTGGGCGACTGTGGCAATCCGGCCAGCAGCGCGCATTCCGCAGTGGAGAGTTCTCCTACGGATTTCCCGAAGAATGTCTTGGCTGCTGCGGCGATACCGTACGCCTGGTGCCCGAAGTATGCGCTATTGAGGTAGGCTTCGAGGATTTCATCTTTCGTGAGCTTTTGTTCAAGCTTGAAGGCGAAGAAAGCTTCTTCGATCTTGTAGAGGAACGTGCGCCGGGCAGGCTGGAAGCGGTTCCGGACCAGCTGCTGCGTGATGGTGGAGCCGCCCGATACGATGCGGCCGGCGCTGAGGTTCTGCCATGCTGCCCGAGCGATGCTCTTCAGGCTTACGCCTGGATGATTGTAGAAACCGCGGTCCTCGATGGCGAGGACGGCCTCCGTGCAGCGTGCGGGGATGTCGCGGAGCGCGACGGGCGTGTTCAGTCCGCTCTCCCGCGGGCGCACCTCGTAGAGCAGCGTGCCGTTGCGGTCGACGATGCGCGTCGCTCGGATCGAGGGAGGGGAGGTGAGGTTCCGCGGCACGGGGGCAATCCA
>JAQTSD010000016.1 GCA_028711445.1 Candidatus Peribacteraceae bacterium
GACCGTAGAGGATGCCGCTGGCGGGAACGTCTCCGGTAACTCCATCCACTGGAGTATCCCCGTGCTCGGCCCGAACGCATCCCGCGTGATCACCTACCGCGTCCGTATCGATCCATCGATGCGTCACGGGCAGGTTATCTCGAACACAGTGACGGTCTCGAGTCCGGATATCGCCGGCTCCCCCTCGGACACCGAGCAGGTAAGTGTCATTGAGAACATGCCGCAGACGGGTCTCGGAGGCTTCATCGCCGCAGTGACGGACTCGGATAGCTTCATACGCCCGCACCAGAGGGGTGCTGCAGAGACCTCCCCCCAGACAGATGCAGGAACATCTCTGCCGCTGCTCATCTGGACAAACATCATCGCCATCGGCATCTCCGGTGGCTGGCTGTTCGGGAAGAGGATCCTGTTCTAAGAAAAAAACGCTCTCATGCATACGAAAAACCGCGGGATCACCCGCGGTTTTTCGTAGGAGGTCACATGTAACCATCGCTGTGTCGACTTTTCGATACGCCCCGCGTGACACAGCGATGAAGCTCCTCTCAGGTTTCATCCCCCTCACCCTTCACCCTTCGACTCGCTCCGGCCTTCGGCCTCCGCTCGCTCAGGGTCAAGCGCGGCGGCTTGTCGCCGCATGCTTGACAAACCCCTCTACCATCTCAGGAATCTTTTCCAGCGCGACATTCACCGCTTGCATCTCCTCTTTCGATGGAACACTCAAGACCCACGCAGCGAGATCCGCACCGGCTGGTTGTGTGCCGAGACCGATCCGAATGCGCGCGAACGCCTCGCCAATCGCCTCCACGATGGATTTGAGACCGTTGTGGGTCCCCGGTCCGCCCATCTTGCGCAACCGCAGTTCCCCGAGCGGCAAGTCCACATCATCGCAGAGGACGAGGATCTGCTGTGCCGGCGTGAGTTTATAGAAGTCCATCACCTTGCGCACGGACTCGCCCGAACGGTTCATGAACGTCTGAGGCTTGAGAAGGAGGACCTCCACCGCACCGATGCGCGCCTCACACGAGAGCGCTAGAAACTTCTGATGCCCCCTCCACTTCCCCTCCCCGAAACGCTTTTCGAGAAGATCTGCCGCCCGGAACCCGGCATTGTGCCGCGTCTGCTCATAGCTCGCACCGGGGTTACCGAGGCCAACGATCACAAACGCAGGACGCATGGCGGAAGTGTAGCGCAGATAAAAGAGGGATGGTAATTCCTCTATAAACCCTCCAGCGCTCTCCCAATCGCACTCACAGCCTCCTGGACCTGCGCAGAAGTGACGGTACTCCCCGGTTCGTGCGCGATGCGGTTCCTCAGCTTGTGCGCGCGCCAGACGGCATCGATGTTCCTCATTCTCGGTTCGGCTGCTTTGAGCTTATCGCCCAATGAACCGCGATACCTGAGAACCGTAAGCGCTCCATCGAGAATCGCATCCGCCTCCATCACGCGTCGTGCCGGGTCGGGAATCGCAAGCATCGCCGTCCACTGAGATCGAATCCGGGCGCGCGCGGCGGCAGGGAGCGCACGCCGCCTCAGAGCCCAAAACATCCCGACGAGGACAAGGAGCGCGAGGCCGACGAGGAGTGCAAACCACACCATAGACTCATTTGGAGACGCGACTCTTCACCTCCCTGAGCTGCAATTCCTGCACCACCATCTCGGCGAGCAATTCCTGCACATGTTTGGAATTCTTCATATTCTTCGAGTGAAGATACTCTTCCATACACGTGAGAATGAGTGACTCGATCTTCCGCGGCCTAGCAACGTGATCCATGGAGATGGTGCTGCCCGTGGAAATCTTCTCCACACTGATGGTCCCGTAACGCAGGCATGTACCTAGGACTCCATTAATCTCATAGCTCACTCCCTGAATGTCGCTGTAGAGGATGCGCGTGGACTCGCGATGAAACGTCCCGAACCACTCCACGTCGATAATGCCGTGATCCGTGATGACCCATGCATCGAGGTAATAGTCGAAGAAATTGCGCATCCACCAGACGAGGGTGAGCACGCTCAAACCCGCGACGATGTAGAACATCGTCAGGAACGGAACGGCATAGAGGACCACCCAACACGCAACGAACGTGACTGTTGGCCAGAAGAGACCCTTGAGCCCGAGAACCCAATGTTTGTGCACGATCATTTTGATCGTCTCATCCTCTTCGATGTGTTGCTTGAAGAGGGCAGTATCCAGAAAACGGAACATGCGGCCAGTGTAACGCAAAACGAGGGAAAGCGGATAGCATCAATCACTTTATTGCTTCTTAATGTCCTCCCCTGTACAGTCGTCCGCCAAACACTTACGATGCCCCCCATGACGGAAGGAAAATTCGCCCTCTGGTACAACATCCTCGATGTTCTCATCAACATCGTCATCATTGTGGCAATCGTGGCGGGGATCCGCACCTTCCTCGTCTCCCCGTTCCAAGTGGAAGGCAACTCGATGCTCGATACTCTCGAACACAAGGAGTACATCGTCATCAACAAATTCACCTACTTCACCGGCTCACCGAAGCGCGGAGACGTGGTGGTCTTCCGGCCACCGAACGATCTGAGCAAGCACTACGTGAAGCGCGTCATCGGACTGCCGGGGGACGCGGTCATCCTGCGCGGCGGACTTGTGTTCATCCGTCCAGCGGATTCGGACGAAGAGATCAAACTCGAAGAGCCGTACCTAAACGACCGCAACGCCGGCCGCACCTACCAGCATCCGCCCTCGGGCGGCAATGAAGCGGAGATACGGTACGACGTCCCGGAGGGCGAGTACTTCCTCCTCGGCGACAACCGCCAGGGAAGCCTCGATTCCCGCAGCTTCACTCCAAGCCACTTCGTCACCGAAGATACTATCAAGGGGCGCGTCTGGTTCATCGCTCTCCCCTTGAGCCGTATTCACGTTCTTACGAAGCCGGACTATGGGTTCTAAAAGCCGAATTTCGCTTGCACCCGCCGGGAGAGCGCCTACAATGGCCCTGTCCCCGGGAGGGGTTTTTCAAGAAGCATCCCTATGAACGCTATCGCCCGCTACATCAGAGAATCCCTCGAAGAACTCCGCCACGTGCGTTGGCCGACGCGTCAGCAGGCTGTGCGCCTGTCCGTCATCGTGCTCGTGTTCGTCGCCGGATCCGCGGTGCTCTTCGGAGCCATTGACTTCGCCCTCGCACAACTCGTGCGCCTCCTCCTTTCCTTCACCTACTGACAACCCATGGGTAAGCAAGATCCCAATGCCGGACGGAACTGGTACGTCGTGCACACCTATGCAGGGTACGAGGACAGTGTGCGCGAAGCCCTCAAACAACGCGTCGAGTCTTTCGGCATGCAAGACTACATCTTCGATGTGCAGGTTCCCAAGGAGAAGCAGCTCACCTTCCGCAAGGGCGAACCGATCGAGGAGGAGAAGAAGCTCTTCCCCGGCTACGTGCTCGTGGACATGACCGTGACGGATGAGAGCTGGTACCTCGTGCGCAACACACCGAATGTCACGGGCTTTGTGGGCTCCGGCAACATTCCCGTTCCGGTGACCCCCGAGGAATTCGGTGTCATCGAGCGGAGAGTCGGCGAACAGGAGGCGAAGTTTAAGAGCGACTTCCAAGTGGGCGACCTCGTCGTGATCATCGACGGGCCGTTCAAGAACTACGAAGGAACAGTGGATTCTGTTGATGTAAATAAGGGCAAGCTCACTGTCATGGTCCTGATCTTCGACCGCGAGACACCGGTGGAATTGGACTTCACGCAGGTGAAAAAGAAGTAGTCTCGGCTGCGAAAAAAGGAAACCCATACTCCTTGCTCCACATGCCCTATCATCAAGAGCGCCCGTTCCCCGGCGCGGTGATCTTGAAAATATTGCAAGAACGCCTACAGTTTCCCCGTACTCTCGTAATCCCGTATTTCCGTACTCTCCCATGCCCGCCGTCGCCAAGCTTTTCAAAATCACTGGCCACGTCCAAGGAGTCTTCTTCCGGGCAAATGCACGCTCGCGGGCACGCACGTGGGGAATCGTCGGCTGGATCCGCAACAATCCCGACGGCACCGTGGAAGTTTTCGCCCAGGGATCCGAAGACTCTCTCAAGAAGATGGAAGAGTGGTGCAAGACCGGCCCGCCGGCAGCCGTCGTAGAATCGGTCACCGCTCTGGATGCAAAACCAGCAGCCTACAAGGAGTTTGAAGCGATCCAATGAGAATGTGCTTAGAATTCTTTCTGCACCTCCCTCGTTTCCCGTGGAAGGAGCAATACGAGTCCTACCATTTCTGCAATGTGTCCGAGCGTGTAGCCAAGCGCGATGGAGTAGACGCCGAAGCGAGAGCTCAGGGTCCATGCCGCCGCGATGGCGATTGCCCCGTTCACGACGGTGAGCACTGCGGGAATCGTGGTGTGTTTGGCGGCGAAGAACGCCCGCGTGAAGAGGTGGTTCAAGCTCTCGAACGGGATGCTCACCGCATAGAGAATGAGGCACGTGAGGAATGCGGATACGTAGAGCGGAGCCAGGTGAATGAGCCAAACGGCGAGAGGAGTCGCGACGACGAGAGCGATCGCGCCGGAAATGGTGAAGAGAAGCATGAAGAGGATGCCCCTATGCATGTAGATCCAGAACCTCTGCCACTGTGCTTTCGCCGCAGCCTGGCTCAGAGGCGAGAAGAGCGACAGTGCGAGCGCCAGTCCCGTCACGCCGACGACGACGGACTGAAAGTTGCGCGCGTACGCGTTGATCGCGACGGAGCCCGTCGAGAGACCTGAGGCGACGCGGTCGAACACAAGCAGTTCCAATTGCAATCCTCCGAGGGCGAGCATGCGCGGGACCATGAGCAACCCCATTTCCTTGAGATCGGGATGCCACCACTGAAACCCCATGCGATACCCCGCAACCACAATCGCGAGCAGCCGCAGGAGTGCGTACGCGACCGCGCCGCAGAGTGTCCCGATGATCGGACCGTACGGACCGATGAGAGGCGTCAAAAACACGGTTCCGAGAATCGTTCCCAGTGTGTAAACGACCGGAGTGAGGCCATAGACCCAGAAACGCTGGATGGTGTTCAGATATTGTCCGTAGGCATTTCCGAAGACGAAGAGAAAATTGGTGAGAAGGGCGATGCGGGCGAAGGAGGTGTAGAGAGCGAGACTCTCCCCCGTGAACTGCGTGAAGAGCGGCGCGATCCACGGGAACACGATAGCAAGTACGAGCGCCATCACGCCAAAGACGATGGCCGCCACGATAACGACCCCGTTTAAGAGCTCCGACATGCGCCGGTGGTCCTCATCCGCCCAGTATCGCGCGAGGAGCGGCACGAGCGCCACGGAGAAGCCGGCCATGATGAAGATCTGGAAGAGCAGATCGCTCGGCCGGAAAGCCGCGATGTAGACATCCACGATACCGAGTCCCGGGAACGTCCGGTTGAGGAGATTGTCCCGGATGAGACCGGCGAACGATGCCAGAAACTGGGTGACGGCGAGGACGGCCGCACCCCCGAGGATGCGATCCTGGGCGAGAACAGGAAGGCGCAAGCGCATGGGCCAAGGGTAGCGTAACGAAAAGGAAGGGCAACCGTTTGACCGTGAGACTTCTTCTACGCATAATTACCTCGAGGCAGCGGGTCACCCTGTCTGCCACAACTTGTCGGAGGAGACTTCCCTTAAGAACCTGTGCGGCCCATCACACCACAGCCGAAACAGGTTATGGGAAGACCACGTGCGGAACACGTCCCATACGACGTGATCGCGGGCGAACCCGCGACCTGACGGGAGATAGATAAGACGCTCCCTCGCTTCGCACTCCTCTCCTCCGCCCGGGGATCCCGGGAAGTGGTTGGTTCCACAGTGGAACCAGAAGCAGGGAATTGGCCCTCCCTGCAAACGTCGCACGATGGCATCGAACTTGATGTTGCCATGGCGATACGCCACTTCCCGGGGGCTTTTTCTTAAAGATGAAGTTCTCATCGATACGCTCATGCTGCATAATGCGAATGCGATGAAGAAAGTATCTGCTCCAGCGGCTTCCGTGCTCGCATTCTCAAAGATGAATGACAGCGAGGTGAAGGCGGCGCTCACGGAGCATCGCATCGGCCTCACCGTTTCCGAAGCGCGCAAGGTTTCGACGATGCTCAAGCGCGATCCGACCGTGGTGGAAGCTGTCATCTGGGGGATCCAGGGGAGCGAGCACTGCAGCTACAAATCTTCGCGAAGGTTCTTAAAGACCCTCCTCACGAAAGGCCAACATGTTATTCTCGGTCCGGGCGAAGACAGCGGTATCGTCGCGATCACCGATGCACCGAAAGGCGAGCGTTGGGGGTTCGTCGTCTCCCACGAGTCGCACAATCACCCGTCACAGATCGTCCCGTTCGAAGGGGCGGCCACGGGCATCGGCGGTGTGGTGAGAGATGTCGTGTGCATGGGCGCACGGGTAATCGGTTGTATGGATAATCTCCGCCTCGGAGACTTGCAGACGGAGGAATCGACGGCAATCGCGAAAGAAGTCGCTCGCGGCATTGCCGGCTACGGCAATCCTCTGGGCATCCCGAACCTCGGCGGGGATACGGTTTTCGACGCCTCGTACAACTCGAATTGTCTCGTGAACGCCATCGCCTTCGGGATCGTGAAGGAAAACGAAATCATTCATAGCACGGTGCCCGAGGAGGCAGGCAAAGTAGGCTATGACATCATCATCGTCGGCAAGCCGACCGATTTTAGCGGCTTCGGCGGTGCGAGTTTCGCGAGCAGCTCGATGGAAGAGGATAAGCGCGAAGCCAATGCGGGCGCCGTGCAGGAGCCAAACCCTTTCCTCGAGCGGCACTTGCTCGCTTCCACCTACGCGCTCTTCGACTGGCTTGTGAAAACGGGCAATCTCCCGCGCGTGAGTTTCAAGGATCTCGGCGCCGGCGGCGTGGTGTGTGCGAGCGTCGAACAGGTGGCGGACCGCGGCTTCGGCGCGGAAGTGGAGCTCGCCGACGTTCATGTCTCCGTTACCGGCCTCCCGGCAGAAGTGATCGCCTGCGCCGAGACGCAGGAACGCTTCTGCTGGATCTGCCATCCCGACCTCACTGCCCACATTCTCGATCACTACAACAAGGATTGGGATCTGCCATCCATTGCCGAAAACGCGCGTGCAAGCCGCATCGGCTCTGTGACGGAAACGGGCGTCTATCACCTCACTTACCGCGGCGAAACCGTCTGTGAAGCGAAAGCACTCGATATCACCTGTGGTCTCCAATACGTGCGACCAACGAAACCTCGTCCGTCACCGAAAGCGGAACCCCTGATCCGCTGCGAGGGTGACAGGATGGAGGTGCAGCTGCCGGGTAGGTCCTTCAAGACACGCCTCTCTGATGTCTTTCATGCTCTCCTCTCCCACCCGTCCTACGGCTCTCCTTCGCCGGTCATCCGTCACTACGACAAGGATATCATCGGCATCTCTGTCATCGAAGCAGGTGAGGCGGATGCCGGCGTCATCGCTCCGCTGCGCGATCTGCCAAGTTTCATCCACGTCGGCACGCACCCGGGATGGGATGTGCGCGAGGAAGATCGCTTCCGGGGCGTGGCGGTGTCCGCGGACGGCCGAGGCCGCTATGGAAGGATTTCTCCATATCTGCAGGGATTCAATGCCGCAGTGGAAGCGATGCGCAACGTTGCCGCTGTCGGCGCCATCCCGCGGGCCCTCACCGACTGCCTCAACTACGGCAATCCCGAAATTCCCGAGCAGCTTTGGGAACTCGAAGAGGGTGTGCGCGGCATCGGCGATGCTGCTGCCAGCATAACCATGCGCGGCGAGCACGTACCCGTGATCTCAGGGAATGTGAGTCTCTACAATGGTCGCCCGGATGGGAGCGCCATTGACCCCACCGCCGTCGTCTGCTGCATCGGTATCCTCCCGGATGCACGCAAGGCCGTCACGATGCAACTGAAATCCGCCGACTCGCTCTTGCTTATGGTCGGTGATCGTCGTGATGAGTGCGGCGGCGGCGCGTACTACGAAGTACTCGAGTCCCTTGCCGGCACCGCGCACGATCAACTGCTCGGCTTCAGAGTACCCACTCCCGATCCGACAGAACTGTCACGCCAGATCGAACTGGTAACGTCACTCACTGATGAAGGAATGCTGCGATCTTGTCACGATATTTCGGATGGCGGGCTCCTCCTCGCGCTCTTCGAAATGACGCTCCCTCAGCGCAAAATCGGCGGATCGATCGGCGTAAACGTGGATCTCGCTGCGCTCGAAAGCGACCTGCGCTCTGACACCCTCCTCTTCAGCGAAACGGGTGGATTCCTCCTTGAGATCGACCGGAGAAACGAGCAAATCATTCGCAAGCGAGCTTCCGCCTTGAAAATCTCCATCTGCACGATCGGCTCGACTCTGGCCACCCCCACTCTGCGCGTAAATCACGGACCAACCACTCTCCTAAACGAAGATCTGGGAGAAACCTTAAAAATATGGAATCTTGCATTGAAATCGAGATTTGAATGAGTTTATTACATATTGACATAATAACATCTATATGATTTAATGAGTCCTTTTGTCATTTCCTCTTTTTGTATGCGACTGCTCGCTCAACATCTCGCTCTCAAGATGGTCTTGGGTTCCCTCACGATTGCCCTCGGTCTTTCTCTGACCTCGAGTACATCCGCATTCGGTGGATCAATGACGATCAACCAAATCAGTCCGACAACTGCCATCGGCAGCTGGAATCTTACGAAGCCGAACGGATCGGTCCTTCACAATCAACAGCAAGTGAGCAGCCTCGTGACACCGATTGCCGCCGGAACCTATACATTGACCGTCACCCCTCCTGCAACAGCACAGACGCAGATCGTCGCCAAAGACGGTGCAGATACTCTCCGTTCTGTGGAAGATGTGACCATGTCGTTCCTTGTCACAGAAGGAGCCACGATCACCATTACGATCACCTACAGCTTCACGGGAACTATTACCGTCGATAGCAATATCCCTAACGTTCCGTTTGTGATCCGCGGAGAAGCGGATGTCATCACCTACTCCGGGTCGACGCCTGCTGTCTATCGAGCCGTTCCGTCTCAGGAATACACCGTCAGCTACAGCACAGTGGAAGGTTGTGTCACACCACGCAACCAGACACGCGCTCTGAGAGCAGATTACAAGATCACCTTCTTCGGTGACTATCGCTGTGATTTCCCCGTGGATACCGGTGCCATCCAAACCCCCGTTGCCGAGCCTCAAGCCCCCATCGTGAAGAAACAAGAGCAAAAACTTGTACAGATCTCCCTCACAGCCAACCAAACAGAAGTCGCTCCAGGCGGCACGGTCCGCTACCGGCTCAGCGTTCGGAATCTCAGCCGCACCACCTTGGATGATCTCGCAGTTTCCGTGCAATTCGATCCGTCGGTAATGTCCGTTTCCACTCCTGTCAATCGCGAAGGTGAAGTCCGGAGTAATCTGGTTTTATGGACGATCCCCGCGATCTTCGCAGGCCAGACATGGAGTACAGAATTCGGAGGTACTGCAGCAAATGACCTTCAGGCCGGAACCCAACTTGAGCTGACCGCCCGCGTGGCAGGCACCGGCTTGGTCGAATCCGGCACGCCGGTTGCCAGCCTGACACACACAATCGGTGTCGCCCTGCTCCCACAGACAGGAATGCACGCGGACATTCTCTTCCTGCTTTTGTCCGCAATAGGAGCGTGCCTACTCACACTAATCCGGAACAGCAAGAATGCAGCGTAAAGATTTCACTGAGTAATCTCATGAGGCGCGGCAGCATAAAGATCTGCCGCGTTTTCGTATTTGAAAAGAAAAACTCCCCCACCCGCTTCACTGCACACGGTCAATTGCATGTGAAAAGGGAAATGGCCAAAGTGTAGTATCGATTCCCTTCCCTCCTCTCTATGAGACTGTTTCGAGCATCGACCTTCCTGATTCTTTCTGCACTTGCGATTACCGGATCGTCGGCCACCTTCGCAGCCTCCGATGATACCCTCATACTGGGAACCGGCGAAGGGACTGTCATCATTCAACAAGTCTCTCCCATTGAAGGAATTTTTGGAGAATGGACACTCATTAAACCATTCAATAAGAGTGAGAAAAATACGGGAACATATTACGAAGACCCCAAAGCCCCCACTGGCAGCTACACAATTGTTGCAAGCCCTCCCGAAGGAGCCAAAGCAAATGTGGAGGTGTTCCTTGACGATGTCTCCATCTCCATCTCCGATTATCCGCAAGCGTCTTTCACTCTCTCTGCCGGACAAAAAATGCGCGTCGTGGTGACGTACATCTTCACGCAAGTCGGTACTGTTACCGTCATGAGTGAACCAGCAGGACTGAACTTCACCCTCAGAGGCCCGAACGGCCGAGTCCTCACAGGCATCACGCCAGCATTCTATCCGAGCATGCCACAAGGCCTCTATACTGCCGACTTCGAAAAGATCGAGGGATGTGTTTCGCCACCCCCCCAATCCAACCGCCTCATCAAAGGAGGACGCATCAGCCTCTCCATTCAAGTGGCTTGCGCCAACCTTGCAGAAACCTCCCAAGAACAAGATCGACAAAAATCACTTAAATTCGTGAGCGTGACAGTCGATGGAACACTGGTCACCTACAAAGATGTTCCGACGAGTGCATGGTTCGCACTTTTCGTACATAAGATGATCGCGACGGGCATCTCCACCGGCTATCGTAATGCACAGGGCACACTGACGGGCATGTACGGTCCGGAAAACGAAGTGACGCTCGGTGAGCTCGCCAAGATCGCACACAGAGTCGTCGGGATCGATGAAACGGAGACCCGCACGCAGACGGGCAATGCGCTAGCGAAAGACACATGGTCAGCCCCATTTTTCGCTTCAGCGGAAACGCATGGCTGGCTCATCTACCAAAACCCTCGCTCGGATCCCGCCCGTCCCGTAACGCGCGCAGAGGTAGTGGCTACGCTCCTGCAAGCGTTCGATGTACCCGTGAGGTGGCCCAAGGGCAAGATGTTCACGGATATCGCTATGGATACGAAATTTAGCAACTGCATCGAGACAGCGGCGACGGACGGCCTCGTCTCCGGCTTCCCCGTCGGCGAAGGAAGTGCCTTGAGCGCTTTCCGACCTGACCAGCTGGTGAATCGTGCAGAACTGGCAAAAATCGTCAGCCTCGCCATCGATCTCTACGGCAAGAACTCGCCGGATTTCCAGCCGGAATAAGCCTGCTCATCACGTCCCGACCAAACCGCTCGCGAGATTGGTAATATCACCAGCTCCCAAGAAAAGGAGTACATCGTGCGGTTGCAGGAGATCACTGCGCAGTCGCTGTTCTACGGCACCCAATGAACCACCAAGGAGTGCGGAGACGCCACTCCCCTTCTCGATGTCCTGCACGAATTTCTTCAAATCGACTCGTGCAGTTTCCACGTCTTTCCGCGCTTCATAGACATCGGTAATGATCACGAGATCCGCACTGGAAAACGCCTTCGTGAAAGCACCGTATAGCTTGAGTGTCCGATCATGCATGTGCGGCTGAAACACCACAACAATGCGTCGTTTCCCGTATGCCTCGCGCAGCGCCTCGATCGTGGCACGCACTTCCGTGGGGTGGTGACCATAATCATCTACGATAATGATATCGTCTCCAATCGTTCCTTTCACCTCCATGCGACGCCAGCAGCCTGCGTACCCCTTGAGTGCCCGCTGCGTAGTATCGCGGTCGAGCGCGAGCGCATCCGACAGACCAAGAACCAGTTGGGCGTTGCGCCGCATGTGTGCACCCGGGACCGAGAGCATGGGAAGAGGGAGGCCGTCCACATCAACGTTACGACGGTGTGCCTGTTGAACGATCACCGCACAATCGGAATCACCCATGTGCGTGAGGACGACGCCATCTGCAGGGAGGAGATCGATGAAGTCGATGAATGCCTGTCGATAGTCTTCCATGGAACGGAAGGCATCGAAGTGATCTCCATCCGCGGTCGTGAGGAGAATGATGTCAGGAGAGAGGTGCAGGAACGACCGCCGGTACTCGCAGGCCTCAAGGAGAAAAAGATCGCTCGTCCCTTTACGCCAATTGCGACCACCAAGCTCTCGAAGTTTCGTTCCCACGATGATGGTTGGATCGAGACCGGCTTCGAGAAGAACCCGTGCGCTCATGGCCGTCGTCGAGGATTTCCCATGCGTGCCGCAGACAGCAACAACGCGATACTCGCGCGAGAGATCGCCAAGAGCCGCAAAGTAGGATTGGTTGGGAATCTTCAGTTCAGTGGCTCTAAGCCGTTCCGGCGCATCTGCGGGAATCGCTTCGGAGTACACAAAAAGATCTGCGTCTTTTGGCACCGCCGACCCATCTTGGGCGAGGGTCACAGTGATCCCCTGTGAACGTAGATCGGCGATGAGCGCACTCTCCGTATGATCGCTGCCGGATACGCTCTGCCCCCGGGACTGTTGAAGCGCCGCGTATGCACTCAAGCCGATGCCGCCGATGCCGCTGCAGTAAATCTTCACGAAAGAAGTATACAAGGCACTCCCTACTCCCTCCACCAAGAAACGAGTAATCTATGCCGCGTGCCCTACCAGAATATCGAACCTGTCAGCAAGCAGCTCACCATCGTGGTGGGTCTGACAGTCGTCGGATTTATGGCATTCGGTCTCGCGCTCTCTTACTACCGCAACATTCTGTTCGACCAGCGCCTCGAAACGATCCGGGGGCAAAACAATCTCTTAAAGCAGGACATGGTTCTCGGATACCGGAGTCTTGAGTACTACCGTTCCAGCCAATATAAGGACAAATATGCGAAGGAGAATCTCGGCCTGCTCAATCCCGGAGAGAAGGTTCTCATCTTGAAGAAACAGACAATGCCGCTTTTGGCGGAAGATCTTGAGGCGACAGCTGCCTCTGCCCAGCGTGAAGCGGCCTTCTTCGAACACCTGCGTGTAATCCCCATCCTCGAACACTGGAGCCTGTATCTCTTCCACCGCGACAAAGTGGAAGAGTTGAAGAAGGGACTTTAGTCATGAGAAGCAAACCTACAATTTTTCTCTCGTGGCTCTCTTTTTCCTTAATTGCGCTCCAACCATGGGTTCCGGTGAAGCCACGCACGGCTTCACGAACTTATATATAATAGCCTGCAATGTTCCCGGACGCCGCATAAATAAAACAGGCGCTTGCGGCGCCTGCGGCATTTATGTACATGGTTGCGGGGGCTGGATTTGAACCAGCGACCTCGAGGTTATGAGCCTCGCGAGCTACCGGGCTGCTCCACCCCGCGACGTGCAGAGATATCATGCATTAGAAAGATTTTTCTTGCAAGGAAAAGGAAGATCAGTATAGTACCTCCGCTATGGCTCATAAGAAGGCTGGCGGTTCTACCGCAAACGGCAGAGATAGCGTCGCCAAGCGGCGCGGCGTGAAGCGCTTCGGCGGGCAAATCGTATCCGCAGGGGAGATCATCGTGCGCCAGAAGGGTCTCAAATTCCACCCCGGAAACACCACCCATCTCGGCAAGGATTGGACGATCCACGCATCGATTGACGGAGTCGTCTGCTTCTCCGAACGCCGCAAGGAGAAGTTCAATGGACGCATCGAACGCTGTACTTTCGTGCACATCGAACCGGTCAAAAAGTAAGAGCCTGAGGAATCAGATGGTTCGGAGAAGTGAGAGGAGGAACGTTTATTTCTTGAATCTTCTGACTCCACTGTTTCCTCCCGAACGTCACCGGAGTACGATCTCGTCATGTCAGACATGCCACTTGGTCCTGAAAGTTTTGCCCCCGGCGAGAGCGCAGGCGGCGCACCCGAACAACTGAGCGAGGAAGCAAAACAGCGCTTCGCGGCTGCGGCTGCCGGTATGCAACAGATCCGCCGCGAGGAGAGGAAGTCGAAAAAACGTGACGATCAAGTGGCCCGTGCCATCGTCCAGTTTCTCGGCACCGACGAGCACGCACACCTCTTCGTTCTCATTTCGCGCCTCGTCGCTCGCGACTGCCCGAGCATCTTCATTCTCGCCATTGTCTCCCTCATCCATAACGGATGTTTGGAGACCGTCCGCGAGTACCTGAAAGACACCACCCAGGCCACAGGCCAACAGACAGTGGACGAGACCATGGCACTTATGAAAGGAGGCGAATTGGACGTACAGACGAACCGCACGCTCGTAGAGTGGATCACACGAATGCAGCTCGTGCTGTCGCTCACACCGGAGCAAATCCTCCTGAGGCTCATGATCGATGACAAGAATGTGGATGGCACCGTGCTGCAACTCGCAACATTTGTTCTGCAGGAATTCTTCGCCAAGCGTAAGCGCCAAATTTCCTTCGAGCGCATTCAGCCGCTTACGGCGAGTATCCTGCAAACAGTCTTCCAGCCGTTCATCGGCGGTGTCCGTAAGATCCTCCTCGCCCGCGCGCAGGAAGGGGCTCAGGAGGAGGAATAGAAATTGAAAAATGTTCCATTTTCATCCGAATGGGAACTCTTGGAGCAGCGTCTGTTTCACTCCATTCACTTCCGCGTAGAGCCGCAAGCGATCTATGGGAATCACGAGCGTCACGCCTCCGAGTGTTTTCATGACTTTCTTCTTCACGACATTGAACCGCTGCGGATGACGCACACGCGCCAGCGTGATGTGCGGTGCGAAGGGCTCTCTGCTCGACCACGGACAGGATTTCTTGAGCCGTGCCAATTCGTCGGAGAACGCAACTTGCAAGAAGAGCACACGATCTTCCCCACGGGAGCCGAAAGTTCCCGCCTCCGTGACATTGAAGACAAAGGGCGCGGCAGCCGCAGCGATCTTCTCCGCCTGCGCTACGATACCCTGCATCTCCAGCTCAAGTACGGACGGCCAGAAGAAGAGCGTCAGATGGGGGGATTGCGGATTCTGAAAACTTAAAGATTCGCCATAGGGCTTGAGCTCCTCCTGCAACGACTGAAAGTGCCACTTCGCAGGTCCCTCAAGCGGGAGGGCGAGAAAGACGGAATGGAGGGGGAAAATCAATTCCACATATCTGATTATAACGTTAACTTCCATCGATAGTGTCCATGATTTTTCGAGTGGGTGGGTCCCGCGCACTATGGGAGTGAAATTGAGCGCTCATACAAAATGACATCATATAAGCCACAAATGTGTCAGTCTGAGCGTAGTCGAAGACTCGACCATTTGTGGCGCAGAGACCATTCGACAGTGCTCAAGGTGACACGCTGAACACAGATACCTACCGCTTAAGGACACTCAAAAATGCTTCTTGTGTCAGTGTCACCTTCCCCATTTGCTTCATCCTCTTCTTTCCCTTCTTCTGCTTCTCCAGGAGCTTGCGTTTGCGCGTGACATCCCCACCATAGAGATACCCCGTGACATCCTTGCGGAACGCCGGCAATGTCTCGCGGGCGACGATCTTCGCACCAATCGCCGCCTGGATGGGAATCTGGAACTGCTGCTTGGGAAGAACCTCTTTCAGTTTCCTACAAACGATGGCTCCCACATGGTGGGCTTCGGAGCGATGCACGATCGTAGAGAGCGCATCGGCGCTCTCCCCGAGAAGCAGAACCTGCAATTTAACCAGATCTCCCGCTCGATACCCCGCTGGCTCGTAGCTCATGGAACCGTACCCGGATGTCGCGGATTTGAGCAGATCAAAGAAGTCGAGCACGATTGCCTGTAACGGCACTTCGAAGTGCAGAAGTGCGCGCTCTGCATCGAGGTACTCGAGCGAGAGATAAATCCCCCGCCGATCGCCCACGAGCGTCATGGCTGCGCCGATGTCCTGAGCACGACTGACGATCTCGAGTCTCACCCATGGTTCGCGCACTTCTTTGATATACGAAGGATCCGGAAAATCCGCAGGGTTGGAAATCCGTGCAGTATCTGGTTCGTCTTTTTTAAGGATGCTGCTACGCACTACTTCCGCAGGCCGCCGCACACCGAGTTGCACCTCATAGAGCACGCTTGGTGCCGTGATCACGAGATCACAATTATGCTCCCGTTCGAGGCGTTCTTGCACGATATCCATATGAAGAAGCCCCAAAAAACCGCACCGGAAACCGTTGCCGAGTGCTGCATTGCGTTCCGGCTCAAACTTGAGAGATGCGTCATTGAGGGACAACTTCTCGAGAGCCTCCCGCAGCTGTGGATAATCATCCGCTTCGGATGGATACAGACCTGCGAAGACCATCGGCTGCACCTCCTTGTATCCCGGAAGAGGTACAAGGTTACCCGCAGAAGCAACAGTGTCTCCCGTTCGCACACGTCTCACATCCTTCTCCCCCGTAACGATATATCCGATCTCCCCTTCATTAAGTTCGCCATCCGACACATACTTCGGCGCGAAGTGACCGAGATCGAGAATTTCCGCTTCGGATTTCGTGCCAAGAAGCATGACTTTTTGCCCCTTCTTAAATACCCCTTCCATCACCCGCACATACGCCACCGCACCACGATACGTATCCATCACCGCATCGAAAATCAGCGCTCGCGCATTACCAGAAGAGAGATGCTGATGATGCACAGGGGGCGGTGTATGATCAATGACCGCCTGCAACACCTGCGCCACTCCCCTGCCCTCCTTCGCGGAAATACGTAGGATATCTTTCCGCTGGCAGCCGAGAAGCTTGACCACTTCCTCCTCCACGCGCTCAGGGTCGGCTGCGGGAAGATCGATCTTATTGAGGACAGGAATGATCGTAAGATTGTGCTCCATCGCCATCGTGAGCACAGCGAGTGTCTGCGCCTGGATGCCCTGCGAGGCATCCACGAGGAGAATGGCCCCCTCACAGGCAGCGAGTGACCGGCTTACTTCATAGCGAAAATCCGTATGGCCGGGCGTATCGATGAGGTTAAGTTGTGCTCCTTGAAACCGCATACGGACCGGTGTCAGCTTGATCGTGATGCCACGCTCGCGCTCAAGATCCATCATATCGAGTAACTGTTCCTTCATCTCACGCATCGGCAGCGTCCCCGTCATCTCGATCATTCGGTCAGCCAACGTGGACTTCCCATGGTCGATATGCGCGATGATGCAGAAGTTTCTTATTTCCATGCCGCATCCATCCTAAAGGTCGCACGTGCTTTGCTCCAGCGATTTAGAAGGCATTAACCCCCCGGAGAACGAAGTGCCGAACGTAATACATCTTCCGCATCGCGCACCAACGCTATGAGTGTGGCTCGATCGAGCGACTGAGTGGCAAACTGACGAAGAGCCGATAGTTTGTCATCTGTCTCCTGAGGAACGATCGATACGGGTTTCCCCAGGGCAAGGGCAACCAGTGCTCCATGGTAACGCTGACAAAGCACCTGCGACCCCGAAGCGACTGCCAGCACCAAATCCCGAAGCGTCCGAATGGGGAGGACGGTTGCCCGCACACCGATGTGTGATCGTAGCTTTTCGCAGAGACGTTCCTCATCGGAATTGTCGGGCTGAAGCGAGAGGATGAGAACCCGATCGAACTGCCTTTCCTTGAAAGAATCAGTGGCCTGTTTAAGGAAGGAGACATTGGAATTCCTACGAGGAATAATAATGAACACATTTTTTGGATCACGATCAACTTTTTTCTCATTTATAAGCGAAATAACAGGATCAAATGTTAGTATAATTTTTTTATTCATCCTCCAGTGTTTTATACGTTCAAACGAGTGAAGATCTCGTACGGAAACCGTGACGGAAGAAGCTACGACCGATCGGGCAAGCCATTCTCCCAAAGACGTACGAAACGGTCCGATTCCCTGAAAGGCCAGATGTACCTGCTTCTTAAACAATCGTGCAATGAACGCATGCCACCACCACAGTATGCACGCATACACGGACTCGATATCCGTAAAGAGCGTCCCCCCACCGAAGACCACACCATCACTTCTGTATAAGGCATGAAGTGTCCTCCACCACGGATGCAGTAATGATCGTACACCGAGAGGAAAGCGCGGCATCTCCCCCTTCCGAGGATGCGCAGAGAGGATCGTCCAGTTCACATCGGGATACGAGTGAAGGAAATACTCTTTCAACGCTTCATCGCCGATATTGCCTACACCGTAATTACCAATGAGAAGATACCGCATCTTACGCATGATACCAAAGATGTTCTCATGCAGCCTTCTCTTCGGTCTTTTCCTCCGTCGACTCCTGAGGAGCTTCTGGTTCCTTCTGTACTGCAATGGCAAATTCGTCCGCCGTGGTGAACCGCTCACTCATACGCGCAGCCTTTCCCTGTCGACCACGCAGGAAGAAGAGCTTAGCCCTACGTACCTTTGCGACTTTCTTCACATCGATCTTCTCGATCATCGGTGACTGGAGCGCAAATATTCGCTCCACTCCGACGCCTGAAGCGATCCTACGGACGGTGAACGTTGCATCGGCAACAGTCATCCCTCTATGAACGGCGATCACCAGGCCTTCGAAGATCTGCACACGCTCTTTCTCCCCCTCCTGAATACGCTCATGTACACGCACGGTATAGCCCGCTTTGAGCTCGGGACGTTTCTTGGCTTGGAGAGCCGATTGATCACGAAGGGCTGCTTTCACCATAAGTCCGCGGCATGGTACAGAGATTGATAGTTGAAGTAAAGGAATTGGATCAAATTTCCCTTCTTGTTTTGCATCAGCTATACGATAGCACGCAATGACGCGGGACCAGCGGTTTTGTGGGTTGGAACAGCGATCCTGATTACGAGCGGTTTCAGCTCCAAATGCGAAGCATCGCAAAAATGCGGAGAAGGATGAGGAGGGGCCATTTTTGCAGCGGAGCATTTGGCTCGGCTGATCCGCGAGCAATCACGGAGCGAAGCTTTTTTCTGTTTCTTTCTTTTTGTAGCCAAAAGAAAGAAAAGGTGCACTACTTCTCCTTTGCTTCCTCAATCTGCTTTTGTATGAGATTGTGCACGAGCAAATGCCGCGGGTCATTGAGGATTTCCGTGATGAAGCGATCCCGCAGGCTCAAGCGATAGAGGAAATCTGCCTGCGAGAAGATGGAGTACTTCACGTTCTTGAGATTGGGATCTTGCAGAAGCAGGGCTTCGATCATCTCCTTTTTGATATCCCCCACCACGAGGAGATCCACCTTGCTTTCCGTTCCCACAAAATTGCCGGCCAGCAGAACCAGATCCACGCCGGGGAGCTTCTTCAGACTCGCGACAATCGGGCTCTCTGCCTGCACTTCTTTGGCGAAGATATTGCGAAGCTCTGGATAGAGGGGGAACTCCTGATCTACCCGATAGTATTTCTTGCGATTCTTGTGCCGTGCCTTCACGAGGCCGATGCGGCGAAGATTTTCGAGCTCTCTGCGAATAGAGTTGATCTGTTCATGAAGCAAGCGCGTGAGTTCACGAATGAAGTACTCCTCATCCTGATGAAGGAGAAACGTACTCAGGAGCTTCACCCGAGTCTGTGAGCTGAACAGTGATTTAAGAATCACCGAAGACATGTTCACAAACTGTACTCATGTACTCACAGATAGCGCAAGAAAGTTGATCAATATAATGAATAATTATTGTGATCAGAAATTTAGGCTTTAATTAGATTAAATCTATAATTTATTGTCATTAATTACTTGTTCCAATGAACAATAATTATACTCAACTTTGTACTACTATTGTGTCCTAATATATCTTTCATCTCCTGGAGCGCCCGGAGCGCTCATATGGAGAGAAATAGGCATCGAATTGAGCAAAGATAAGATTTATGGTATGATGTTTTGAATGTCTAAACAAAGAATCATTTTTGGAGGACTCGCCACCTGTCTTCTTGCATGGCTCATTGCATCGCATAATTTTGAAGGGGTCGCTATTACACACGCACATGCGCAAGCAGCCACCAGTACGTCTACTGCTTCGGGAGTGATAGCTATACTGGCTCCCGTTATCGCTATCCTACAATACGTGCTCTTCATCATGGTACGTATGATGGAGTACCTCCTCGACCCAAAACTCACCATTGAATTTCTCAGTGCATCCGGCGGTACCAATCCCCTTCTCAGTCTCTGGCAGATTTCACGTAATCTGACAAATGTCTGTTTCGCTTTCATTCTCATCATTGGCGCCGTCTATACCATCATCATGGGGGATAGCTCGCTCATCAAACAATCCGCCGTTCGGTTTGTCGTTATGGTCGTCCTCGTGAACTTTTCGTGGTTCATCCCACGCGTCACACTGGACGCGGCCAATGTGCTCGCTTCCTCCATTTATGCGATACCAAATGCGACATCCATTCCCTGTAGAGCTCCGGATCCGACCAATCCATCTAATCCCCCTGGCCCCTGTGTGGACTGGGATCAAGTGATGTTCAATCCAAGCGTGGAAGACCTTTCTGATTGCACTGATGTGAACGGTGGGACGTCCCTGCTGGGAGGCGCTATCTGTTACACAACGAAGGCGTACGACCCCAATGTCTCCAGTATCCTCGTCGGGATGTTCCTCAATCACGCAAATGCCGCAAACCTCTCAACGGTTGCTGCGACTTTTGATGCTGCACCAGAAGGTGCGACTCTCCCCGAACAGGTCATCAACCTCCTGAAGCTCACCATCCAAGTCGGCTTTCGGTTCGTACTCTTAATCGGGCTCTTCTTCCCGATTCTAGCAATGTTCATCGCTTTCATCGCCCGTATTCCCATCCTCTGGCTCACCATCGGATTCATGCCGTTCGCATTCATCGGTTTCGTCGTGGGCGACAAGATGGGGAACCTCAACTCGAAGAAGATCTGGGACACGTTCCTCTCCGCGGCATTCCTCCCCGCCATCGTTGCTATTCCCCTCGCAGCGGGTTTCATTCTCATGAATGCCGGCATGACGTGGTGGAACTCCCCTCCTCCGACCGCCGCGCAACTGGGGGCGCAATTCAGCCTCCCCTTCATCAATGGTATCTCCACGATGTGGCAGCTTCTCTGGATGATCATGACCTTCGGCGTGCTCTGGATCGGCACGTTCACGGCGCTCGAAAGCTTCTCTTGGACGACGAATATCACCCGCAGCATCCGAGCATACGGAAAGGATTTCGGGAAGCTGGCACTCGCGGCGCCACTGGCGGTCCCGCTGCCCGTACCGGGCGGCAATCTGCTCCTCGCACCCGGAACGATGCTCAATAGGATACGACAGAGAATCTATGGACCACCGGGGGGCGCAGCCGGAGCTGCAGGAGCGGCGGGCGGCAGCACTCCCGTGGATACGGGCAATCGGATGAAGACGAACATCGGCGTCGGCAGCCTGCCAAACTTCCAAGCGAACGTCATCAACAAAATCAATGCGGATGCGGCACACGCCACCAATCCCCTCGACGATGTCGCGATGCGCGAGCTCATCCGACAGGTAAAAGCTGCCGGCGGAGACCACCGCAACTTCGATCATGTGAGAACTGCCTCAGAAACCGCTATGGGAATCGGCAACGGTCTCCTCAACACCCCGCAAATGCGCACGAAGTTCAATCAGTGGCTCGCCTCAAACCCCACAGCCTAAGAACCTCTAGCTTTCTTTTCTCTTCAGCTCTTTCACGTACACCTCGAGGATATCTCCCTCCACGATGAGGGTGGAGGTTTCGACGCGCAGACCGCACTCGGAGCCTTCCTTGGCCTCCTTGATATCCTTTTCCGCATGTTTAAGCGAGGTGATACGACCGGTACCTGCCTCCTGACCGCCCCGCTGAAGCCGGAACGGTAAACGTTTGATCGTACCATCGAGAACGCGACCTCCGACAATCTGCTCGGACTTCTTGGTAAGAAAAACCGCCTTGATCTCGAGGTGCCCGAGAATGTTCTCTTCTTCTTCAGGCTTCACGAGTCCTTTCACGAGTGCCTCGACGTCGTCGAGCAATTGATAGACGACATCGTAGTGCTTCACCTCCACACCCTCGCGCTCTGCAGTCCTGAGAACGCTCGCTTCCATGGGTGCATTGAATGCGAGCACAATGCCGTCGCTGGCAGCCGCCATCATGACATCTGTCTCCGTTACGGCTCCGATGGCCGCATGGATGACCTTCACGCCCACCTGCTCGCCCGACAGCCGATCGAGTGCATCCTTGATGGCTTCCAGTGCACCCTGCGTATCGGCCTTGAGCACAATCTTGAGCTGCTTCACTTTACCTTCGCTCAAACGGCTAACCAGATCCACAAACCGTCGTTTGGCCTGCTGCTCACCTTTCTGTCGCACTGCCTGCGCAAGCGACCGCGCTTGCTGTTCGGAGGACATCACCTGCAGGATATCGCCTACCCGCGGCACATGATCGAAGCCGGAAACCCGTACGGCCCCCGAAGGAGGCACCTCGCTGAAACGTTGCCCGTGTGCATCCGTCATTGCCCGCACCTTGCCCATCATTTTTCCGCAAACGAAGACATCCCCAGCCCGGAGTGTCCCTGTGTTCACCACCACCGTCGCAAGTGCGCCGAGAGATTTGTCGAGGTGACTCTCGATAACCGTCGCCACAGCTGACCGGAAAGGATTGGCCTTGAATTCCGCAATTTCCGCCGTGAGGACGATGGCATCAAGAAGATCAGTAATTCCCTGCTTCGTTTTGGCACTCACAGGGATGATGGGGGTCTTGCCTCCCCACTCTTCCGGCTGCAATCCCTGCGCGGAAAGCTCGCCTTTCACGCGGTCGGGGTCGGCATGCTCCTTATCGATCTTATTGAGAGCCACGAGAATGGGCACACCTGCCTCCTTGGCATGATTGATCGCCTCGACGGTTGTAGGCTTCACTCCTTCGTCCGCCGCCACGACGATGATTGCAATGTCCGTCGCCTGCGCTCCGCGGGCACGCATGGCCGTGAATGCCTCATGTCCGGGCGTATCGAGGAAAGTAATTTTGTGCACTTCCTTCGAGCCTGCAGGAACGTGTTCCACTTGGTAGGCACCGATCTGTTGTGTAATGCCACCGGCTTCCCCCGTCACAACATCGGTTGAGCGGACGGCATCGAGAATGGAAGTCTTCCCGTGGTCCACATGCCCCATGACGACAACGATTGGCGGACGTTTGACGAGATTCTCCGGCTCATCCCTCAGAAGCTCTTTTAGATTGCGAGACAGCAGATCCTCCGCCGAAGCGATTCCCTGCTCTTTGGCAACCTCCACATGGAGCTCAGCCGCCACAATAGCCGCCGTATCGTAGTCAATGGTCTGATTGATCGTGGCCATGACGCCGTTCTTCATGAGCGTCTGCATCACCTTTGGCACCTGAATCCCTGTCTTCTCAGCAAACTCTTTCACTGAAACGTGCGCGGGCAGCGACACCACGGCCCCTTCCTTGCTCTTGATCTGCTCCTGATGACCCTGCGCAGACTGTTTCTTCTTGAGCGCGATTGCTTGCGCTCGTTCCTCACGGAGCCGCTCTTCCTCCTCTTCGCGCGTGAGACGAGGCTTACCGAGCGCTTCTTGCTGATCACGAATCGCCTGCTTGGGAACGTCTTCGAGCGAAAGTTTCCGCAATACATTGAGCCCTTCCTTAGACGGAACTGCGGCTGTCGCTGGCGGATCCGATTGCTGCGCATTTTCCACCGAAGCCTCCTGTTCCCGAGGTACAGGTGCCCCGCCGTTCTCTTCCTCTTCATCATCCTGACCCGCCTCAAGACCAAGCGTCGCGAAATCGACCGGGATATTGTGCTTGCGGGCGATGAACCGAATGATGCCCTGCGCGAGATTATCGGGGACTTCACGGTCCGTCGGCTTTACGCCGAAATTGACCTGTTCGAGCTCGTGGCGCAACTGCTGTCCGGTCATACCCAATGCTTTTGCAACCCGTACGAGGCGCATGAAACTTCAAGAGGAGATAAGGCCAAAGAAGCGCACATAGTCTATCAAAGAGCGCAAAGATCACAAGTAAAAGAGTCCCTTCCCTCACTCCTCCAACTGCTTCACTACATCCTCCGAGGTACCCGCTTCTCCTTTCTTTCCGATTTGCTGAACGATATCCATTCCCTTCTTTTGTTTGACCCCATTGGAACTGCTTTTCTTCTGAGGTTCAATCGAACGAGCAGCTGGAGATGAGATTCGGGGTGAAGCGATCGGCTGCTCCCCTTCCTCGCGCTGGAGGCGCATGCTCTCCTTGAGCTCCTGCACACACTTGAGAACCTGCAACTGGAAATTGTCGAAGGAAGAGACGCGAAATCCTGCGGCACGCGGGTGCCCGCCTCCTCCGTAGAGTTGTGCAGCCAACCGATTGGCATCGATGGCAGCAGATGACCGCATGCTCGCCTTGAGACCTCCCTCCTCCAGCTCCGTGAAGAGCACGTGCACATCGGCATTCGGCACGGTGGAGATGAGCTCGTCTAGGATACCACTCGTCTCCTTGCTCTCGGCTTCCATCTCCGCAAGATCCTCCCGACTGATCGCCGACCAGACAATGCGCGCAGCTTCATCCGACTGGATGCGGTTAAGGGCCCGACCCCAGATCCGCAAGGTACTCAAGGGCTTGGTCTTGTAGACGTTCTTGATAATCTCCTGCTGACGCGCACCCATTTCGAGGAGCTCCGCAGCCACTTCGAGGGAGTGCGGCGTCGTGTTCGGATTCTGGAAGCTACGCGTGTCCGTGATGAGTCCCGTGAGGAGCAGTGTGGCGATATCGTCGGTGAGGAGGCCACGCCAGCTGGGAACCTGCGTAAACCAACGGTAGAGCACTTCCGTGGCACTCGCTGCGGTCGGATCAATAAGCTGAAGCTGACCGAAGCGCGTATTGGAAATGTGATGATCGACATTGAGGACGGGCACCGACGAGAAGAGATCGATATGATCGGTGTAGAGCGATCCGAGCAGGTGTAAGTCCGCGCAGTCGACTACCACGATGAAGTCGTACTTTTGCTCCCCCTCACTCAAAGAAATATTCTGCGGGCGGATCGATCCGCGTTTCGGCACGACGATGATGTTTACTTTGCGGTCCTCCACGGTGTAGCGCAGTTTGTCGACCTCCACCCCCTCCTCAAGATGCACCGTCACGACGAAATTCTGCGACGCGTCGATCTCGCGATCGAGCTTCTCGAAACCAGGGAGGAACTTGAGCGACTCCGGAGGGGTGTCCGGACAGATGACCGTCACCTCCTTGCCCAGTGCACGGAAGATCTCGTAGCAGGAGAGGGCGCTGGATAACCCATCCGGATCGATATTTTCATGCGAGACGATGAGCAGGCGCTGGTGGGCATTCACCGCTGCAGTTGCGGCCGAGAGTTCTGTTTGAGAGAGGGTCATGTCATCATGGACGTAACATAATACTATAACATAGTTTCATGATAATTGCAATATTCTATTCCCTTAAAGGAACCCATGTAAGCAAGTTCTCCGCCTCCTGACAAGCGCTCCGTACACAAACGAAAAAGGATGGCTGAGTCGCCGCATCTTTCAGAAGTTGGTCGGGGCGACCGGGCTTCCTTCGTCAGGCTCAGGATAAACTTCTCGTCCAGTCTCCCGCAGATCACATCAATTTCAATATTTGTTCACGCAATTCCTCTGGTCGACCTCCGGCAGCGCAACCCGCACTGCGGGAGACCATGAGCGAGCGAAACGAGTCGAATGGTCGACCTTTGGCAGTTCAACTCGAACGACCATCACGGCGTAGTCCGCAGACGAAGCCGGATGGTCGGGGCGACTGGACTCGAACCAGCGACCTCTTGCACCCCATGCAAGCGTTCTAGCCAACTGAACTACGCCCCGACTGCGGCGGAGTATAGCAGTGCTATCATGATGCACGCATGGAGAATCTCGAAGGAAGGATCTCAGCCATCGAAGATCGCAACAGCCGCGTAGAAGCGGAGAAAGCGTGGGAAGTAAGCTGGTGCAGACGCACGGCAGTCACGCTGCTGACGTACATCATCGCATCACTCTTCCTGTGGCTCATCGACAATGAGTATTTCTGGTTGAACGCGGGCGTGCCTGCGCTCGGCTACCTCCTCTCGACATTATCGCTCCCGTGGATGAAGAGGTGGTGGATGCGGAAGGGTTAGAACGGCGACTCGTAGCGCGCCTTCTTCCCCAGCTGCTCTTCGATCCTGAGCAGCTGATTGTACTTGCAGACTCTCTCGCTCCTCGAAGCGGATCCCGTCTTGATCTGCCCGGTCTTGAGTCCAACCGCGAGGTGCGCGATGAAGGTATCCTCCGTTTCGCCGCTGCGGTGACTGACGACGGCTTTCCATCCGGCATCCTGCGTCATGCGAATGGCATCGACCGTCTCGGAGACGGTACCGATCTGGTTTAACTTGATAAGAACGGCTGTGGCGGCCTTCTGATCAATCCCCTGCTTGATCCGCATCGTGTTTGTCACGAAGAGATCGTCCCCGACGAGCTGCACATGATCCCCGAGAGCCCGGCGCATCGCAGCGAACCCGTCCCAGTCATCCTCGCTGTGAGAATCCTCAATACTCACGATCGGATAACGCTTCACAAGATCCTGATAATAACCCGTCAGCCCTTCGGAGGAGAGAACCTTGCCATCTACTTCGTAGGTCTCCTTGGACGTATGAAACTCAGAAGCAGCTACGTCGATAGCAAGCATGACCTTACCCGTATATCCAGCTTCCTTGATCGCCTGCTGCAAGAGTGAGAAAGCTTCCGACGCATCCTTCACACGCGGCGCGAAGCCGCCTTCATCCCCGACAGCCGTCACGTGACCAGCTGCTGCGAGGATCTTCTTCAGTGTATGGAATGTCTCCACACCGGCACGCAGCGCATCGGAGAAACTCGAAAATCCAACAGGGACGATCATGCATTCCTGAAATTTAAGTCCACTATCGGCATGCTTACCACCGTTAAGCACATTCATGAGCGGCACCGGAAGCAGATCGGGATCCTTCGTCCCGAAATGATTTGCAAGCGACTGCCAGAGAGGCTTCTTCTCGCTTCCTGCCCGCGCACGGCAAACAGCCATAGAAACACCAAGGATCGTATTCGCCCCCAGCTTGGACTTGTTGGATGTGCCATCGAGATCGATCATTGTTTGATCGATGGCGCGCTGATCATCCGCAGACTTCCCCATGAGCGCCGGCGCGAGGATGTCTGTGACATTCTTCACGGCCTTCAACACTGACTTCCCTCCGTAGAACTTCTTGTCACCATCGCGCAATTCCAACGCCTCGTGGCTCCCCGTGGAAGCACCCGAGGGCACGGCGCTGCGCCCGAATGACCCGTCGGACAGTTCGCACTCCACCTCGACCGTCGGATAGCCGCGGGAATCAAGAATCTGGCGAGCTCGAATGGAAGTAATTGTCGACATCATTGAGAGAGGAAGAAACACTCTCATCTTAAATGGGAAATGGGAAATGGGAAATGGGATGTCACAATGAACTCGTCGAACCCTTCGCATTTTTCATTTTGCATTTTCAATTTTCCATTCCCCTGTTCCTCATCCGATGATGAAGAACCGCTCCGTACAACCCCGCCATCGTGAGAGCGAGGATCGCCGCAAGATCCGGCCCGGACTTCGGCAAACTGGAAGGAAGAGAAGAGGCAGAGCCGATGGCGATCTCCGGCCCCGTCTTGGCAGCAGAGATCTGCGCTCCCGACGCAATGATCGTATCGGCGTCTCTCTGGCCTTCTTCGTCTGCCCGCGCCGCAATTCTCAAACGCCGGCGCTCGAAGACTCGCAAGCGATTACGCCAGCGTTCCTCCGTGACATCTTGAGAATGCTCCAGCGTCTTCTCGGAAGGCGGCTGCCCAGCAAGCGATGTGCGAGCCCCTGATCCGGTGATCCGCTCCCCCGCCACTTGCCACCAACTGCCACTCCAAAGAACAGAAGCGAGCTGACGATCGACCTGCCACTCCATCGTTTCACTTGTAATCGCCAATGCAACGTACGGAAGCAGGATTGCGAGGAGAAGTACAATACGCGAGCCGCGACGCCGGATGACATGCAATGAGAACCACAGAAGGAATACGATCCCCAGAATAACGAGCGGAAGTGCGCCGCCCCACGTAATCCCCTGTATCCATGACGCGTACAGAGGCAGGAAGAAAGCAACGAGCTGCAACGCAAACCACACAAAAACCATGAAGGCGGGAAACCAATGCAACCACCGGAAGGCATGATCCGCGCGATTTACGCGCATGAGTCGCGCGAGACTCAGGGGATACGCAATCGTGAGCACAAGGAAAATCCCACACGGCAGAATCCCCGCTGGGAGATCAGGAAGCGTGGCGAGGAGCAACCCCGTCAGTGCAATGATCACACCGAGGAGGAAGACGAGAAACGTCTCTGTCGCATGTTTGAGCGGCATAGGACAGATGATGTTCCTTGTTTATCTCACAGGTGTCAAGCACCTTCCTGCCTCTCCGAATGACAGGAAATTGACAGATAGAAAAATCTCAAGTCTCATATCATAAATATTGACCCTGCGGCGCCCCTGCGAGCTGCCGTCGTACGACTGGATCAAGAATATCAAAAGGAATAATGATGAGCTATCGAAACCTTTTTGGGGCATTTTTTCAGTTATGAAAAAGGTGGCTTCACCGCTTCTTCTTGTGCGGCAGATACTTGTCGCGAATATCTTGGGATACCTGTGTGGGAATGGTCGCATAGTAGCGATTCTTGAAAGAGAAGACTTGAAACACGATGTATGCAAGCGCAGAGAGCCCCCAGATGAGCCACCACAGGCGCATGGAGACGAACTGCACCTGCTCAACACGCGAAACTGCGAGCACAATGCCGACGATGCCAAACCAGAGACAGGTCGACGACCATGAACGACTCAGGCGCTTGAGGACAGGATTGACAAGCCCCCTTCTCCAGAACTTCAGGGTGAAGGAGAGCAGTACAAGCACGCCACAGATGACAAAGATAGCCACCACTTTTGGATTGTCGTAGCTGGCACCGCCCGGATTGGGCCAGAAGAGGTAGGACAACAGGGGCATGAAAGATGGGGGAGGACGAAATTATGCGTCAGCTTTCGTCGGTTTCTTTCCTTGTGACTTTCTAGCAGGCACATCGACAAGCATCGAACGGAGGAGCCGTTCAAGCTCACGCTCTCTCACGGTCCGCGGTGGACGAATGAGCAGGTAAAGAAGGAAACCAACGCCCGGAAGAACGGCGACGATGAGGATACACAGGAGCATATACGGAAACGAGTTCGTCCTAAGCAAAATATCGCGCGTTGTATAGAAGACGAGGAAGACTGCAATCGTGCCAAGAACGATCATCGTCATCTGCAATGAACGCAAAACAGGGTCAGCGGCAAGAAATGTCAACCATGGATCGAGGTAAGAGAGAAGGATGGGTGGAAGAGTCATCGGCGGGGAGTATAGAGAAAGAATGTATGAGAGGAAACAGTCAAAGTTTCCTGTGTTTACAAGTGCGGATACCTCCTTCTGTGTACGAGCACGTATACCACCGTCGCAAGCAATGCGAGAACGGCGAGGAATTGGCTGAACCTAAGCTCGAAGGTCGCCATCGGTACATGCGTGCGCCAGAAGAGGTATCCACCGAACACACCGATAAGAACCGTTTCATACACAATCATACCAACGCGCGAAAGCGCGAGTTCCACGGCCGCGAACACACCGAGGCTCACAAAGAGCGCAAAAAGCACAACGAAATCCAGCTTCGTCGCGAAGACAAAGATGGAGAAATCTCCACGGAAAGACTCGAAGAAGAAAGTGGCGAGACTCGCCAACATGATGCCTGCGAGTGTCTCCGCTCCGGCACGGCCGGAATACTTTCGTACAATGAGTAAGACGAATGTGAGGATAAAATAGAAAAGTGCATAGTAGAGCTGCACCGGATGGATAGGCACGGTGTAACGCACATTGATCGCATCATACGTCACACCCCAGAAAATATCCGTCGGCTTGCCGTAAGCATGGCCCGCAGCGAACTCCCCAAGCCAGCTGAACGCCAGACCGAACGTCATCGCAGGCAGCAGCACATCGAGCCATTGAAGGAACGTAGAGCGATACGTACGCGTTACCCACCAAAGCATGAGAGCGATGCCAATCGCTCCTCCGAGAAAGCTGAAACCCCCGTCCCACACGATGAAAAACCGCAGCAGCTCGCGCTTGTAGACCCAATACTCATTCAGAATCGCAATCAGCCGTCCGCCTACGAGAAAGGCAAACAGGTACTTCCACGCATTCTCACGCAGGTGCTGGAGCGAGAGATTTGCGCTGCGGGCGAGCCGCAGGAAGAATTCCACAGACACCCAGATGCCGATGAGGAGAAAGACGACCCTCGTCCAGATGAGAAACGGGCCGATCTGAAAGGCCTCAAACATCCGCAGCAGTGTAACAGAACGGAAAGAAATGGAAAATGGGGAATGGAAGATATGTCATGGCGAGGGGGCCTCGCACCGCTCCAAAGTCATCCTAAGTGCCGCCGTGTCCACTCTTCGATACATTCTTCGCTCGGCACAAAGTGCCTCGTGAAGAATGCTCAGGGTGACACGGCGGTGTATCGAAGGACGGTGCGAAGCACCACAACCTCCCATTACCCAATCGAGTACCTCAGCCTCCTCTCCGCGATGTCCTCCACTGTCTTCTTCACGAATTCCTTCACCGGAATCGTCACCTGCTCCTTGCTCAAGACATTGCGCACAGAGACAGCATGATCCTTCACCTCCTTGTCGCCGACAACGAGCAGGTACGGAATGCGTTGCTTCTCCCCCTCGCGAATGCGCTTGCCCAGTGATTCCGTTGAATCGAAATACTCCGCGCGGATGCCGTGCTCCTTCAATCCGGCGGCGATCTTCAGAGCTGCATCCTCGTGGGGCTGCGCAACGGGCAGGATCGCGGCCTGCACGGGAGCGAGCCAGAGCGGGAAATGCCCGGCGAAGTGCTCAATGAGGAAACCGATCATGCGCTCGTGCGTCGAGAGCGGAGCACGATGGATGCACAGCGGTACCTTCTCCGATCCGTCCTTATCGATGTATTTCAGCCCAACCTTGCCGGGGACGTCAAAGTCCACCTGATTCGTCGCAAGCGTGAACTCGCGGCCAATGGCGCTCCAGACCTCCACGTCGATCTTCGGACCGTAGAACGCGGCTTCGTTCGGCACCTCGACCACCTCGCACTTGGACTTCTTCATCACCTCACGCACGAGCGCCTCCGTCTTGCACCAGAGCTCCGGGGCATCAACGTATTTTTTGCCCAGCTCGGCAGGATCGTGGAGGGAGAGCCGCATGACGTATTTCTCGATCCCGAAGATCTTGAAGTATGTGAGATAAAGATTGATGACAGCGAGGAACTCTGACTCGAACTGCTCCTCGGTGCAGTAGATGTGAGCATCGTTCATAGAGAGCGACCGCACGCGCATGAGACCAAAGAGCGCCCCGCTATCCTCATAGCGATAGCAATGCCCGTACTCCGCGAGCCGCATGGGAAGATCACGGTAGCTGCGCGGCCGCGAAGCGAAGATTTCATGATGATGCGGGCAGTTCATCGGTTTCAGGTAGTACTCTTCCTCTCCATCCAGCTGCATCGGGGGGAACATCGACTGACGATAGTGTGCAAGATGTCCCGTCCGCTCGTAGAGCTTACCCTTGGCAATATGCGGCGTGCGCACTCTGAGGTACCCGCCGGCGGTCTCCGTCTCCTTGGCAAGCGTCTCGATTGCATCGGCGATGATCGTGCCCTTCGGCGTCCAGAGGGGTAAACCCGGTCCAACCATCTCGGAGAACGCAAAGAGATCGAGTTCCTTGCCAAGTTTTCGATGATCGCGTTTCTTCGCCTCTTCCATCATCTGCAGATGCTCCTCGAGGGCGGCCTTGTTTTTGAATGCCGCAACATAGATCCGTGTGAGCTGAGGATTTTTCTCATTACCGCGCCAGTAAGCGCCGGCGAGAGAGGTGATCTTGAAGGCGTCCGGTGGAATGGAGCGCACGTTCGTCACATGTCCGCCCCTGCATAGATCCGTGAACATCTCTTCACCTTTCGTGTTCACGGAGATGTAGTGCGTCACCTCGACCTCGCCCTCCTTCACAAGATCCTCGACGAGCTCGACCTTGAACGGCTGGCCGTGCTTCTTCCAGTACGCGATGGACTCCGACGGAAGGTGCGTCTCGACTTTGAAGGTCTGCCCCTCTGCGATGATCCGACGCATCTCTTTCTCGATCACAGGGAAATCCGCATCCGAGATGGGCTCAGAGAAGAGGAAATCGTAGTAGCACCCGGTATCGATCGGTGGCCCGATGGTGATCTGCGTAGAGGGCCAGAGCTTCTGTACCGCCTGCGCGAGAACGTGCGCGAGAGAGTGGCGCAGCGCGTAGAGATCGTCCACCGGTTGTTCCTTCTTCGTTTTGGACATGGCAAGAGCGTATCAGAGGAAGGAAGGGACTGAAAGCGAAGGGGCATCAAAACACCGCGCCAACCCCGTAGGGCCAGCGCGGCGAGAACCTCGCCCTCCGTCATGCAGCAACCTGCACGGGAAGGTAGAGGAATCCAGTTCGATCGGACGTCATGTAATGTCCATGTACAAGCGTCCCTGCTGGCATCACATAGCCGGTGACACACCAGCTCTGGTAACTTCCGTCCTCCAGTTCGATCTTGACGATACGAACTCGGATCTGGACACGATGAGTGCCCACCATAATGGTGAACGTAACCTCCTTTCCCTTCTTAAGAGACTCGAAGAGCCCATCGATGCAGGGACCCTGTACAACAGGACACTGACGCGCTTTTGGTGTCATACGACACCTCCTTTGAAAAGGAAGGAACTGGGTGAAGCAGTACGAGGCGCCGCTTCGTTCCGCCGTTCGGCCTTGCGACCGCACCTATCCCATACAGGTAGGAATTAATGTAATTATTACATTCTTATATGTTTTGTCAATTACTCCCTGCTACCTTCATATCCAGTGCATTTTTCAGCGCTGAACCAAGCGTGCGTGCGGC
>JAQTSD010000017.1 GCA_028711445.1 Candidatus Peribacteraceae bacterium
AAGAGTTGTGTGGGGGTGGTGAAGATCGGTTTTTCAGGCTCCCTTCCCCGATTTCCGTTGATCGATTGCAGGGAAGACGGAGGAATACCGGGGGACTTGATGATCACGTCGAATTTCTCGAGATTCTTCAGCCATCCGGTTCCGAGTTGTACCCAGTGTTTCGCAGCGGGGGGAGTGATCGTCTCATCCTGATCTGCGATAGTCACCTCGCATCCGGGTGCGAGTTTCTCCAAAGCTTCGAGCGTTGCGCGTCCTTCGCGGCCGAATCCCAAAATGCAGACAGTCTTTCCGGCGAGATCACGGATATGCATGGAGAGCCGGTTGGAAGATGGATGGGATGGTGTGATCTAGAGAAGGTGCCAAAGCTTGGGCAACAATCGCCTTCGGATCGAGGATCTTCGTCAGCGCTTCGGTCGTGAAGAGTTTCATGACGGGAGTTCCTTCGAGCTCTCCGCGCTCGTGAGCGAGGACAAATGCCGCGCGGACCTCCTGTGGCGTTCCGACGCACTCGAACGGTTTCAAGCCCTCGAGACCGAGGAGCTGTCGGTACAGAATGACGAGAGAGGAATCTTCAAAAAGATTCTTCCCGAAGATCATCATAAGTGCATCTTTCGGGAGGAAAGCAGCGAGGAGTGCGAAGGCGAATGCACACTTGGCACATTCTCCGCACCATCGCTCGCTGCCGGATTTCGGAATCTGCTTCCAATTGGTGTTACAGCTCGTTGCCAGCGGAAAGTATTGCGGCAATTGTGCGAAGATCTGTGCGATCTTCAGTTCGCTCAACGGTCGCAGCAGGCTGAAGTACTGCAGATCTTTGGTGATGGCATCGGCAATATACGCGGAGAAGATTCGCTCAAATTCGATGCTCTTGCTCCACTGGTGATTCACGGAGAGGCTACCCTTTTTCACGTTACCCTCATTGGCGCTTGCTTCGTTGCTCATGACGATCGTATCGAATCCGTAGAGGATCGCGATCACCACGCTTAGGGCGGAGAGATACGCTGTGATGGGGACATGGCCGTTCAAGGCACCCTGTGTGTTTGCGTCGAAGAGAGCGGGGGAGAGCTTGCGCTCGACGGTGATGCAGGGCAGACCCGTTGCATGAATCATCGCTTCGATGAGCGGGTGGGAGTTCATCCGCAGCAGCGTCACATCGAAGCCGGCTTTTCTGAGGAGTTCGATGGTGACGAGGGAGTCCTTGCCGCCTCCGATGGGGATGAGCACCTTGTCTCCCGGCTTCGGCCGATCGATGTGGACGAGCGGCGCAGGAGTCAGCGATGGGGAAAAATGAATGAGGTCTGTCGGATCGATCTTGTTCACGTAGAAGAATTCACTTAAGCCACGCGTGTACACCGTATTCCAGAAGGCGGCTTGTGCGGGGGTGAGGCCGCCAGAGAGGACGGCGATGGATTTCGGGCAACAGGTTTTGTAGTAACTGACGCCGCCGATTAGATGCAAGACGAAGAGTGCGCGTTTCAGGAGATCGAAGGGGACGCGCTGATACTCGATGGCCAGTGGGAGCGCGAGCGTTTCCGTGAAGAGTAACGAATTATCGAGGCTGTAGCGAAGCTCAATGCGGCCCTCCTGCTCTTCGAAGGCGAAGGAATCGAAATTGAACGTAGAGTACTGCTTCATGGGGCATCAGTGTACGCCGAAATCTCTTTCGGGGGAGAGAGGAGTGATGAGAAAAACAAATGAAGATGGTGCCGGAGGAGGGAATCGAACCCTCAACGCCTTGCGGCACACGATTTTGAGTCGTGCGCGTCTACCAATTCCGCCACTCCGGCACATCCTTATTCTATCGTGTTTCCCTGTTGTCCGGAAGCGTAGGCTTCCGCCTCTCTTTAGAAGAGAGGCGCTCATGCAGATGCGTCCGATCGATATCTGCGCACCAGTGTGTAAAGCCCTGCAGCAAGCAGTGGTGACAAAAAGAGGCTCATAGTGAGCGGCGTGCCGCTTCCCGGAAGCGGAGCGTGCTTGCCCTGTTCGACATTCTGCGAAGTTTCCTCGATTGCAGTCGGTGTCTCGGTCACTCTCGCGGAGAGCGGAACAGTGGAAGGTGAAGGTTGTGCGGATTGTGAAAGTACGGTCGTCGGAGCGGTCACGGACAGCGGAACGTATTCCCCCGGTGCTGTGGTGTCGTACAAAGGGGTAGGAGCAACTGCTTTCAACGGTGGTGCGGAAGGTGGAATCATTGCTGCTATGCTCTCCGGGATAGCAGGGGGCTGTTGAGTGACAGCAGGCTTCTGTACTGGTGCAGCGGCCATTTGCAGTACCGGATTTGTTATTGGAACAGGCGCTTGGGGTATTTGCTGTGCAACATTCGGTTCGATGGTCAGTGTCGGTGTGCTTGAAATCGTCTTAGTCTGTTGTTCCGATGGAACGATAGCAGGGGCAGCCTCTCGATTGTAGCCTCCCGTGATGCTCTTCCATGGAGTCGGCCAGTCTTGGACAGACTGTGCGTTGCGGGTCGAACCGCCTCCGCCACTATCTGTATTACTATCCGTGTCTCCGGCCGATGGCGTCGGCGAGATCTCATCGCTTGCTTGGGAAGATGCGGATGACTGTTCTGCTTCCGAGGAGGTCACACTACTCGTCGCAGCACCGGAAGCTGCTTCACTCGAGGAGGACGATTGGATGATATTTCCGAGGTCGGGGATCGGAAGGTCAACCATCGTATCCCCTTCGCTGCTGCCCGATGACATCGAGCTGGATTGCATTTGGTCAATAATGTCGGAGAGATTGGGGATGGGAGGGATGATCTCTTGTTCCAGATCGGGAATCGGCGGTATCGAAGAGTCTTCGCCATCTTCACTCGAGAGACTGGACCCCGAAGCACTCATGGATGACTGAGAAGATTCCTGGCTCAAAGCAGACGATGAGGAGGAAGTTCCCGGCAGATCAACCCCGTACGATTGCAAAAATTCTCCTGGAGAGATGTATGCATGAAGGACGTTCCACCCGACAAGGATGCCCGAAACAGCAATGAAAGTGATGATTGCGAACGTGATTGCAGTCATCCGACCCTTTGGAGATGGGGAGATATTGAGAGAGTCCATTCAGTATGTATAAATCCAGTTATTTTAGCATTTTTCCTCTCCTTCGGGAAGGAGGATGCAGTACGTTCAAAAATCTTGCAGGAGCTGAATGACTGCATAATCCTCTGCAGCTTGGAAATCGCCGTACCATTGTCCAATAGCAATGAATGATCAAGGTGTTGCCAAAATAGCTGTATTGTCAACTTTTCGATTCAAGATGCGGCTTCGTGCATGGCCATCCTGTTAAAGGGATGAAACGTGGCATACTGTTTCTTGATGCGTATCGCGAGTCTCGAAGCCGGGATCACCGAAGTCCTCTTCGCACTGGGGGCGGGATCGTCTGTCGTGTGTAGAGATCGGGGAAGTGATTTTCCGGCGGAGGTCGAGGGTATTTCGCATGTGGAGAAGCATGATGTAGACGGGATCCTTGCGCATCGGCCGGAACTCGTGATCGACCATGCATTTGCGGATGATGAGGTTGTGAAGCAGCTCAAGTCACGCGGTGCGAATGTCGTCACGGTCGATGTACAGTCGCTCGCGGAAGTTGCCGAAATGATCCGCATGCTTGGCATCTTGGTTGAAAGGGAGAAGCAGGCTGCTGTGGTTGTTGCGTCTCTGCAAAAGGGATTCAATGAGGTGAAGAAGAAAGCCGCTCACTTGTCGCAGAGGATGAAAATTTATGTGGAAGAATCTCCGTCTCCGTCGATTGCTGCCGGAAGATGGGTGTCGGAAATCGTTCGACTTGCCGGCGGTGTAAGTGTTGAACCTTTGTCGCTGGACGATCTTTCGGGGTTTGACCCCGACCTCATCGTCCTCGCGTGGCGCGCCATCGGCGGGAAGATCGATCGGACGGTCGTACAGAGGAGAGAAGGCTGGGAACATCTTCGTGCGGTCAGAGAGGGGCGTGTGCGGGTGATCGATGATGCGTTCCTCCTGCGGTGCGGACCGCGGCTTTCCGAGGGGGCACGGAGGCTCTATGGGTGGATGTTTGAGACTACACACTAATGTTGACGTATTGACGAGGAGGAAATGTGGAGTACGTTTGAGGCATCTCTGTCGTAACCGGACTGATCGGTCATTTTCCCGCGATGGAGTGGGAGCTGATCATTCACAGGAGCGGCAAAAGAGGAGGATGATGCCATGTTGCACCCCTTGACACCCGTTCTCGACGTTGCGCTCGGGAACCAGTTCGGAATCCCGGCTTTGAACGGGAATAATTTGGAGCAGGTGACCGCGATTATGGAGGCGGCGCGCAAGACCGACTCTCCTGCGATCATCCAGTTGAGCCGTGGAGCACGCAAGTACGCGGGAGATTGGGCTCTGCGCGCTCTCATGTTCGCGGCGGCGGACCAGTACCCCGAGGTCCCGCTCGTCGTGCATCTCGACCACGGCAACGAGCCCGAGGTCTGTCGTTCCGCCGTTGCGAATGGCTTCACGTCCGTGATGATGGATGGGAGCCTGCTGCCCGATGGCAAGACGCCGTCGGACTTCTGGTACAACGTCGCGGTCACCCGCCACGTTGTCGAGATCGCCCATGCGAAGGGCGTCTCGGTCGAAGGTGAGATCGGGTGCCTCGGACACCTGATCACGGGAACCGGCGAAAAAGAAGAGGAGCAAGGCGCCGAAGGGAAGCTCACGCGCAGGCAGCTCCTCACGGATCCGGACGAGGCTGCGGAATTCGTGAAATTGACCGGCGTGGATGCCTTGGCCGTCGCGATCGGCACGTCCCACGGCGCGTACAAGTTCACGGAGCCGCCGGATGCGGATGTCTTGGCTATCGAGCATCTTGCGAAGATTCGTGCCAAGGTTCCACCCACGATGCACCTCGTGATGCATGGCAGCTCCAGCCTTCCGCAGGAACTCCGCGATGTCATCAACCAGTTCGGCGGCAAGCTCAAGCCCGCGTGGGGTGTGCCGCTGGAGGCGATCCAGCGCGCGATCCGGATCGGCGGTGTCACGAAGATCAATGTCGACACCGATAACCGTCTCGCGATCACCGCGGCGATCCGCCGGTTTCTCGTCGAGCAGCCCGACAAGTTCGATCTGCGCGATTACTGGAGGCCTGCCCGCGCGGCGATGCAGGAGGTCTGCGAGAAGCGTATGGTCGCCTTCGGATCGGCCGGACAGGGGCCGAAGGTCCGCGAGAAGCTCGGCGGGTATGGCCAGAAGAGCTGAGCCAATAGTCGTTTCGAGACAGAGAAGCGAATCCCCCAATCGGTCATGGAAGATCGATTGGGGGATTTTTGCGAGCACATTGGAATCGCCACGGACTTCTGCAACACTATGGTTGAACATCCCTCTTCCTCTCATGGCTCCATCGACCCCCTACACCCGCTTTCTCTCGACACTCGAGAGGGCACTCACGAACTTGCGTCTCTCTCCGACCGAGCGTGCGCTCTTCTCGCAGCCGCGGTTCATCCATAAGAAGGATCTCACCATCACGCGTGACAATGGGGCAACAGCGACCTTCCCCGCATTCCGCGTGCAATACAACGACGCGCGTGGTCCGTACAAAGGTGGCATTCGTTACCATCCATTGGCGGACGAAGAAGAGGTGAAAGCTCTCGCAGCGCTCATGGCGGTCAAGACAGCAGTCGTCGGCATTCCATTCGGCGGTGCGAAGGGCGGTATCCAGGTGAATCCAAGAGATCTCTCCTCCAAAGAATTGCAGGAGCTCTCCCGTGCGTATGTCCGTGCATTTCTCGAACACTTAGGGCCGGATATCGATGTTCCGGCACCGGATGTGAATACCAATCCTGCCATCATGGCGTGGATGCGCGATGAGTTTGAAAAGCAGACGAAGAGCTACAGTCCCGCGGTCATCACAGGAAAGCCAATGAGCTTCGGCGGCTCGCTGGGCCGCGATACCGCGACGGCGCGCGGCGGATTCTTTCTCTTGCAGGAACTCGTCGATCGTGCGGCGCTCGATCCGTCGGAACTCAAGGTGGTTATTCAGGGATTCGGCAACGCGGGAGCGACCATGGCGCGCTTCCTGCACAATGCCGGCTTCACGATCGTCGCCCTCTCCGACTCACAGGGGGGCATCTACGGGCCGGAGGGGATCGACCCTGTGCGCATCGAGAAGTACAAGCGCAAGACGGGATCCGTTGCTGGCGAGTATTGCGAGGGGTCCGTCTGCGATATCCAACGAATGAAGATGGATGGCGTGCAGCAGGTGACCAATGAGAAGCTCCTCGAGCTTCCGTGTGATATCCTCATTCCTGCGGCGCTGGATAATGTCATCACAGAGGAGAATGCCGGACGGATCCAAGCGCACATCGTCTTCGAGTTGGCCAACGGGCCCACCACTCCTGAAGCGGATGTCATTCTTGCCAAGAAGGATGTGACGGTGGTCCCGGATGTGCTGGCGAATGCGGGCGGTGTCACGGTGAGCTACTTCGAGTGGGTGCAGGGGCGCAGTGGTGAACAGTGGACGGCCGAACGCGTGGATCGGGAGCTGAAGCGGATCATGCTTGATGCCTACAAGGCAGTGCGACGTGAATCACATCGCCAGTCTCTCGCGTTGCGCGACGCCGCGTTCTTGGTGGGAATCAAGAGGATGCTCGATGCGATGCGTGCGAGAGGGTGGGTGAATGCATAAGAGTCACCCGTGTTTGATCTTGGAGAGCATTGCCCCTACTCTTTCTTCGATGTTCGACGTCGCCATCATCGGGCTCGGAGCTGCCGGGTACACGTCTTCGATCTACACGGCACGCTATAAGCTCTCCACGCTGCTCATCGGGGCGGAAGAGGGTGGGATGGGTGTCACGGCCGCAGAGGTTGGCAACTGGCCGGGTGACATCGAGGTAGCGGGCCCCGATCTCATGGAGCGCATGAAAGCTCATGCTAAGAGTTTCTCGGAAGTGACTTTCAAACAGGCGTTTGTGGAGGGTGTCAAAAAGACCAAGACGGGATTTACCCTTGCTTATCAGGGCGGGGGATCCGATGAGGCGAAAACGGTCGTCTTCGCCACGGGGTCGAAGAAGCGTCATCTCGGTGTCCCGGGGGAGCAGGAATTCGCCGGCAAGGGAGTGTCGTACTGTGCGACGTGCGATGCGTTCTTCTTCAGAGGGAAGACCGTCGCAGTCGTTGGAGGAGGGGACGCGGCTGTGGAGGGTGCGGCGATCGTTGCACAGGTAGCCAAGAAGGTATACCTCATTCATCGGAGGAACGCTTACCGTGCCGAACCGTACTGGGTGGAGAAGTTGGAGGAGCGCGAGAACGTCACGTTCGTGCTGGAGCGGACGGTGAAGGAGATCAGCGGATCGGGGAAGGTGACTGGCGTAACACTCGACAAACCGTTCGAAGGGGCTGATCGCCTCGCAGTGGACGGTGTTTTCGTGGAGATCGGTTCCGATCCGGCGTCAGAGCTCCCTTCGCAGCTTGGCTGTGCACTCGATGCGCATGGATTCGTGCAAGTCGATGCGGCGCAGCAGTCTTCCGTGCCCGGTGCCTTCGCTGCAGGAGACGTTTCCAGCGCTTCCAATCACTTCGCCCAATTCGCCACGGCGGCGGGAGAAGGGGCGGTGGCGGCGAACGGAGTGTTCAATTTCTTGCAGACGAAATCCTGACATTTCTGCTCCTGCTCCATGTGGTTTCTCGCCGCCATGGCCGGCAACGTTCTGTGGGTTGCCTCGGATGTGACGAACTCGGTGCTCGTGCATCGGTTTGAGTCGCGGCCATTCATCCTCGCTTGGGTGCAGAGTGCTTTCGATCTCTTTTGGCTGTGCATGCTCGTCGGTTTCGTATCGTTTCATACGGTTTGGTTTCCGTGGTATGCGGCGGCGGGTCTTTGCTCATACGTCGCTTCCTTGGTATTCCTCGCCGTCCTCAAGCGGTTCGACGTATCGATCATGCATGCTGCATGGGTCTTCCAGGCTCTTGCCGTGAGCATCGCCGGATTCGTGATCTTTCAGGAACGCTGGACCTTCCTGCAGAGTGTCGGTGCGATCCTCGCTCTTTCGAGCGTCCTCTTCGTTGCATTCTGGCACAAACACATCACGCTCTTCCGAACAGTGGCTTGGCTGCTGCTTCTCGGTCTCCTCTACACGCCTTTCTTCATCGTTCAGAAAGCGGCCGTCGAGGGGGGCGAGACCATCATGACGGCGTTCTTCTGGACGGAGTTTTTCCAGAAAGGGACCGCTCAGGTGCTCCCGTGGGTCGTACCGGGCGTACGGCGCAGTGCTCGCGGAGTGTGGTCCCGACTGCGATGGGATACCTTCTTCCTGAACGTCTTCGCATCCTTATGCATCATGCTCGGATGCCTGTCGTTCGTGGCCGCGTTCAAGTATGGCCCTGTTTCTCTCGTCGCAGTTCTGGAAAATTCTCAGCCGTTTTTGGCCATCATCTTCGCGTGGCTTCTGTGTTACGTGGCGCCAACCTACGCTCCGCGTGAGCTTCTCACCAAGCAGTCGGTGTCGGTGAAAGTTGTGAGTTTCACGCTCGTGGCGGCTGGGATGGTGTGTATGGCGGTGTCATGAGCTTCTGAGATGGGAACTTTTTCGTTGTATTGTTTGCAGCTTTTCCTTGCATCGTGCTTTAGGGATCAGTATCCTCTCTCCGCTATGCCACGAGGAAAGCGCACTGTATTCGCTGTATTCTGCTCAGAGACGGGAAACCGCCTCGGCTCTGCGCGACTTCATAAGCAGGATAAGAAGGGTCGTGCGTGGAAGGAGCATGCGCAGAAACTGGTGAAGTACTGCCCGGCGTGCTGCAAGCGTGTGAAAGTTACTCTGAAGGAGGAGCGTCACTCCAAGTAGACATCCCTTTTCGCAATTCTCTTGTTATAGTGTCCCCATGATGGACGTTTATCGCTCTTGCGCCTCCATCGCCGTGCTGCGTCCGGCGGAGCAATGTTCGCCTACGGCGTGTATGCCCACATTCGAAATGTTGCTCCTCCACAAGCCGCGCAAAAATGATGCATGGCAGCTGCCGCAGGGTGGGCGGGAAAAGGGGGAGACCATTGAGCAGGCGGCGGTTCGGGAGCTTCAGGAAGAGGCTGGCATCACGGCAACGGTCCTGGGGAAGAGTGAGCACGTATACCAGTACCAGTTTCCTGCGTCGTACAGACGGTTCCGTCCGGATAATGTCTGTGGTCAACGCGTGGAATTCATCATGGCGCTCGTGGATGCTTCGACGCATGTGCAGGTCGATAATCGGGAGATCGACGCCTTCGTATGGGTGAAACCGAGCGAGCTTTCGCAGTATCTCAAACGTGTAGAGTATCGGAAGATTGCGCAGGCAGTGATGGAAGAGGCTACTCGGTTTTCCAGTCAACGCTGATGCGCCTTGTCACTCTTCTTCCCGAGCAATTCCGCAACCTCGCCCCTGAGCGTCTCGCATTCGTCGGAGCGGATACGCACATCTTCATTGGAGCAAACGGAACAGGAAAGACGAACATTCTCGAGGCGATGTCCTTCCTCTCCCTTACACGATCATTCTTGGGTGTCACAGAGGAGGACACTGTTGCCTGGGGTGCGGATTTCATCCGCGTCAGCGCCACGGTGGAAGATGATAGTGGGGAAGCTCTCAAGCTTGAATTGGTGAGTACTGCACGACCACGCAAGCAGAAGGCGGCGTTCTTGAATGACGTCCGCACACCAGTCGCACGGCTTGTCGGAAAGCTTCCTTCCGTGGCCTTCCTTCCGCAGGATCTTGAGCTCTTTGTCGGTGCGCCGAGTCTGCGTCGGCGGTTCATGGACGATATTCTCTGCCAGACATCGACTGCTTACGATCAGGCTCTTTCGACCTACGGCAAGATTCTTCGGCAGCGCTCTTCACTGTTGAAGAAAATCGCCGATGGCGTTTGTCGGGAAGTGGATCTTGAGCAGTGGGATGCGATGCTTGTAGAGCAGGGGAGTCTTTTGACGGCGATGCGACTCGAGCTTCTGGGTGTGCTCCAGTGTTCCATTGGCGATGAAGTGCATGCGCTTGGAGAGCGTTGGGATTCCGTCCGCATCGATTACCTCCGCAAGGGAACCGCATGCGATCAGGCCGCCATTGCGGAGGAATTCCGCGCACTGCTCTTCCACTATCGTGAGCGTGATCTCCTCCTGCTCTCGACGACTGTCGGCCCGCATCGCGAAGATTGGACGGTCACTGTCGAAGAGCGCCCCCTCACCACGTTCGCCTCCCGCGGGCAGCAGCGTGCCGCCGTGCTCGCCATGCTCTTCCTCACGGTATCCTATCTGGAACTCAAGCGTGGAGAGAAGCCGATCATTCTCTTGGATGACGTCTTCTCGGAGCTGGACGACTTGCACCAGTCACAACTCCTCGCCGCGCTTGCGGGTCATCAGGTGTTTTGCACGGCTACACACCTCCCCCCTGGTTCTGAGCATGCCATTGTGTGGGACGTGGAGAACGGGCGCGTTCGCCGCAAGGCGAGGAGCGGCAAACGTTCGGGAGTGGCGCAGGCGATCCCCGCATAATTCTTGATTAAATAATTGACGATACGTTCATTTCTGTCTGTAATGCTTTCGACTTGTGTGTCCTTCCTGAGAGGAACGTTTCTCCGGGCATATGACCGGAATTCTGGAATCTCAGGCGACATGCCCAGGATACATGGTCGGGGGTAGGAGTTTTGTCTCTCTAGCAGCTAGTCTGATGACTCCTACCCTTTTTTTCCGAAGAATGCTTTCAGTTTTTCATCGTAGAATTGTTGACTAACTATTCATTCGAGTCCGTAATGCTTTCAACTGCGTGTCCTTCCTGAGAGGAACGTATTCCACTGTCCTAGGCAGGAATTCGCCGAAATCTCAGGTGACAGGCGTAGGAAGAGCCTTGGATGCAAGGTTGGGAGCAGGGGTTCCATGGATCCCTGCTTCTTTTTTCATCATCGGGTGGCGATACTCGCGTGTTCCTGCAGCGCCCCGAAGACCGCCATCGCCAAGGCATCCGCCGCATCGTCGGGTTTCGGGATGGAAGGGAGTTTGAACATCCTCGCGAGCATGTCCTGCATTTGCCGCTTATCTGCTTTTCCGTCGCCCGTGATGCAGGATTTGAGTTGCGGCGGAGTGGGTTCGAGGATCGGAAGGGACTTCTCCGCGATGGCCGCGAGGATGACGCCGCGCGCCTGCGCAACGTCCACCGCCGTGCGTTCGTTCACCGAGAAGAAGATCCGCTCCACGACGGCCAGTGACGGTCGATGCTCATCCATGTATGTCTTGAGGTCGCGCGAGAGCTCGAGGAGGCGATCGGGAGTCGCGAGGCCCGCCGGCGTTGTGATGGTGCACCAGTCGAGGCAGCGGATCTCCCCGTGCTCGTCACCTTCGACGAGGCCGATGCCTGTAGTGGCCAATCCGGGATCGATACCGATTACGCGCATGAGTCGAGCATGCCATCTCCTGCTGTAGGCTGCAAGTCCGGCTCGTTGCCAAAAGTGACTTTTTCTGCTAACATGAGAGGAAAAATACACACATGAACCTGCATCTGTCCGCTCATCGGCATTTCCTCATCCTGCCGGTCTTTCTGTTCCTGCTTTTGATCTCCCTCTTCGGTGCATCCTCTTCGCAGAATGCATCGATCATGCGGCAGACGGATCCGAAGATCGAGCGCTTTCCGGCAGTCATTTCGTGGGGTGTTCATGCGCAGGCGATGGTGTGGAGCGACACTCTGGTCGATCGTGCGGGTTCGGTGCCGCGTCTCCTCTCTGGTCCGTTACTCGTCAAGACGGATGGTATTGTGGAGATGGATGTGGCGGATCTGCACTTGACCGGCATGAACGGCGGCACATACGTGACAGTGCGCGGCGGTGTCGTGACAGTTGCTGCATTGACTACGTCGATGCTTGCGACGAGTGGGCAACGAAGTGTCCTGATCCCGGCTGGATTGCAGTGGAGTGGCAACGGCCGGATCGCGTCGTACGATGCGGGAGTGACGCAGTGGGCGAAGAGTCGAGCGCTCTCCGCGGTTCCCGCCACATTTAAGCGAACACAACTCATGCAGTTGGAATCCTTTCCGACAGTATCGTTGCCGACCGGATCAGTGGACTTTTCTCCGGGTCGTTTCTTTTCGTTCGCTTTCAATGGATGGCGTCTCCCCGCTGCGCAGCAGAGGGTCGATCGGCTCTACGAAGAGGAAGTATTTCGTGAATTGACCCGTTGCATACAGGAGGGAGATCGTGAATGTGTCATGGAGATCCTGCATGATGCAGATAATGAAGAGGATCTCTCAGACCAGCGCGGACAGGGGATCCTTGCCTCTCTTCTTTCGCAAATTTCTGGAGATTCGGTGATGACGAATATGCTGCTCACGGCACTTATGCGCGATGATCGCTTTTGGCTGCTTGCGACGATTCATCCGCAATGGCGACTCCATGCGTGGGGGGTGGATCATCCGACGCCAAGCACGGAGATGCGGATGTTGCACTTATTCGTACTTCCGCAGTCAGATGTATGGGTCGATGCGCTTCCGATCGTGATCCTGCGACGGTGGGAGCAGGAGGCGGCCGATCTGCTCACTCTCGACGCCGATCCGCGTTCTCTCCTGAATCATCTCGTATCTGTCCTTGTTCCTATTGTGCATACCGAGACGATATTGGGGTATCCCGAGCGCGCCCGGATACTTGCGACATCTCTCACGAATATCGTGGTGGAATACAAAGAGTTGCTTTCATCCACTGCATCGGTTGCAGTCCAGTCACTCTCACAACCGGGTGATGAGCCGTTCGATGTGATAACACATGATCTGGAGGCAGCAGCCTCATCTTCCGAGAGGAGTATGCAGTCATTCGATCCGGAACGGGTTGTGGGATTGGCAGAAGAACTGCTGCGTGAGAGTGGAGCGGCATTCACGGTACAAACTTCCTTCGAGGCTTTGGATGCCTCACGGGTGCGTGTGACGAAGATCGTCTTCAGTGGGGTGCATGGCGATTTAAGCTACGATTTTCTCCTCGATACCGTTCAAAGAACAGTGAGTGGAGTGGTTGTTGGGGGAAGGCCGCTGCCAAATGAACTCTCACTTCAGGAGTTCGTTCGCTGGGCGCGATTGCGGTAATTACCGAAGGGACCCTTTCTGGAGAACTGGCTTGGAGGGGAGCGTATGCCTCCTCACTTTCGGTTTTGCGTGGTTGATGCGGCACTTGATCGGAAGGGATGATTCGTAGGTGCCCACGCGATAGAAATTACTCCTCCGCGCTGCGTGGGCGACAGGAAGACTGACGGGGAGGCTTACAATCATGGCTGTCAGGAGGATGGTGATACGCAAGGGAAGCTTCATGAAAATCAGTGTAGCACGAAGTGCGGATGGAGTCGGCAAAATCTTCTGTCACCCCCGTTGACCGCAAGCGCGAGACTCCGTACCCTTGGATTTGCTCCTCGGGCGATTAGCTCAGTTGGTTAGAGCGCGACACTGATAATGTCGAGGTCGGCTGTTCAAATCAGCCATCGCCCACCACTCGACTCATCCGCCAGAGGCGGATTCGCTCGTGGTCTCCGCTCCCTGCGGGAGCTTCGACCAACCCCATCCACAGAGTGTCCCGAGCGAAGCCGAGGGACATTCGGCCTTCGGCCTCCTCATGGCAAGCCAGGAGGTTGCAGTTCAAGCTTGCCCTGAAACGGAGTTGAAGGGTCCACTATCGCCCCCCATATTGCTATTGTAGCAAATTGAGCTTTTATAAAGAAAAACACTATAATGCGTACATGGAAGATATAAAAGAAATTTGGCAACAAACACCAGAAGCATTTAACGATTGGAGACGTAAAAATGACATTCCACTATTGATTGGTTTTTTCAAAGAGGTATTACCTCATTTTGAGGAATGGCAAACACAATTTTCTGTTACTGATGAGCTAATACTTAAATCTAATCAAACATCTGAGTTTTTTATTGGCAGTGGTCTGCATACTTTCTATAGCTACTTTAATCCATGGCACTGGAATGAAGGTGCTGAGATATGCGCAAGTCCTGAAAAAGATTTTGAAGGAAGGAAAGAATGGGCTGATAGAAGTAATAAAAGTATTACTGGGGACAGAAAGAAGTTTGAATATACAGTCTTTACCAGCTTCATTCCTTACTTTCATTGGCTTAAAACAGAAAAAAACATTAATAAGTTTAGGGTAAAACGTGACGGTTCAGACGTTCATGCAGATGACTTTGTTTACAGTCATTGGTCTGGCACTCCGCAAGTCAGTTATGCTTCAAAGATCTTTGGTAGACATGCTGTAGTGAACTTGGCTTCAGGATTAGAGATACTAGGTCATTTGATACGTGGCAAAAATTTAGATTTTGCTAATCTCGATGCTTTAACGATTACAGGCAGAAGAATGGGGGGTACTACTTTTTCTAAAATTAGATATTCATCATTTCGAGACCTAATGTTAAAAAATCTTGATATGCCATTTATAGAGCTTGAAAGGTGTCATATATCAAATATGAATATTGTTAACTGCCAGATACAAGATTTACATTTCATATGTAATCATAACGCTAGTATTAGCAGAATATACAACTCACGCTTAACACATCTTGAATTTGATAACTGTACTCCGATAAGAACATCTACAGACTTAAATAGGGCGGATATGCCTGATTTTAAGTTTACTAACCATAAAAGCCTAAAGCATGATGATAAGCGGAACTTTTACAGTAAAATGCGTAGAGCTGCACAAGAATTTGGTTATTCGTACCAGGCACAAGAAAATTACTATCTTGAAAGGAAATATCAGATGTTATTTCAAACAAGTCTACAAAACACACGAGAGTGTTATGATCTTTGTGACCATGAAGCCATACTAATATTTAAGAGAAATGGTTTACGAATTGATAAGCATATACGTTATTTTTGGAGGCGAATACGACGAGAGCTAAGAGCATATGCAAAAAGAGAAGGCGTATTTACTGCTCATATTTCTGCAAGATTTAAGGCACTTGTTCAGTGGCTAGACTTTCTAATATGGGGGTTTGGAGAAAGACCATGGAGAATAGTATTGTGTGGGTTTATCAATATTCTTTTCTTTGCTGGTATTTATTCTCACTTTTACTTTAAAAATAACTTCTACGAAGCCATTACCCATTCGGTGTATGTATTTACAACCATTGGCTACGGTAGCCTTACAGATGCAAGTAATCTGCAGTACGTAATAGCAATACAGGCATTATCTGGGGTAGTGCTGCTAGGCTTGTTTCTATCTTCTTTGGTTAATAAGGTTAGATACTAATTTCCCTTTCTGTTTTTATGAAAATACAAGAATCTGTGCGACTAGAAGTAGAATCATTATATCTACTAATTTCTAATAGAAAAAAATGTACTAACATTCTTTTAAAAGGAGATGATATTACAAAAGAAGACCGAATGGACTTTTTGATAAGCCTTCATCTGGTACTGGAATTAGGGTTAAATGCTTTGATGAGGAAAGTGATTAAATCTGGCAAACGTCATTACACAAATTATGAAAGTATCGACAATCATATTGACCAAGTTAGCTACTTAGACAAGCTGCGCATCTGGCTATTTAGTGTATCATTCAAAGGTGTAGATGCAGATGAATTAGGCAACAACATGGATATTATTGGCAATTTAATTAATTTCTCTGAAGCTAGAAACAAGCTTCTACATGGACATATGATAGGAAGAATTGAGTATGCATCTGGTGAACAGCCTTCTAGAACTACCAGAGCGCATGACTTAACCACAGAAGAGTTTATGAATTGCCAAATCGATTTGTTTATTAAAATCGTTAAATCAATGTCATTTTTTATTCGTGGTTTTGAAGCGACTCTAACAGACGAAGGAAGAGAGAGTTTTATCAAGGAATATTTAGATACTTCTTTCCTTTCAACATAGTGTCTGCCTTTAAAAGAGACAAAGACGGCAATTGGACGTTAGATACAGTGCCCAAGAATTGGCATCAAACATATGCTGATGCAATGCTGAAATGTTTTAACGACTTAGACCAGCTTTTTGCAAAAGCTCAAGAAACATGTGCCTTTGAATTTATATTGTCATTACTTGCTATCAGAGAAATAACTGCAGACAGTGGCTGGTTTCCTTTCGATACGCTTCATCAGAATTTTAGGGCAATAAATAGTGTAAAAAAGAAATTCGATAAAGAGGAAAATACTCACGTTCATCTACTTTTATATGGCTTGATTGTTGAGGCATCTGAACCGTATGAAATGTTGGCTAATCTGATGAATGTAATAGAAGGAGATAGGGCAAAAAATAACTTTCCTCCTACACTTAACAAGCGAGGTGATGAGGTGGAATGGAAGCCAATTGATAAAATTCGCAATCTACAAAAGAGGGCAAGGCAACTGGGCATAGCAAATTCTCTAGAGCTATTTGATGATTTTTACGATAACCAATTAAGAAATGCAGTGTTTCACTGTAGTTACACTGTTTATGATAATGACATTAGATTGTTTACTGGTTCGACAAGAAGGGTTATAGGGCATGAAGAAAAGCATAAATTGATAAACGGCGCTTTAGCTTATTATGAAGTATTTACTACGCTTATTAATCAATATATAGCTGATTATGATGAGCCTATAGCAATTGAGCCTCACCCCGATTTTAAAACGCATAATGACCAAACTATTAAATTGATGATACGTAAGGGGCATGGTGTTGTTGGTATTAAAGATAATTGGTCTCCAGCACAGCTAAGGGCTGGCTTTATTCCCTTTAGACTTTCCAAAATTACTAGACACGAACAATGGCTACTAAACAAATACCCAGATATAGATATTTTCCCAAAGGATAGGACACCTGCCATTAATCGTTTGCTTAAATGTATTCCTAAGCCATTGAAAGGCTATATTTTAAAATTCATTCAGAAGAATTTTGGTTACTAAACCTTCAATTATTATTAATAATCAAACTCAGTCCTAACCCTTACATGTTTCTATAGCTTCAGGCAGGAGTTTTTTTGCTTTATTTAAGCCATTTTCCTCCCTCACAAATACTCTCTCACACCCTTTTTTGAAGCTACCATAATCCGTAATCTCCATTCTTTTTCCCAGCTCTACAGCAATGCTGAATAGGTAATAACTATTGGCATGTCTACCACCACATTGATAAAAGTAATTGATGTAATATATTAAGCCTATGGGTGCATCAGAACGTGAACTGGCAGTATTCGTCATGGGCGGAACGATTGATTCTCGCAATGCGCCCGAACGTGACGGAGAATCTGTCATTCTAAGAGAATCCTTGGTGAGGAGATATCTTGAAGGTTTACATCTGAATCTCAAAATTGTCGTCCGTGTCATTTGTTTGAAAGATAGTCGCAGCATTACTCAAGAAGACAGAGATGCACTTGCGAGCGCAATACAGGAATTGGGGATTCGGCATAATCTGGTGACGCATGGCACATACACCATGAAGCAAACAGGCGAAGATGTACTCATGCGAGGCGCACTGCGAGACAAAGTGATTGGATTTACCGGAAGTTTGGGGACTCTCTTGGGAACGGTCGATGAGGAAGGACGACTCATGCCTTCCGATGGGCAATTCAATCTAGGATACGCAGTTGGCAGTGTGTTCTCCGCAGAGAATGGCGTGTACCAACTGATGAACGGCGAAACATTCAAATTGCCTGATGAATGGTGGGCGCATACCCCTACCGGGGTTATGTGGAAGAAGAGCGGAAGAGAAACGACGAAGTCGCACTGAGATCAGAAGGTTCGTGTTCTCGTTCCTTGCGTCACTTCTTGTAGATATCCGTCACGCTCTGTCCCAGTTCGATGTGGCTGATCACTTCGGCGAGCATCGGGGCGATCGGCAGGATCTTGAGGCCCGGGAAGGCTTTTTTGTTCACGGGGACGCTGTCCGTGACGACGACCTCCTTGAACTTCGCCGCTTTCAGATTGGTGACGGCTTTCCCTGAGAAGATGGCGTGGGTAGCTGCGGCGTAGACATCCGCGTTCGCGCCACGCTTGCGCAGCGCTTCTCTGGCCGAGACGAGGCTGCCCCCCGTATCGATCATGTCGTCGAAGAGGATGCACGTGTGGCCTTCGATATTGCCCACGACTTCGATGATTTCTGCCTTCTGATGCTGCGGACGCCCCTTGTGCATGATTGCAAGATCCGCACCAATCATGTCCGCGAATTTCTTCGCTCGTTTTGCGCCACCGGCGTCGGGGGAAACGACGACGGGATTGACTAGTTTCTTCCCCTTGAAATAGCGTGCAAAGATCGGTCGCGCGTCGAGGGAGTCGACGGGAATGGAGAAGAAGCCTTGGATCTGTGCGGAGTGGAGGTCGAGGGTAATCACATGGTTCGCACCGGACTCCTCGAGAAGGTGTGCGATGAGCTTGGCGGAGATCGGTTCACGTGGCTCCGCCACCCGATCCTGGCGAGCGTAGGCGAAATGAGGGAAGACGACGTGGACGCTCTTGGCGAAGCTAAGCTTCGCCGCCTGGCACATGAGGTAAAGCTCGATCAGACAGACATCTGGCTCCAGAGTGGCCGTCTGAAGGATATAGACATCTTTGCCGCGTACCGATTCCAAGTATTTCACATACCGTTCCCCGCAGCTGAAGGCCTTGAGCATTACCTTGCCGAGGGGGATCTTGAGCTCCCGGGCGAGGGCAGAGGCGAGGGCCGGATGAGAGGATCCTGCGAAGAGGTGCATCTGGAGTATTATTCTACCAGATGCACGTCCGTTTCTCCACCTGTCGTGGGCTTCCTGTGGTCGATGCCTCCTGTGACGCCATTCTTGGTCGTCTTTCGGGAGTTGTCCTCAATCCCGATACGGGCAAGGTGGAAGGGTTTACCGTTCACGTGCCGGGACTGCTCTCCGGGAGCCAGCTCTTCTGTGCAGGGGTGGATATTCTTCGCTGGGGCACGCACATCCTCGTGCGTGATGGTAATGTTCTCTCTCCGACGGAGGATCGCATACGCCTTCAGGAACTCTTGGAGCAGCACAGGCCTCTTCTTGGGCAGCGCATTCGTACAGAGAGTGGACGGATTCTTGGCATCTGTGCAGATGTGCAGATCGACACATTGAAGATGCTCGTCACATGGATATTCCCTAAGCGTTTATGGCGGTGGGGGATCGCCATCCCTCTCACGGAGGTGGTTGAAGTGCGCCGTGATGCCATCATCGTTCACGATCCGCCGATTGCAAAAAAATCGGAGGTGACAGTGAGCGAGGTGATTCGCACCCTTCCGTCGCTCAAAGACATCACAGAAACCGGTTCGTGCATGTCATAAGACGGAACGGAGAAGCAAAGTCCTTATCGCTCAGGACGTCGCGATGTTTGCAACGAGCATCACGATTCCGTTTGCCAGTAGGATGATGATCAAACCGATGACGGCGTAGAGAATCGTTTTCTTCGCCTTTTCCACGGCTGAATCATCGCCCGAAGAAACGATGAGGCGGATACCCGCGATGACGATGACGATGACTGCTGCGAGAGCGAGGTAGCTCAAGATCGTCGTGATGACGTTTTCGATAGTTGGGCGGATATCTGTTCCTCCGAGGTTATTCAATCCGGGGCCGAAATTGGCGGCGAATGCGCGAGTGGCGGTGACGAACCACAGAGCAGGTGTGAGAGTGGAAGTCATCAGAGTGTTCTTCAGAGAGAGCATGTGGAGAGGGGTAATAGTGCAGTTGTACACCAGAGTGCTTTCCGGACGCAAGTCCAGTTGAGAGCGTTGAGAATGGCTTCACAAAAACCTCCCCCGCCTTGGAGGGGGGGGGAAGGCTGGAGAACACGAGGCTTGGGGAGATCAGCTTGTGGCGATATTCGCGACAATCGACACGATGGCGTTGGCTAGCAGAATGATGATCAAACCGATGACCGCGAAGAGGATCGTTTTCTTGGCCTTATCCACGGCACCTTCATCTCCCGAGGAGACCACGAGACGGATACCGGCAATGACGATGACGACAACTGCTGCGAGAGCGAGGTAGCTCAAGACGGTCGTGAGCACGCTCTCGACGGTGGAGCGGATATCGTTGCCGCCGAGGTTTGCGGCGGTATTTCCGAAATTGAGGGCCAAGGCGTATGGGACAGACGCGATCCACGCAGTGGAGGCGGCGATAGCCGAACGGGTAAAGGTGAAAATCTTCATGAATGGAAGGGGGTAATTTTGCCTATTCTTACACCTCTTTCCCCTTCCCATGCAAGCGCTGCATCTCCTGCAGCATGGAAACTCTTGACGCAATTTCTGCTTTGTTACTTATTACTGAGAAATCCGACTCCGATGAGCAGGAGGGCGGGGAGCGAGAACCAGAGATCCTGATTGAAGACCATGAGTTGCATGAGTTTGCTGCTGGCGAGCATCGGGGAAACCATTGCTGCCTGTGCAAGGCTCACATCGAGGATGGGTCCGCCGGCGATGAACGTAAGGAGCGTGGAGAGGAGCATGCCTGCAGTCACGAAACCGAAGAGGCCCGTGATGATGGTACTTAAGATGCTGCCTGTGTCTTTGACATAGCTCACCTCAATACCGGCGCGTACCGCGATGAAGATGATAGCGGCGGCGAAGACGACGAGTTTAACAGTGGCGATGAGAGAAGAATCCATCGAGAGACCGAGCACCGTGAGCAGCGGCTGTGACTGTCCGGTCATGCGGGCGAGGATGTTGCCCAACCCCTGGACGGCGACAGTGGCGATATACGTGGCGATGATAATCTTGACTGCCTGGTGTTTTCCGATGATGAAACTGTAGGCGACAACAATCGCGAAGAAGACAATGACGAACAGGTCCCAGCTCAAGGTGATGTCCATGGCGCGAAATGTGGGGGAGCTTAAGAGAGATCTTACTCTTCAGACGGTTTGTGTGCCAACTTTGCTCACGTGCCACCTTCCCGCCCAATTCATTAGCCGACCTTCGCCGCCGTGCTACTCTCTTCCCATGCGCCACGGGCTGATCCTCATCGACAAGCCGGCCGGTATCACGAGTCACGATTGTGTGGCGCGGGTGCGCACAGCGCTCCATGAGCGCGACATCGGACACTTGGGAACTCTCGATCCGGCTGCGACAGGGCTCCTCGTCCTCGCTGTCGGACGCAAAGCACTCAAAGTCGTGGAGCTCTTTCGGGATCTTCCCAAAGAGTACGAGGCGCAGATGCGTTTCGGCATGGTGAGCGTAACGTACGATGGCGATGGTGTTCTCTCGGAAGTTCCGGTAAAGCCCGGCTGGGTGCCGCCGACGCTTGAAGTCGTTCGCAATACCATCGCCGACCGTTTTCTTGGGAAGATCGAGCAGGTGCCTCCGGCATATTCCGCTGTGCATGTCGGTGGTGAGCGTGCCTATCGCAAGATGCGTCAGGGGCGCACTGTTCAGATCCCCGCGCGGCAGGTGGAGATCAAAGAGTGCACGATCCTCTCCTATGACTATCCCGTGCTTCGTTTGCGCATAGCTTGCGGCAGCGGTACCTATATCCGTTCCCTTGCGCACGATCTCGGAACAGTGCTCCACACCGGTGCATATTTGGAGGGATTACGTCGCACGAAAGTGGGGGAGTGGCGCGTTGAGAATGCCGTTCCCCTCGCGAATGCACTGTGGTCTTCCATTATCCCTCTCAAGGACGTGCTCGCCGATCAGTCTGCCGTCCGGCTCTCCATGGCACAGATGCAGGATGTTCGCTGCGGCCGTGATGTCAATGTTCCCGTGACATCGCAAGTCATTGCCTGGTACGGCGATCTGCCTATCGCCATCCTCGTTCCAGTCGAAGGACGAGCACATGCGCGGAAGGTGCTGTGAGAAGTTGGCGTGTCGGCCCTTCGAGACAGCCCAGCGTGCCATGTTGAGGAGGAGCCCCGCATATGCGGGGCGATGTCTCGAAGCGTCGACACGCTGACCTCCTCAGGGTGACACGCCTTTGCTGGTGTTTTCGTTATGAGCTTGGTTTAAAGTAAGACCATGGTCGACGACGAGCATTTTTCGCGCACACAGAAGTGGCTCCTGATTTGTGGGATCGTTGCCCTCACACTAGTCGTGTATGGTCGATCGCTCGGAAATGAATTCGTCACATGGGATGATGGATCGCTCATCATAGAGAATCCGCTCGTCCACTCCTTGTCCTTTTCGTCGCTCATTGGAGCGTTCACAAGCTATGACCCTGAGCTTTACGTGCCGCTTACAACACTTAGTTATCAGTTCAATTACTTCGTCGCAGGACTCCATCCGTTCACCTATCACTTCACCAATCTTGCTCTCCACATCCTCAATGTACTCGGTGTTGTGTGGGTGGTCTTTCTTCTTTATAAGAAGAAGAGCGTGGCAATCGCTGTGGGATTGCTCTTCGCCGTACACCCGCTCAACACTGAAGCAGTCGCATGGGCGAGCGCACGCAAGGATGTGCTTGTGACCGTATTTTTCCTGCTCACGCTTGGTTGGTACATCACTTTCTTAAGGACGAGTGAACAGCGCTATCGTCTTTGGAGTGTCATAGCGTTCCTACTCGCGCTCCTTTCAAAAGTTACGGTAATCCTGACGCCGTTTCTCCTTCTGCTCATCGATTGGTATGAAGGCAAGCCCGTCAATCGTACGGCACTGAAAGAGAAATGGCCGTACCTGTTTCTTGCTGTCCTTTTCGGCGTCGTCGCGTGGTTCGGAAAGGCCACGAGCGGGTCATTCCTCTTCGAGAAAGTGCTTATCGGTATGAAATCCATCATCTTTTACCTCTTGAAGCTCCTCTGGCCGGTGCATCTCTCCGCGATTTATCCCTACACGTCTCCCATCGCTCTCTCTACGTCGGATCTATTTTTCTCCACTGCGGCGGTCATCGCTCTCTGCGTGGTCGTGTACATCTTCCGACGGCATCGGATTATCGTCTTCGCATGGCTTTTTTATCTCAGCATGCTCCTACCAACGCTTACCAATATCACCAGAGGCAGAAACGAGTTACTCGATGTCATCTTCGCCTCGGATCGCTACGCATACATCCCCGTCATCGGAATCCTCATTTTTGCGGGGCTTCTTTTTCAAGCTTTGCGCAATCGCTGGCGACGTATCGCAGACGGCGGATTGGCTCTTCTTATCTGTATGCTTGCTATCGCAGCGTATGCACAGTCGCTTACGTGGAAGGATTCGCGCTCGCTCTTCACGCAGGTACTCGCGTGCTATGCCAATTCCTATGTGGCGCATACGAACATCGGCACGGAGCTTTTCAAGTCGGGTGATATCGACGGTGCGATGGCGGAGTACGAGCGGGCGGTGGCCATCCGCCCCGACGGAACGACCTACTACAATATTGGACAGATCCATCTCTCGTACGGTCGGACGAACGATGCAATTGCCGCCTTTCGCAGTGCCATCGCTGTCAGTCACAAAGATCCTGATCCGTTCACGTACTTGGGTGTCCTGCTCCTTGAACAGGGGAATGCTTCCGAAGGGAAGGCGATGCTCGAGAAGGCGTATGCCCTCAAGGGCGCGATGCCACAGACGGCATACTATCTCGGAGTGATTGCCGCACAGGAAGGACGAAAGGAGGAGGCTGCCGCTTTCTTCCGGGAATCCATCACGCTCGGGATGGATTCGGCCGAAGTGGAGCCAAACCTCAGGGCGTTGGGGGTGGGGGAGTGAAGGAATGGAAATGTGGACAGGATTCTTGACGTCCTGATTCGGGACGTTACAATGGCGCACCTTTTCCTTCTCAATAAATGGCGTTAGGAACAAGTCGCGGTGAGTATACGTTCTCTGGGCAGTATACCGGTGAACTCGATCGAAAGGTCGTAGGAAAGATGCTCGGTGAAGCATTACAGAAAGCTGGTTCGACATGTACCTCTTCGTATGCTGGAGAAGAGGGAAAGGTGGAGGGTGGCAGCACTGGCGTAAAATTCAAGCATGTCACCGTCGAGTCGGTTGGACGTATGGTGGAGAATTTGCACCGGATGGATGTTTCCATTCATCGCAATTCCTTCGGGGACGATGGTCCGAATAAAGGATGGGGACATGTGACGGGGAAGCTCTCCAAGGACAGTGTCGAACTCCCCGAAGAATGTTCGGATGCCGGGGATGTCCTGTGTGCGCTTGCACAGGACATGCGTGATTCCCTTCATGCTATTGGTGTGGAATTCGTGGCAATGGAGGGCAGGACGGGGATGCTGGAGATCACCTTCCGGTCGGTGAATGTTTCGGCGGTGGATGAGGAACTTGAGACCATCAAAGACAGAGTCGTCCAGCAGCTTCTGTCCGCGCTCTCGAGGCAAAGGATCGCGGTGGGCGGGAACGAGATCGAAACGCAGGCCGTGAAGGTGCCGTTTTCAAGGGACTGAGAATTGCTTTCTATGAGGCGAATGGAATGGTGGGTCAGGAGGGATTTGAACCCTCGGCCAATTGCTTAAGAGGCAACTGCTCTACCAGACTGAGCTACTGACCCGGAGAGAAACGGAAAGAATGTGCTGACAGATGGAAGCAAAGGTGCGTCTCATGGGGCTCTGGATGAATCACAACAAACGAATCTGCAGCTGGCAGAAAATACCAACATAGCAGGCTGACGTAAAGACATTCACTATCTTCTTGTGCGTGTTTCACAGCGATTCATCCACTTTTCTAATCATTGTCTTCGAAGTCTCCGGAGAGATGACGCCTGCCTGAAGGAGACGTGCGATGATCTTGCGAGCTCTGATGGAATCCTTCGCCATCGAAGGATCTTCATTCCCGGTCTGCGCACTTAGCATGAGTTGAAGAATCCATTCGCGCGCCTCTCGTGCCGATCCGTTGGCGCTTGGTGAGACGTCCGATGGCTTATCGGAAATCATACGTGCGTCGATGCCTTGCATGAGCGCTGCTGCTGCAGGACCGCTTATAACATTTGCGCGGATGAGAGCGACGATGATTTCATGTGCGGCTCCGATGTTTTCGGGTCCTTCTACGCTTCGACTCAGCAAGTACGCCATATCCTGTCGCGCGACGAAAGCCGTCGATGGCGGAATAGCTTTCCGATCAATCATCGGTCTATCACCCGTTTCGCCTGTGGATGGAAGAGTATCAGATGCCATTTTTCTGCGAAGTGTACTCCCGCTTGTCAAGATCCCTGCACACTCTCCATGCAATATCGCTGAATGGTGCGCCAGTCGAAGGGGAACTGATGCGTCTCGAGTGCCCGCACGATGGCGGCGAAGCAGTGCCATGGGGTGGAGCCGTCATAGGTGAAGGCGCATCCGCTTTCTTGGATGGCATCGTAGGGTTCGAGCGTCTTGCAGGCGGGAGTAATCGGCACCACGCCGAAACGCAGGCAGTCGGTGAGCTCGGGAAGATCTCCGGGATTGCTCAAGAAGAGCGCCATATCTGCTGCCGCGAGCATCGCCTGCACCGCTTCTTTCTTATTGGGGATGATGGCGATCCGATGGCGGTGCTCTTTTGCAAGATTCGTGAAAAGTTTTCCGAAGGCAGAGGATCCCTTGCCGAGGATGAGCATCTCGATGGGCAGCGTGAGCAGCCCCGGCAGCACTTGCTGCAGAAGTTCTCCGCCGAGCGCGTCGGTCATGCCGGCGGGTAAGCACACCATGGGGCGTTTCGGTTCCATCGGCCATCCCAATTCCTTCTGAATCGCCACCTTATTGCGTACCTTCTGTTCGAGGGACTTGGAGCCGTATGCGCTTGCGATTGCTGTGTTGGCGGTAGGGGAGAGGGGTGCCATGGGAGATGTTTATTTATCCTCATAGTATAGCGCAAAACCACTCTTCCTAGAAGAGGGAGATGTCTTGTAAATTCCATCGAATATTCTTTGATAACGCATGATGTGAAAGGTGGCGTGGGATGCAGTTATCCTGTTTAAAAAAGGCATGCTTTCGGCATTCATTCCCGGACAACTCACCGGCGAGTGGTTGTCCTTCGTTTCCTTCTCGTGCATGCTCCCTGTCATGGAACATCTCGTTCTCATTGATGGACATCACTTGATGTACCGGGCGTACTGGGCGATCCCCCGGACACTTTCGACCAAGAGCGGCGAGCAGACGAATGCCGTATTCGGAGTGGCGTCGATGCTCCTAACCATCTTGGGCAAGGAAGAGCCTACACATATGCTTCTGTGTTTCGACGCGGGCGAGGAAACCTTTCGCCACCAGGAGAATGCCACTTATAAGGAAGGTCGTGCGGAAACTCCCGATGATTTCTATACGCAGATCCCACGGATTATGGAGCTCGTAGACGCATTCGGTTTTCCTCATGTCTCCGAACTCAAATATGAAGCGGACGATTTCCTCGGCACCTATGCGAAGGCGGGGGAAGCTAAAGGTATGCAGGTTACCATCGTGACCGGAGATCGCGATGCCTTGCAACTTGCGAGTGAGCGCGTGCGGATTGCCATTCCTCATAAAGGGTATCAGCAAGCGGAATATCTTGGTCCCAAGGAGATCGAAGCGAAATACGGCGTGCGGCCGGATCAGATTGCTTCATACAAAGGACTGACTGGTGATGCATCGGACAACCTTCCGGGCGTGAAGGGAATCGGTCCGAAGAATGCCTCCGAGCTTTTGCAGCAGTACGGAACGCTTCACGGCGTCTACCATCATCTTGCAGATATTCGTCCGGCGATTCGTGAGAAGCTCGAACATGATCGGGAGCAGGCGTTTTTCTGTGAACGTATGGCCGAGCTCGTCTGTGACATTCCATTGCCTGTGGCATTGGATGATCTGGAAGTGAAAGACCTGCCTTCCGAAAGAATTGATACATTCTTCACTCGTATGGAGTTTTCGCTTCTCCTGAAGCGTCTGCGCACGTTTGTGCAATCGCCCTATGGGACAACGCACTTCTTACCACTGGCAGGGCAGGAGCCTTCTCGCATGAAGCAACAGTCACAGGATCAGTTGTTACTCTTTTGATCGTAAGATTTTTAGAGCGGGGTCTTCCGTGGTTCTCGGATATTTTTCTCGATGTACATGCACGATTTTTCCTTCGAAAATCCCTTAAACTTGTACAGAAATAGTACTCAGGCATTTTTTGCTCAAAATATCTTGAATAAAAAATCTGTTTCATCCCTTGTAGAAGCAGAATAATCTGAGTAATAAAATTGTTCTCTTTTTCAGATTCTGAATACGAAAGGTAGTCAAAGGCCTCTTGCGCGGCTAAAACTCCCATCAATAGACTTCTCACCGTACCTACTTCGGGGGTGGTCGTGCATCGATCACTTCTGTCTCTTCCCTTTCTCCCCATGCCTAGAGAACGTGTCCTTGCGAGCTTAGATATCGGAAGCGCCAAAATTCGCACCGTTGTTGCCGTAGTGGACGGTGCCCAAGAGCACGAGGTTCCCAATGTCATTGGCGTAGGGCTGTCCCCGTCGCTTGGAATGCGCAAGGGCCACGTGATCGATGTGGAGGAACTCATTCACAATATCATTTCCTCCCTCGAAGATGCGGAACGAATGGCAGGAGTCCCCATCAATCATGTCTTTGTCGGAATGAGCGGGGCACACATCGAAGCATTCGACAGCCGCGGAGTGATCGCTATCTCGGGTTCCGAGATCACGATGGAAGATGTCGGCCGCGTGCTCGACGCCGCGCAGGCGGTGAGCATCCCGGCGAACCGCCGCATCCTGCACATCGAGCCGAAGTCCTACTCGGTCGACGAGCAACGTGGGATCAAGAATCCGGTGGGGATGACGGGTATCCGTCTCGAGGTGGAGGCGCATATCATCACTGGGCACATTCAACATGTGAAGAACATCGAGAAGTGCATCGACCAGGCGGGTGTGGATATCGACGATATCGTCCCGGCCACCATCGCGGCATCCGAGGCGGTCCTTACCAAGCGCCAGAAGGAGCTCGGTGCGGTCCTCGTGGATATCGGAGCCGGCTCGACGAGCATGGCGGTCTTCGAGGAAGGGACTATCCTTCACTCGGTCTGTCTGCCGATCGGCGGCGAGAGTGTGACAAACGACATCGCCATCGGGCTCAGGACCTCCATCGATACCGCCGAGAAGATTAAGATCGAGTTCGGGTCGGTGTTGCCGGAGGAGATCGCCGAGCGCGAGATGATTGATCTCTCCTCGGTGAGTAAGGTGGATTCGCAGACGGTGAGCAAGCGCTACATGGCCGAAATCATGCAAGCGCGTTACTTCGAAATCTTCTCCCTTATTAAGGAGGAACTAAAGCGCATCGGCCGCAGCGGCATGCTGCCCGCAGGGGCGCTTCTGACGGGCGCAGGCGTGAAGGCCCCCGGCGTGCTCGATCTCGCGCGTGATGTGCTGGGACTGCCTGTTCAGATGGGCTTCCCCGTGGATATCGGCGGCGTCATCGAGAAGGTGGACGATCCGGCTTATGCGACGGCACTCGGCACGCTCGTCTGGGGGATGCGCGAGGGCGGATCGGCTCCGCGCATGGGTTCCATGCAGTTGAAGCGCGCTGCGGCCCAGGTCGGTTCGTGGTTCCGCAGTCTCTTACCTTGATTGTTCTTTCCTTTCCTTAGTCTTCTTCCCATCTCAGCCATGTCGGACACACTGCGTTCCCTCTTCAGCGGCTCCAAGAGCAGCTCCGGTTCTTCCCAAGACCCCGCATCCTCCCGTCTTACGCAGGAGGTGCGCCCGGATATGTCGCCCGGCGCGGACATCCGCGTACTGGGTACCGGCGGTGGCGGTGCCAATGCGGTCAAGCGCATGGTGGAGTCGAAGATTGCAGGAGTGGAGTTCGTTGCCGTGAACACGGATATCCAGGCGCTCTACCACAATCCTGCGTCGAAGAAGATCACGATCGGCCGCGGCACTACGCGCGGACTCGGAGCCGGATCCAATCCGGAGATCGGCAAGAAGGCGGCGGAGGAGAGCAGCGAGGAGATCAAGGCGGCACTTGATGGAACGGATATGCTCTTCATCACGGCGGGACTCGGCGGCGGCACGGGCAGTGGCAGCGCGCCGGTGATCGCGGAGCTCGCTCGCAGCATGGGCATCCTCACGGTAGCGGTCGTCACCAAACCGTTCTCCTTCGAAGGACTCAAGCGCAAGCGGCAGGCGGATGAGGCTATCGAGAACCTTCGCGGCAAAGTCGATACATTGATCACGATTCCGAATGACAAGATCCTTTCTCTTATCGACAAAACCACGCCTCTTACGGAAGCTTTCCAGGTTGTCGATGAGGTGCTCCAGCATGCCATTGAGGGTATCTCTACTCTCATTACTGTTCATGGACTCGTGAACGTGGACTTCGCAGACGTAAAATTCATCATGCAGGATGCTGGTACCGCTCTCATGGGCATCGGGTACGGCACTGGTGATAGTCGGGCGGCCGAGGCAGCGCGTGCGGCGGTGGATAGCCCGCTCCTCGAACTTTCCATTAACGGGGCAAAGGGCGTGCTCTTCAATATCACGGGCGGCAACGACCTTTCCATGTTTGAGGTGGACGAGGCGGCACGCATCATCACCGAGGCGGCCGATCCGGAAGCGAACATCATCTTTGGCGCCGTCATCGACGAGGCATACACCGGACAGGTGAAGTGCACCGTCATCGCGACGGGTTTTGAAGTGGAGTCGGATTCGCGCCTCCCCACGATCGGGGCGTCGGCGCTGCGCGGCGTGCGCGGGCGTCTCACGGAGGAGCAGAAGGCGACAATCGAGGGGCAGAAGAAAGAGCGCCCATCCTTCGAGGCACGCTCGACGTCGTTGGATCTCAACGAAGAAGAGCTCGAGGTTCCCGCCTTCATGCGCAAGCCGATCAGTAAATAGGACTTCGATGGTGTTCGGCATTCTTTTTACATCTTCAAGCGGTGTCACCGCGTGTCTATGGTTCGACTACGCTCACCATGACGCGTTAATCTCCCGTTGACCCGAACCCCCCCCGCGTCTTGGCCCCGTGGCCGTCGACTTCCTGCCACGCGGCTTGTTCGACCTTCACGAAGAGCCCCTGGGCGATGCGCTCGCCACGCTCGACAGTTACGGGATGATCGGTGACATTCTGGACCTGCACGAAGATCTCATCCTCGGGTCCGTGGTAGTCGCAGTCGATCACGCCGATGGAGTGCGGGCAGACGAGCCCTTTCTTCCGTGGGAGGGAGGAGCGGGGGAAGATGAGCAGGGCATAACCCTCCGGCACCTTCACGATGACATTCCCCGGCACGAGGCCGATGGCCTTCGGATCGATAATAGTTGTTTCCCGTGTAATCAGATCAAATCCCACGGCGCCCTTGGTGGCGTAGCTGGGCAGCGGCAGGGAAGTGTCGACGCGCTGGATGGAAACAGAAAGCATGGCCGTATCATCCGCGGGGAGGACGCGGTGCGCAACCGCCTTCGTCAGATGTGGTCGCCGATGGCATCGACGATGTTTCTCTCGGTCAAATCATCCGATTCCCCCTTGAGCTTGCCTTTCAATTCGATGAGTGCGGTGCTGAATACCGTCGGATCAGTCATGATTGCTCTTGTAAGTTCTGTTTCGAGTTTCTCTGTGATACCCCAGATAGTTTCCATCTGATTTTTTTCGGTATAGCGATCGTGTCCTCTTTCTTGACCCAAGTATTGCCTGCGTTTTGCCTCATCGAGAGTGGGAAGAAGATTCGTTCCGCCGACGTTCATGTAACGGGAAACGACATTGAAGGCGAGCTCGTTGAGAGGGTCGCGATAGTGCTTCGGCGTGAAATTTTCATTCGAAGGCATCGTTTCGTTCTCGATGGAGTGCCAGCTCAGCGTCGGACGGTTCTTGTTGTCCTTGTTCGCTGCCGACGTGAGCACGTTGTCGTAGTGCACATAACAGAGCAGCTTCTTGGCGAGCATTTGTGCTTCGTAAAGCGTCAATGGCTGTTGTCCTCTCCTGCGTCGGATGTCCGCGATGATTGCATACGTCTTGAAGAGACTGCCGAATCCGCAGTAGCCGTTCTTGCGCCCTTCCGGCGTGAGGCGTTGCTTCTGTCCCGTCTGTGGTGCCATGAATTCATCGAGGTAGCCCGCGGTGATCATGGTCATGAGTGTGGGGATATCTTCGTGGTCGATGGCGTCTCCTGCACGTGAGAGCAGTTTGGACGCACGCTGGCGAGCCTTCTCGTCGGACGAGATGACCGTCATGAGCCAGACGGTTGCCTTCACTCCGGGATAGAAACTGTTTTCTCCCTCCGTGATACGATTGGCGATGACCTTCAGCTCGCGGATGGTGTTGTGTTGCTTCTCGAAATAATCGATGAAAGGGAAGACGGTCGCGCCGAGTTCCGCGATGAGGTTCGTGAGCCGGTCGTGCGGCAACAGCCCCTCCGCGATGCCGCGGATCAGGAAGTAAAACTTGTCTTCCATGCGCATCTTTCCGTAGGTCATGGCGTAGTGCAGGTACTTCTCATAGGAATGCGGATGTACGCGATCGGGCAGCAGTCCTCTCTTGTCGCCCCTCTTCCATTCGCACCAAGTCTTGAGCTGATACTCGAGCTCACGAGACATTTCTCCCGTGCTCGAGAGCCAGTTCGCGCGGGTGTGGAAATCCTCCCGTCCGTTCTTGAAACCGGTGTTGTTTGCTGAGGACCACCTCACCCACTCCTCTTTGTCGTCCCAGATGTCCGACATGATCTTCTGGAACCATTCGTAGCGGATATCACCGTTCGCCATGCATGCCTCGACAGGCATCTTGAAGCGCGAATGGCGGTTTAAGCACCTGAGAAACCCCTCGTCGGACCAGACCATGCGTCCACGTTTCGTGAGCAGGTTGAGGGTTGCTTTGATGCGATCGGAATCGCTGTAGATCTTCTTGAAGGAGTCGAGAAGTTCGAGGGAGTCCACGTTCTCGAGCGCCTTCTCCCACTGGCTGACCTCTTCGAGTTCTGAGGTCTGCTCGCGGCGGTAGTACTCGTGCTTGAGACGGCCGAGGTATGGGACGCCGGTGGGGATGATCTTCATGATCTTGCTGCCCAATTTGTTGCGAGCTCGTTCGCTGCGGCGCTTCCACATGCGCAGGAAGTCCTCCTTGCCGTCTTTGACCATCGACCAGATATCGAGGAGGCTCACCCATGTGATCTCCGTCGTAAACCAGTACCAGAACGTCTCTTCCTCAGGGGCATGCATGGGTGTTTCGCGCTGTTCGCGGATGAATTTTTTGACGGCATTCGCGAGTTCGTTCACGGCGCCCTTAAGTTGCTTCACTCTCTCGAGCGTCGCTTCATCGTCCGATGTGGTTCCCTTGAGGCTTTCGTACTCGGTGCGCAAACCGCGTTGCTGGATCGTTGCATTGAGTTCTGCATAGAGGCCTCTGAATTCCGGCACATCCTTCAGCGCTTCGATGTTCGTCAACTTCTCGTCGATGCAATCCAATTCATACGAGATGTTGATTGTTCGATCGCTTTCTTCACCCCCTTCTCTTTCGCTTTCACCTTCTGCTTCGTCTCCTTCCAGCGCGAATGTCCGCTCAAGGCGCTTGCGCGTCTCCTTCCGGACGGCCACTGTCGCCTCGACCTGCGTGAGCTGCCGGTCGAACGCAGAAAAGACCCGGCGCTCCGCTTCGGTGAATCC
>JAQTSD010000038.1 GCA_028711445.1 Candidatus Peribacteraceae bacterium
GATGCAGCGTTCGGAGACGATCACGATGTCTCCTCGGCCTTTGCCACACCAACGAACTTTGTTGCCGGAACGGGACTCGGCTATCATGCCTCTGGCGTAAAGGTACAGGCAAAATACGTGAAAGGCGGCTCAGCACCCACCACTGGCGAAGCATTGGTCATTTTGCCGTATCTACGCGTTCCTTCCGTATAAGATTATATCTCCTTCTTTCTCTTGGGTATGAACATTGATTCTCTCTTCGCGGCACTGGCTGAGTGGGGACTGGCAGGAATGGTACTGGCCATCTCTGGTTGGTACATCTTCAGGCGGGATCAGAACCATGAAACAGTGATGCGTGAAATGCGCAGTGTACACAAAGAAGAAAGGGACACGCTCATGGGCACCATATCTCGTCAACACACCGAGGCAATGAATATGCAGCGGGATACGAATGTTATACTTTCCTCACTGACTGTTGCCGTCACAGAACTCTCTACTCTCTTCCGCGATCGCAAATGATCTTCTGCCCCGTTGCCGGTGAAAAAGGCATCGACTATCGTATCTCTCAGTGGTTCGGAGAACGCGTGAGTTACTACACGCGGTATGGATTGAAGAACGGTCACAATGGCATCGACCTCGCCATTCCGATCGGAACAGATCTTTATGCTCCTTTCGATGGATACATCACCTATGGCAATGAGGGAAGCAGCGGATATGGAAAATTCGTCACCCTAATCTCCGATCCCATGGGACCGCAGGAAATCAGGAAACGCGTGGACCTCGGACATCTCTCGAATTCGATTCTCGGATTGGCTGGAACCTTCGTGTACTCGGGCACGCGCATAGCCATGTCGGGGAACACGGGAGACTCTACTGGTCCTCATGTACACATCACGTACAAACAATTGGATAAATTCAACACCACGCTCCACTATGACAACGGTTCCAAGGGGGCTCTCGATGTTTCATCCTTCATCTTGGAATTCTTAAAAGATCGCGTTCTACGTCCTTCTTAATTTCTTTTCCCCATTCTCTCATGGACGCCACAGTATTCACCTTTGCGGGGCAGGCGGTCGGCCTCGGACTCGTCGCCTCCGCGGTCACGCAGGTCATCAAGATTACAGAGAGTATCCCGTTCCTCTCGAAGTACAAGTTCGTGCAGACACTCTTGGATGCAGTGGCGCCAGGAAAAGACCGGAACGTGCAGTTCTGCGTCGCCATAATTGCCGTCATCTTGAACGTCGGAAGCATCTACTTCGAAACGGGGACGTTGCCCGCAATTCCAACGATCTTTGCGGCGTTCACGACGTTTCTGACGGCGCTTGGAACGCACAGTGCGGTGAGGGCTCCGGCACCTACTGCTTAGGATTCTGCTGAATGGGCGAGATCGCTACCTCTGTAGAGAGGTAGGATTTCGCACATGATGCGCCATTTAGGAAGCAGACGCGCACAACCTTCACGGGATCGACGACTCCCTTCTCGATGAGATTGACGTATGCATACCCCTTCTTGCTCATATCATATCCCCATGCGTCAGACTCTCTGCGGACCTCTGCCAAGATTCTATTCTGACAGTGCCTCGCCCATCGCTTCCGAAGTCCTGGCGTCAGCCGGTAGAAGAATGGGGCAGGCTCAGGCTCGATGCCGGCGACATCGAGGATGCGGCGGGCGGGAGATTGTATGGCTTCCTTAACAATATCGATACCCAACTGTTCATCGGGATCATCCATTTGTAGTGCGTCAAGGGCTGCAATGCATTTGAGAAGCGCCGCTCCGCCGCCGGCCACTATTCCCTCTTCCTTGGCGCACTGGACGGCTCTGATCGCGTCTTCGACCCTGCGCTTCATCAAGATGCGCTCAATCTCCGTATTGGCACCGAGCTTCACCAGGGAGACGCCATCCGTCAGGGAAGCAAGGCGTTCCTGCATCTTCTCCTTCTCAAAGCCACCATCTGACATCTCTATCTCTTTTTGCAGTCTCTCTACCCGATCGGCCACCCACTGATCAATCGTCCTTTCCTCTCCCGTTGCTGGGTTTACAACTTTATGCTCGCGGTCCGCGATGATCGTTGTCTTCTTCTGACGCACTGTGATCTGGCGGGCATGGCCGATGTGCTTCTTGTCAATCTGATCAAGATTCAGTCCGTTCTCCTCTGAAATCACCGTCGCTCCCGTCATCGCCGCGATGTCTTTGAGGATCTCGACCTTCCGCGGTCCCCACCCTGGCGCTTTCACGACACAGGCATGGAACATGCCGAAGTGCGCGTTCTTCACGAGCGTACCCAACGCCTCGCCGTTGCAGTCGTCACAGATAATAACGCATTTCTTGATGCCTTCCTGGGCCAGCAGATTGATACCGACGAGTTCTGGGTTTGCCGTGAGTTCACGATCTGTGACGATCACAGGTACATCGTCCATCACGTAAGAAAGATTCGTGTAGTCGTTTACGAATTCGTGCCGGATCCACCCCTCTGCAAACTGCATCCCGTCCGTGTGTTCCGTCTCGATACCTGGCTTGTCGACACGCTCGATGTCGATGACTCCGTTCTCACCGGAAGCGAGGAAGATGTCCGCAATCTCTTTCCCGATCTGCGCATCCTGCGATGAGATGGTGGCGACATCAATGTATTGCTGTCTGTCCTTCACAGGAATCGCCTGTTTCTTGAGTTCCTCAACGACGACGTTCATGGCCTTCTCCATTCCATCTTGCAACTTGATGACGTTCGTACCCTCCTGCAGCTTTTTCCTGCCGGCCTCACACATCGCCCAAGCGATCTCAATGGCTGTCGTTGTTCCGTCCCCCGCCTCATCATTCGTCTTTGTCGATGCCTCCCTCACCATTTTGCAACCCATCTCTGCGAACTGCTCTTCCGCCACCACGTCCGCAAGCACGGTCACGCCATCCTTCGTGAGATCATTGATCATGTAACGATCAATGGCGACGTTGCGCCCGTTGGGTCCGAGGGTGGAAGTCACGCATTCCCGCATGAGTTTGATACCCTCCATCATCGCATCGCGCGCCTTCGCTCCGAATCTGAATTTTTTGGCAGGAAGTGTGGCTGGCATCTTTGAAAGAGGGAAAAGAGATGAAGGATATTATTTATTCCAAGCCTGTAGGACAGCAGACTGCCGGACAACCTTGATGAGAATGCAGTCGGTGGGGGTGCGTCCCACGCTCGCCCAATCCGTCCAGTGACCGTCTTTATCGAGGAAGTAATCATCTCCTGCAAACTTTGCATACTGCACACGCATCCCATTCTTGATTTCCATGGGGATTTTGAAGTTCGAATATTCACTATTTCTGCCTGGGCCTACGGCAAGCACCGTTCCCAAAGGCTCAATCTTTCCTTTCGTCGTCGTGGCAATCAGGAGGCCGCTCGCCATCTTTGTCTTTTCAGGATCGGGAAGAATGACGATCCGATCTTCCGTAGGCGAAAAGAGTTTGCTGAGAGCCTCTTGATCTCGAGCCCATTCGGGGAATTCGTTTACTTGTTGTACTGAACGATTAGTTACTTGATTGGTCATGTCACCATATTTATTCATCATCCATATCTTCGTCAACTTCGGGATCCGCTTCCATCTTGCCAGATCCATTACAACATGGGCATTTATCAAACGTATGATTTGCCATATCGTACACATCACCACTGCCTCCACAGATGCCACACACTACTTTTTTCATGTGCATCACTATACAGATTCCCCTCCATCTGCCAAGCGCTCACTGCGTTCCTCGTCTTTTGCAGAAGGATCAAACGGCGCAACGTCTTTGTTCTCCCACATCTTTTTATCAGCTTCCCAACCAACGCCCTGAGAAGTTCCCACCTCCGTTTTCTCCGGCGCCTTTGTCAGAAGAAGGAAAATGGGGAAGCCTTCGGCCTCGGGGGTGGGGCGATGTGAGAGTACCTCGTCTCCCACCTGCATGTCCTGCAGTTCCGGCTCTCTGGTGCAAGCCACGTCACAGTACAGATAACCATTCACTTCGATTTGGTACATGTACACCGCAGGATCTTTCGGATCCGGCATCTGCATCTTGATGACGTGTGTGACGATGCCGCGCACACCAATGTTTGATGGTTTATCCTCAAGAAGTTCGCGGACGAATTGCATGATGTCTGCCATAACTAATGGGGGGATAGGGAGATTCTGCGCAGATAATCGGCGATAAGAATTGCATCGGCGTTTGCAAGCGTAACACGGACGTTGGGGTAAAGTTGCTGCGCCTTCGCTTTCAACTTGTTCTTGTGCTGCGTCTTCGTTTCTGTCTTCTTCCGAGGGGGGACACCTATAGCCTTTTGCCATGTCTGCGGAGGCACCTCATCGAAGGAGATCTCCCTGCAGATCATTGCCATTCTGAGAGCCCCGTAGCCGCGCCCGAAGGTGAACATAGCGCGGGCTGCGTTCCCTGGCATCGATCCGACCTTCTCGATGAGTGCAAAAATCCACACTCCGTGGCTCAATTTCAGGAACAGGTCCGCAATATCCTTCTCCGTTTCCGGCATGTTGTACGTCTCCACCATCACCGCCTGCCCCTCATTCGAGGGTGTGGTTATCACCGCGATACCGCCGTTGCATCCTGGGTCTATCCCTATGTATGTGCGCATGAAGCGGAGGGGGAAGGAGTGGAAAGCTCAAGTTCTGCGGCGTGCAGGATCTCTTCCGCCTCATCTCGCTCTTCTGCCGTCAGCAGAATCCTATACATTGACATTCCCAGCTCTGATCTGAATTGAGTAATGAGATTCTTGCGAGTCTCGGGAGACAGGTGTTCTCGCGCCTGATCGCCCAACTCATCCGCCATCTGTTGCTTGAGAAGTTCGAAAGTGGTTGTCATGGAGTAGATGGGTTAATAGCACTCACCTCGCCTTCCTCAATCACAATACCCCTCTTCCCACTTTCATCAACGACCTCGATCCAAACTTGATAGTCCTTCTCCTTCGCCATCTCCTCAATCACCTTCATGTTTTCCCCATCGAGAAGCGATCCATCAAGGATCCTAATAATCCTCAACTCCGGCTTCGCCGCCATGGCAATCGCCAGTGACACCTTGAGCTTCTGAGCGGAGGAGAGTTGCTCGAAGGGGATCCCATTCACCAGCACCCCATCATCCGTGAACGACAGACCGGCAACCGGCAACGGCGCAGACTGCACCAGATCCGTCTTCTTCTTCTGTATCTGTTCTAAGGTCGCAGTCAGCGCCTCGGCATCGATCCGTGCCTTGTCTCTCTTCTGCGACAGATCCTTGAATCGCGCATGGGCATCGAAGGATCTGTTGTTCACGTTTGATTCCTCGATTGCTTTCTTCGTGGGGGCTGAGTCGATAATCGGACGGGTGGCAAGATCCTCTGTCAGACTGCGATGTGTCTCCGCCACCTTGTTTCTTTCTTCCGTCAGCTTCGCAATTTGATCGTCGAGTTCTCGCATCCGCGTCACTGCCTGCACACGTCCATTCTCCATACCCACAGTAATCCGATTCGCCTCCTCCTGTTTCTCCAGAAGAGAAAGAAGGGCAGCGGGATCCGATCTCATCTGCGGACACGGAGGAAGCGCCGTCGTCTCGGCTGCGGCTGCCTTTGCCTCCGTATCCAATCGATCCACAGTCCTGTTGGCATCGGTGCGGAGACGGAAGTTCGTCTCGTAGTCCTGATCGAGTAACTCAAGTTTTTCTCTCAGATTAGCCGATAGCAACAATATCTCCCTCTGCTCTTTGGGGTTTCGCCGTGCGAATTCTAACGGATCGAAGGTGAGATCCGAGTACAGAGTATTGAGAAGATCCTGTGGTTTCTCTTGTTTAAGTCCGCTGCTCTCGACTGTGAGGTACGATCCCTTCTGCGTCCACTTACGCGTCACCTTGTACTTCCCGAGATCCACTGTCACCTCCGCCTGTGATTGCCCTTCCCTGATTGGTTTTGGTGTGGCACTTGCAGCTTCCCGTCCGGCGAGCGCAGCCCATATCGCATCAAGCACCGAACTCTTCCCTGCGCCGTTGGGACCGGAGATGACGACGGTGTTACCCTGCGGTGTGATCGATACCGCCTTGAGGATCTTAAAGTTGCTGATCTGGAGTCCGACGATTTTCATGGGTTGGTTGGGGGAAGGAGAGAGGCAATGGAGGAGAGGGCTTCTTCGTGCTTATCCAGCCATTCATTTTTTAGCCAATCCCAATCTGCACCGTTACCATTCAGGTGCAATCCATATACCCCCTCCGATTCATTCATCAACTGATCGTGCTGCTCCAACGCCTCCACCGCGATAGACAAAGCAAGAGACAGTGGCTTCGTAAGTCGTTCTACTTTCTGCTTGCTCTCAGCATCCACCCAAAACATCGTTTGTAGAAGTTCATCCAATTCCTCTGCCAGTGCAACTACGGGGAGTTTGGTCATGGGAGTGGGGGAAGAACCTGAGCCACGATACGTCTTGCACTGCCGGGACTCTTCGCGCACGCTCGTAAAGCGTTCTCCAACTGTTGGCATCTCTCGTACATCTTCTCGATTGGCTTCATTACTCTGTTCAAATCCTCTGACCTTGTTTTCAGGCTCTCTGCTCTGTACGTCATTGCAAACTCGTGCAGAAACCCACGCATCTCAATGAGTTCTTCTGCCTCATGGTAGATTGCAGGATGTTTGCAACATGCCGAGAGTGGGGAGAGAGAGGTCATGAGTGAGAGAGGGAACGAACTGCGGAGAGGGCTGCCTCACAACGGGTGCGGAGGGGGGCTTTCATGTAATTCGCAAGTGTTTCGATTGGTTCTGTTTTTAGTGCAAAATACCTAAGAAAACGTGACCATGTGGCATCGTATCGCTTATTGGCATCCTCAATCATTTTCTCCTCTACCATTCGGAAGTCATCGAAAGAAGCGAGGGGGTTCCAGTCTTCGACATTCTCTCGCTTCCAATCGGTAGGATGCTTGGAAAATACATGTGAATGAGAAAGACGAGTAACGAGTTTCCATCCCATGAAGTCTGCGAGGGCTTCGATGAGTTCGGAGTCGGTCATGGATGAGGGGTCTTTCATTGTTGAGGAAGGAAAGAAACAGCGGTCTCAAGAGCAGCACGGACGTTGTTGCCTTCGCCGCAGTGCCAAGCGTCAAGGATTTTACTGGAAATGGAGCCATACCATTCAGTGGTCGTATCTTGTGGTATCTCATTTCCGTACGCCGCCTTCGCCCCTGCGGTATCAAAAAGGATTTCGAGGATTGGTGCCCTTCCGTCCGAAACTGGATAGTGCTTCGGGTCA
>JAQTSD010000018.1 GCA_028711445.1 Candidatus Peribacteraceae bacterium
CCTGCCCGCTCGCCGGATCCGCTCGGAAGAGATTGCCCGTCATTGGCAACAAGAGCCCAAAGGGATTGCTCAAGGCTTAGGCGTGCATGAGAAGACGGTTCCCGACTTGGGAGAGGACAGCTTCACTATGGCATGCGAGGCTGGGAAACAAGCGATTGAAACCGCGGGGATCAAGCCTTGTCAGATTTCCGCGCTCTTCGTGGGATCGGAGAGCCACCCCTACGCGGTGAAGCCGACGAGCGCGATGGTCGCTTCCGCGCTCTCTATCGACCCCTATTCACACTGTGCAGATCTTGAATTCGCTTGCAAAGCTGGCACCACCAGCCTCCAGATCGTCGATGCATTCGTACGCAGCAAACAGATCGCTTACGGCATGGCAATCGGTACGGACACAGCACAGTCGGCACCGGGTGATGCACTTGAGTATACGGCCGCAGCTGGTGCAGCAGCCGTCATTCTCGGCTCCGACAAAGCGAAATCCGCTCTCTGCCGCATCGACTCCATGCTCTCTTTCACCACCGACACGCCGGATTTCTGGCGTGCGGAAGGAGACATGTACCCGCAGCATGCCGGACGCTTCACGGGAGAGCCCGGCTACTTCCGACACGTCCGGGAAACCGTAAAGGCAATGCTCCACTCTGCCAAAGTGAAGCCGCAAGACGTAAGTCATGTTGTCCTCCATATGCCCAATGCCAAGTTCCCCTTGAAGATCGCGAAGGAATTCGGCTTCACGCGGGCGCAGATGGAACACGGTTTCATCGTCGAACATATCGGGAATACCTACAGCGCTTGTTCGCTTATCGGTCTCATCTCCGTCTTGCAGAAAGCGAAGAAGGGCGACACAATCCTCCTCGTATCCTACGGTTCGGGCGCCGGTTCCGACGCATTCCTCCCCACAATGCGCCGCAACGGTGTCCCCCTCCCGAAAGATCTACGCTCCATCGAATACCTCTCCTACACCGACTATATGAAACGTCCTGCCATCCACGTCTGATCGATGCGCGAGCAAATCTCTCTCATCGGCACAGGCCAAACCCGTTTTTCCGAATGGTGGGATAAGAGCATTCGCGATCTGATGAATGAAGCGGTGACGAGCACCATCGACTCTTCTCCCATCACCGCACTCGACATCGACTTCGTCATCGTGGCAAATATGCTCGGCGAGCGGGTGAATGATCAGGCACACCTCGGTGCCATCGCCTCGAGTTTGTTCCCCCACCGTCCGCCGGCCCTCCGCACGGAAGCCGCGTGCGCATCCGGGTCAATCGCGATCCACACCGCGTTGAGTTTGCTCGAGAGCGGCCGCGCGGAGAACGTGCTCGTCATCGGCGTGGAGAAGATGACAGATGTGTCCACTTCCGAGATCACCGCGGCACTCATGGGTGCGGCAGATGCGGAGCGGGATGCCGCCTGTGGCATGACGTTCCCCGGCCTTTTCGGTCTCGTCGCCCGCCGCTACATGCATGACTACGGCCTCACACGCGAGCAATTGAGTCTTGTAAGTGCGCGACATCATCATAACGCCGTCTCGAACCCTTTCGCGCAATTCAAGAATGTCATTGATCCAAAGAGTGTCACCGAAAGCTCTCTTGTCGCAGACCCGCTGCGCCTCCTCGACTGCTCTCCGGTAAGCGACGGTGCAGCCGCATGCATTCTATCCTCAAGACACACTTCTCCTATCCGCTTCGCTGCCTCGCAAGTGAGCACGGATAGCATCAGTCTCACCGAGCGACCTTCCCTCACATCCTTTCCCGCGACGAAGGATGCCGCGGAGCGCGCGTACGATGAAGCAAGCATCCGACCAGCGGATATCGCCCACATCGAATTGCATGACTGCTTCTCTATCGCCGCTATTATCAATCTTGAAGACCTGGGATTTGCCGACCCGGGACACGGCATCACTTTTTATGAAGAACGAGAGCCCGTCCCAACCGTGAACTTAAGCGGTGGACTTAAAGCTTGCGGTCACCCCGTTGCGGCAACGGGCATCAAGCAGATCCTTGACGTGAGTAAGCAACTGCAAGCATCCAACCAACGCTACGGACTCGCTCATAATTTCGGCGGCGTCGGTGCAACGTGCTGCGTCCACATTCTCGAACACACGCCATGACACACACTCCCGCCTCCATCGCGCGCGCACTTCGTTCCCGCCCTGCCCGTGAGCAAGAGGGGGAAATCCTGTCCTTCACGACCGTTACACATCCACCGGCGCGCTTCGGCTCTTCCTCACGCATCATCGGACTCATCGCCCTCGATGACAGAACGAAAGTCATGGGCCGCATTCTCGGAGGAGAGCCCGCAATCGGCCAACGCGTTCGCTCGCGGCTCCGCTTGAGCCACACAACGGAACAGAAGCTCAAGGTTTACGACGTCTGCTATGAGATCCTTGTCGGGAAATCAGCACCGAAACCCTTCCCCGGCTACATCCTGGCACTTACAGGCCCCTCAGGTGTGGGAAAAACGACGATTTCGATGCTACTTACCACCACCATCGGTGATTATGCGTCGAAGGTTCCCATCCTCACAACCCGCGATTTAAAGAAAGGCGACGAGCAGGAGTATCGTCAAGTGACCATGCGGGAATTCGTCGCACAAATGAAGCGCGGCGAGATCGTCGCTGCCACAAAGATCCCATCATCGAGCGAACAGCGTTGGTATGGTTACCGCGCTGCGGATATCGAGACCATCTGGAACGAAGGGAAGATCCCCGTTGTCGTCACAGAAATGGGCCTCTTGCAAGGTCTCGCGCATCATTACAGCCGACGTTCCATTCTCTCGCTCGGACTTCTTCCACCCGGCAAGAGCAAGCGCACGATGCTCAGCTGCCTCCTGCACCGCCTGCGCTCTCGTGGCCGCGATTCCGAGGAAAGTATCTCCGACCGCCTCAAGAATGCCGAACGCGATCTGCAATTCTTCGAAGATCGTTGTGAGCTCTTCGACCATGTGATTGTCAATGAAGATCTCTCTGCAGCCTGTTCGAACATCGTGAATCATGTGATGGAATTGGCGAAGCCGTAGAGAAGAGCCTGAGCACATCTCGCTCCCCATCAATCACACTGTGACAATTTTATTAAATATTGTATCGTAACCTTCTTATTCCTCCAAGAAACACGGTTTTTGTGCTATAATTAGAAGATTTCCCGCCTTCGGGGGGAGATGTAAACGGGCCAACAAAAATGGACATTCACACCCTCATGTTCGGCTGGGAATATCCGCCTCACCACCTTGGTGGGCTGGGGGTGGCTTGCCAAGGTCTTGTGCAGGGACTCCTCGGAAACAACGTGCAAGTGACACTCGTACTCCCCCACCCTTCAAACACAACAGAAACGGCGGACATGCATGTCATCGCTCCAACGGAAACACTCCTCAAGACCGTACGTGTACGCAGTTTTCTCTCGCCCTATGACGGACATGCGCAATTCCGCAAGCGCGTAGCAGCCATGCCGCAGAAATTGACTGAAATCTATGGTGCAGATCTTCCGCAAGCAGTTCTGCAATTCACAGCCATGAGCGTGGAAATGACAAAAGATACGAACCCGGATATCGTTCACTGTCACGACTGGATGACGTACGGAGCAGCTGTACAAGCATCTGCATATCACAATGTTCCACTTGTCACGCATATTCATGCAACGGAACTCGACCGCACACATTTCCATCCAAATGAGTGGATCTTCGCAGCGGAGAAACGAGGGCTCCTCGCAGCGGACCGCATCATCGCCGTAAGCAACTACACGAAACAGATCCTTACGACACACTATGGTATCAACCCCGACAAAATCTCCGTCGTGCACAACGGATCAATGACCTGTACAGACACGTGCCCTTCCACAATCGCATCGCAAGCTCGCAAAGGGCACCCTCCTATGATTCTCTTTCTCGGTCGTCTGACCATCCAAAAGGGCCCGTTGCAATTCCTCGAGATGGCCGCGAAAGTCCATCAACTCCGACCCGATGTGCAGTTCATCATGGCGGGAGAGGGCGGGATGATCGGCGAAATCATGCGACGCGCCTGTGAACTCCATCTCGAGAATGTCGTCACCTTCGCTGGCAAAGTATCGAATGACGAAGCGAAGAGCCTCTATCGGCATGCATCCTGCTTTGTGATGCCATCACTCTCCGAGCCGTTCGGACTCGTCGCACTGGAAGCCATCGCTCATGGCACACCCGCAATCATTTCGAAACAATCCGGCGTGAGTGAAGTGGTGGGACACGCCTTCAAGGTGGATTTCTGGGACACTGAGAAAATGGCCGACTGTGCACTCACGATCTTGCGCGACCCTCCGCTTGCTATGCAGCTCACAGCGGAAGCTCCGCATGTGCTCCAACATCTCACATGGATCAACCAAGCGGCACAAATCCGTTCCATCTATCAAGATTTACTGCAATAACTTTTACCACCCTATGTCACACCAACCCCCACTCATCTGCTTGTACTTCCAGGTCCACCAACCCTATCGACTGAGGGATCTGCGTATCACGGAAATCGGCAAGGGCGATGCTCACTACTTCGACGACGAGAAGAACCGATCCATTTTCCGCAAGGTTGCGGAAAAATGTTACCTGCCAGCCAATGCCATCATCCTCGAGCTCCTTAATGCCTATCCACAGTTCTCTGTCTCCTACTGCCTCTCCGGTGTCTTCCTTGACCAGTGCAAAGAGTACGGAACCGATGTTCTGGAATCATTCCGCACGCTCGCCAAAACCGGCAAAGTTGAATTCATTGCTGAGACCTATTACCACTCGCTGAGTTCACTCAAATCGCTCGAGGAATTTTGCACGCAAGTGACCATGCACACAAAAAAAATCGAACAACTCTTCGGCAAACGACCGACGGTACTTCGTAATACTGAGCTCATCTACTCAAACGAACTCGCACAAGTCGCCCGCCTCATGGGATTTACGGGAATTCTTGCAGAGGGTGCGGATCATATCCTCGCAGGACGCAGTCCAAATAGCCCCTTTATCCCACCGCGCTTCCGGCTGCCGCGGAAAGCGGAGGCGATCATTCGTACACATCGTCCTTACCCGCGTGCCGCCAAGGACATCCATGTCCTGCTCAAAAATTACCGCCTCTCCGATGATGTGGCATTCCGCTTCTCGGATCGCAGCTGGATCGGCTATCCACTTCTCAGTGAAACATTCACCGATTGGCTGACTGCAAGCGGCGGACACAGCGTAAATCTCTTCATGGACTACGAAACCTTCGGCGAACATCAGTGGCACGAAACGGGCATTTTCGATTTCCTTCGATCACTTCCACCTCTCTGGAAGCAACGCGAGATCACTGCGGCGACGCCATCGGACGTGATCCGCGCATGGGGAAAGAAACGAACAGAAACCTTCGATGCACACACGTTTATTTCCTGGGCAGATATGGAGCGCGATCTCTCCGCTTGGCAGGAAAACCTCATTCAGCGCTCCTCACTCACCGCGCTCTTCGATTTGGAGCCTCTCGTGAAGAAGGTGGCTGACCCCGTACTCACCGCGCTCTGGCGAACACTCCAAACATCCGATCACTTCTACTACATGTGCACGAAATACTTCTCTGACGGTGATGTACACAAGTACTTCAATCCCTACGACTCTCCCTACGAAGCATACCGCCGCTTCAGCCATGCTCTCTGCGACCTTCGCACACGTCTCGAAACCAAACATCTGCAATCCTGATTCCTCTCCTCCCACATGCCTCGCCCTCTCATCCTCGGCAACGGCACGATGCTCGCCACCTTCGATCGGAATATGCAAATGCGAGATCTCTATTTTCCCTACGTGGGGATGGAAGATCACACGGCATACGGCGACGTGCATCGCGTGGGCATCTGGATGGAAGGAAAGGGCATTCGTTGGTTTGATCATCCCAGTTGGAAAATCATCATCCGCTACAAGTCCGAGACGATCGTATCCGATGCGCTCCTAACCAACGATGAGCTGAAGCTGGAAGTCGTCGCAGAAGATTTCGTCCACCCCGTGCATAATGTCCTGCTCAGACGATTCCATGTCCGAAGCACCGACGGAACAGAGAAGCACATCCGCATTTTCTTCCATCACGATCTCTCGATCTACGGTGATAAACAGAAAGATACAGCCTTCTACGAGCCCTACACCAATACCGTCATTCACTACCGACAATCGCGATATTTCCTCGTCGGCGGACTCACTAGTAAACCAACCGAATGTCTCTCGAGCACGAAAGGTGGACGCTACGCATCGGTCCTGCACACGATGGAGAATCTCTTGAGCTGCGGATTGGCATCATTTTCCATCGGCAAGAGCCACTACCAAGGATTCGAGGGAACCTGGCGCGACGCGGAAGACGGCGTCCTCATGAGACACTCGATTGAACAGGGTTCCGTGGACTCCACGGTCGCCATCCACTGCAAAACTTCTCCTGAGGAACCGATAGAGGTATGCATGTGGCTCTGTGCGGGTAAATCACTCGAGGAAGTGCTCGCACTGAATGAAACGGTACTCAAGGAAACACCTGAGCGCCTGCATCGCAACTGTGCAAATTACTGGAAGAGCTGGGTGAATAAGCACTCGGAGCACTGCGGATCACTCGGAGGGAACCTTGCAGAACTCTACAAACGCAGCCTCCTCACCATCCGCATGCTCGCGGACAACCATGGCGGAATCGTGGCAGCCGCGGACAGTGACATCATGGCATTCAACCGCGACACTTACACATATGTGTGGCCGCGGGATGGTGCCTTCGTGGCGCTTGCCCTTGATCAAGCGGGATACATGGAAGTGACACGGCGATTCTTTGAATTCTGCTGCAGGATTCAGACATCTGACGGTTACCTCATGCCGAAATACAATCCCGACACCTCTATCGGATCATCCTGGCACCCGTGGTACCGGGATTCTAAGGCACAATTGCCTATCCAGGAGGATGAAACAGCACTCGTTCTCTATGCCCTTTGGAAACACTTCGAGCAGGTGCAAGATTTCGAATTTCTGCAAACGATGTTCGAACGTTTCGCACGCAAGGCAGCGCAATTCCTCGCAGACTTCCGGGAAGAATCCACGAACCTTCCCATGGCAAGCTACGATCCATGGGAGGAGCATCGCGGTATTTTCACCTACACAACTGCCTGCGTGATCGCCGGCTTGTCTGCCGGAGCACAGATCGCACACGTGCTCGGCCACCACAAACATTCCGAAAGCTTCCAAACGGCGGCTGATGCTATGAGACAAGCAATGCTCTTTCATCTTTATGATGAGGAAATAGGCCGCTTCCTCAAGAAAATCAAGCGACACAACGGCGCAACCGTGGAGCGCGACGCTACTCCCGATGCAAGCGTCTGCGTCGTCTGGAAACTCGGCATTCTGCCAGCAGACGACCCACGGATCGTCTCAAGTATGCGCCATATGCGCGACGCGCTCACTATTCATACAGGTATCGGGGGCATCGCACGCTACGCGAACGATTCCTACCATGCAGTTGTCCCCTCATCGTATGAAGTACCGGGAAATCCATGGGTGATCACAACACTATGGAACGCCCAGTGGGACATCGTCCGCTCGCAAAATCTCTCGGAGCTCGATACTCCTCGCCAAGTGTTGGAGTGGGTGCAGAAGTACGCAACGGAAACCGGTATTCTCCCCGAACAATTCAATGCATTCACGGGAGAACATCTCTCCGTTGCACCACTGACGTGGAGCCATGCAACTTTCATTGAGACGTTCCTGCAATTCCTCCAAAGAGAGAAAGAGTTACGTAGCGACCCGCTCCTGAGCAACGCTGCTTTTCCACCTGTGATACAGTAACCGTGTTTTTCATGAGAACCTCTCCGCACTTTATCCGATCCGGCATGATCATGAGCATCGTCGCTCTCTGCTTCATTGCCATCCTCATCATAAAACCATCATTTGCAGAAAGTGTTTCGGAAACCGGTGCCCTTCTATCCGGGAGCGGCACTCTTCATGACCCTACGCTGGAGCGCTCCGCACGCGCCGAAGGATTTATTAAACAAATGCAAATGACCAAAAAGGAGACGGACACTCTGCGAATGCAATCTCATGATCGTCGCTTGAAACGCATCGCACATAGCGAAGAGTGCCGCAAGCAGATGCGGAAAGAGAACCGCGACTCCCTCTTCTCAACGATGCTCAATTGTCTGCGAGGAGACCTCATGTTCAACCTCGACACTCTGCGCAAGGAGCGGTCGTTTGTCGAAAAAGCATCGGGGGTTCCCGACCTCGTGCAACAAGCTTCACTCTCTGCCATTGATGCACTTTCAGACGCAATCACCGCTGTCATCGATGGCATCGATACCGGCGTCTATGCTTCTGTAGCTGAGCTCACCGAAGCAAAGAAGAATCTTATGGAGCATTATCGATCCCCATACTGGACAGCCATGACACGGTTGAGAACCGAACGTCTCCAGACATGGATTGCCCACCTTCTCGTGCAAGCGAATCCGATCCTTGCGAGTGTTTCAGAAGAGAGTGGTGCACTCCTCAAGATATTCGAAATATGTCTGACACAAGAAGAAAAAACATTGAATGCCGCAAGTGCTGCAGATGATCGCACCTCAGCCGAAGCAGAACTCGCTCATGCTCACACCGCCCTCGCTGCCTGCATCCGAGCTTTCCTTCCTGCACCTTCGCAGGAAGTTGCACTGCCAAATGAAGAAGCGGTTTCCTCCTCGTCTGCTCCAACCTTGCCACGCAGACTCCTCATCCATCAACGAAAGTGATCGGCAAGTCGTTTTCCTATCGTATTGAGCACACTCGGAATCGCCAGTCGCGCGCAGTGGTCTGCGATGATATCGTCATCATCCGCCTAGCTCGCAATCTCCGTCCGGCCGAGGAGCATCTGCACATCACTTCGCTGCTCAGACGCATGACGCGTCGGATTAAACGTGAGCAATGCAAAGTGCCTATCGATCCCTTCCGTCCGCTCCTTGGGGGGGCAAAAGAATGCCTGGTCACAACCGCCCACGGCTCCCGGTATTGTTTCGCTCTTGTGAGCGGAACACATACGAGGGCAAAAAGATCTTCTGAGGGCTGGACGATTTCGATCGGCCCGGGACTTCGCCATGCTTCACTTCATCGACTTCTCTGGCGACTGCTTTCCCTCAGTGAAGCACCATATCTCCAACGCACAATCGAAGGATGGAATGCACGCACATTCCGCGTACGGCTCAAAGCCATGCGATGTAGATTCACTTCCTCTCAGTGGGGCAGTTGTTCACACCGGGGAATAATCACCCTGAATACTGCTCTCCTCTTCCTGCCACAACATTTGCTCGTCTACGTTATCGTGCATGAGCTTGCACACTTCCGACACCGGAACCATTCCCCAGCATACTGGCATACAGTCGAAATGACACTCCCTACCGCCCAAGAAGACCGAAACCTCCTCAAAAACTATCGACTCCCGTCATTGTCAGTCCACGCATAAATCCCTAGACTGAACTCATCTTCCCCCCTTCAGCGTATGCAGTTCCTGTTCGGTGGCGATGACAATGACGAACCCACCCCCATCAAGCCGGATCCGACCGGCGTCACAGGCTCCTACAATGCCGGCGACGACATCGGTGAAGCAGTTGGTGAAGGGCACGATCCAATCGAAGATAACACATGAAACGAGCTGCTTAGGCCGCAGCTTTGACAAGCAACAATACAAGAATTACGTCTCTTTCTAAGAAGCTAAGAAATTATTCAACACTCCGGCCTCCCGCATCAGCTTTCCAAGCAAGAAGATCGGCAACCCCACCACACTCGACCAGTCTCCTTCGATCCGTTCGATCATTAACTGTCCGGGGCCATCGATTTGAAAAGCCCCACTCCGCCCCTGCCAGAGGCGCGAGGCCATCCACCAGTCGATTTCCGCTTCTGAGAGTTTTTTGAATGTAACAACAGAAGTGGAGACATCCTTAAACGTCCTGCCATCCGGAGATTGAAGACACAAGCCAGAGTGCACTAGACAGGCCCCCCCGCTCAAGCGTGTGATCATCGCTCGAGCTTCGCGCTCGTTCCCCGGCTTCTCAAAAAGAGCCCCATTCGAGGCCACCACGAGCGTATCACAACCAATAACCCATGCATCGCCATGCGTTGCCGCGACATTACCGGCTTTCATGACGGCCAGAGAACGGGCACGCGTTACGGGATCGGTCTCACGACAATCCGCTTCTTCCACATCACTGGGCACCACTTCAAAGGACATACCCAAACTCAAAAGGAGCCGCTTCCTCTGTGGGCTTGCCGAAGCGAGAACAAGGCGATTCATCGCCTACCATCCTACCTGAAACAGATTGTTCGTGAAAAATCTTCACTCTTCAACACTTGCAGTTGACGATGACGTCGGGCGGCCCGGGACGGCCATATCCGTTCGACGGTTCGTCCGATCATATGCCTCTTTGAGCATCTCGAGTCGCAGCTTCGTGGTTGGCTTCGGCGCACCCGAATGTGCCCGCGTTGTCTGCAAGTCATTGAGCAATCCTACGCGCGGCTCCTTAGACGCATCCTTCGTCACAGTGAGACACAATTCATAGAAACCGGGAAGATAGCCTTTGAGCGACACCGGGCAGGTATTGGTTTTTGAGTACCATCGAAGCAGGTGTCTATCGGTCTCACTCAGATTGTCGACGAGAAGACTGCTGGCCTGTGGCGCAGAAGATGTTTGCGCACTGTCAGCCTGCACCTCCTTGGTAACATCACCATTGATGTACGCCTTGATGGATGCGGCATCGTTGAGGGCAGGCGCTACGAGCCCCTCTGCGCCATCCCTCACGAGATTCTGATACTGATCAATCGCCTGCCAATACTGCCTGCGTTGCCGACGCAGGAGAACCTTATCAGCCGTCGCCTGCTCTCTGACCTCCGCCGCAGTGATGGCGGGCACGGAAGTGGCAGATAATGAAGCCTGCGTATCCGCACCGGTAAACTGCTCTGCCGCAATGGGGACTGCGAGTGCCGTCATGAGGAGAACAACCACAACTTTGGAGCGTGAGCAGAGGTTCATATGTGTGTGGGGATGTATCTCTATTGTAGCAGATTCCCCGATTTACCGCAATCCTACTGCTTCGTATACCTGAGCCATTGTCGCAGTCGCAACCTTCTGCGCGCGCACGCGACCAATTTCGAGGGCCTGCGCAGCATCCTGCGCCGAGAGTTTCGCCCTCTTAGCACGCACGGCCCCGAACGTATCCATGAAGGCCTCGAAGAGACGCTTCTTCGCCTCACCATACGCAAGACCATGCCGATACTCTTCCGCGAGTGCCTTGGCCTGCTCCTTCGAGAGAAACAATTTATGCAACTGGTAGATGGTGCACTGTTCCGGATCCTTTGGAGCGCTCATCCCCTTGGAGTCCGTCACGATCCCCATGATCGCCTTCTTCACCTCTTCATCCGTTGCGAACAGCGGAATGATGTTCCCGTAGCTCTTACTCATCTTGCGTCCGTCTATACCTGGGACCACCGCCACTTCCGCACGGATAGAGGGTTCCGGCACCGTGAACGTCTCTCCATAGAGATTGTTGAATTTCACCGCGATATCGCGCGCGATCTCAACATGCTGTTTCTGATCGCGTCCAACCGGCACGGTCTCCGCCTGGTAGAGAAGGATGTCCGCCGCCATGAGGACGGGGTACGTGAAGAGGCCTGCGGACGCGATGACTCCCTGCTGCACCTTGTCCTTATAGCTTACGGCGCGCTCAAGCAAACCCATCGGCGTCACCGTCGAAAGGATCCACATGAGCTCCGTATGCTCGGAAATACTCGACTGATGATAGATGGCGGCTTTGTTCGGATCAAACCCGCACGCGAGGTAATCGAGGACGATGTCCTCACGCGCTTTCTTCAGCGTCACGGCATCATGCATGGTCGTGAGCGCGTGCAGATCCGCAATGAAGAAAAAGCTCTCCTTGGCCTTCCCGACATGCTCGAGATTCGGAAGAATGGACCCGAAGTAATTCCCAAGATGCAGTTGGCCGGACGGCTGGATACCGGAGAGGACGCGAAGCCGCGGCGAAGAGAGAGGTGAAGACGGACACATGGCACCAGTGTGCAATGAAAACCGGAAAATGGAAAATGAAAATGACCGGGGCGGGTCATCTGCCGCTCTCCACCTCCGTGGCACGGCAGCGAGCGAATCCTTCTCCCGCCCCGGAATCCCTGCCATTTCGCCGACAGTCGCAGACCGTGCCGCTCTGTCGAAATAACAAGGAGAAAGGTAGTACCACAAATGCGCTCGGAACATGAACCGGGGATTGTTCCAGTCTCACATTCTGGCGAGTATATGCAGCTTCCCCACGACCTCCTCAAAAGTCTTCGGCAGCGGTGCTTCGATCATGAGAGGAGCGCCTGTAACGGGATGCGGCAACTGCATTTTCTGCGCATGAAGGAAGAAATATCGATAGTGCAGTTCGTGCGTAAAGAGTCGATTGAACTTGCGATTCCCGTAGAGATCATCAAGGGCAAGCGGGTGCCCGATGGCTGCGAAATGCCGACGGATCTGATGATGCCTCCCCGTCTCAATGGTCGCCTCCACGACGCTGGAATTCGCGAAGCGCTCAAGTACACGGTAGCGCGTGACGGCGCGCACTTCGCCCTTTCCCCGGGACGGCAGCGGTAACGTAACCATACCGCTTGAACGGAGAATCTGTCCCATGACAAGCGTCCGGTACGTCTTCACCCATCCTAGGAACTTGGATGTGATCACCGCCTCGTACGCAGCCTTCGTCCGGGCAAAGAGTACGACTCCCGATGTCTCGAAATCGAGCCGGTGCAGAACTTTCAGTCCCGGATGATCCTTGCGCAAGAAATCGTAGAGCGGGAGTTTCCCCATCTCGCCACTTCCACGCACGACAAGCTCTCCGCTCAATTTGTCGACCGCGAGCAGGTGATCATCAACGTAGAGGATGCGATGAGGTGAAACGGGCACGAGAAGAGTCTAACAGATTGTCCAATAGAACGCGCGAACAACGAGTTTTATGCCGTTGCGCCCGTGTCCTTGATGTACTGATTCGATGCGAACGTCATGGAGAGGTACGGCTTCGCGTCGTCGGTGTACTGGGAATCGTGATGCATATCCTGTGGAAGCCACAGACGTGTCACCTCCGTAGCATCCATTGCACCGTCATATCCATTGTTCTTATTTTGCACAACACCGTTCTTCAGCAGCTTGTATGTCCAGTGCAGATGCGGAGCCGTGGAACTGCCGCTCTTACCGCTTAAGCCCACGAGATTGCCCTGATAGATCGCCTCCCCGTTCTTCACGAGTACTGTACTCAAGTGCGCAAGCAGACTGCGGCGCGTGGGCCCGTCAATGACGACATAGAGCCCGTAGCCGTTTGCACCGTCATCCTTCACCATCGCCACACCGTCATGCGGTGCATAGATTTTCGTCCCCACAGGAGCATGAAAATCGATCCCGTTATGCCCGAGATAGCCGTACTGGCTGTAAATCTCTGGGTGCTGACCGGTCCCCTGCGTGATGAGGGGGGTGCCAGGAAGGGGAGAGAGAATCATGAAAGCATTGGAAAGACAGACATGATGCTACCATGATTCATCCTTCTTCACTCCCCTTCTCGCTCTGCCCGCTTGCGCTCGTAATCGACAAGGTGCTTCTTGCGTAGACGGATGCTTACCGGCGTCACTTCAACAAGCTCGTCGTCACCGATGTACTCGAGCGCCTGCTCGAGCGTCATCGGCTGCACGGGCGTAAGAGAGAGTGCCTCGTCAGTGCCCGATGCACGGACATTGGTCAGCTTCTTATTTTTGGTGGGATTGACCGACATGTCTTCGCTCTTCGATGATTCTCCGATGATCATGCCCTCGTAGACTTTCGTTTGTGGTTTCACAAAGAGGCGCCCACGCTCCTGCAGCTTCCACAACGAGTATGCCATCGTTTCGCCCGTGATCATGGAGATCATCGCTCCACGTTGGCGCGCAGGAATATCTCCTTTGTACGGCTCGTAACGCAGGAAGGAATGCGTGAGAATCCCCTCACCTCTCGTCTCGATGATGAAATCCCCCTGAATACCCAGCAGTCCGCGCGTCGGTACCGTAAACTCCATGCGCGTGTGTCCCTCGTCTGTACGCATCTCCACCATCTCTCCTTTGCGCTGCGAGAGCATAGAGATGACGGTCCCCGCGTAATCTTCCGGCACATCGACGACTACCTGTTCCACCGGTTCTTCCCGGATACCATCCACCTCGCGACAGATGACTTCCGGCCGGGATACCTGCAGTTCGAATCCCTCGCGGCGCATATCTTCGATGAGAACCGAGAGGTGCAACTCTCCCCGCCCCGACACGCGGTAGTTGTCCGTACCTACGATTTCCTCTATGTGCAGCCCTACGTTTGTCTCCTTCTCCTTGAGAAGACGTTCCCGGATATGTCGGGTAGTCACGAGCTTTCCCTCCCGCCCCGCAAAGGGGGAATCGTTCACAAGGAAATTCATGGAGATTGTCGGCGGATCGATCCGGATCGCCGGAAGTGCCGGTGCATCGGAACCCGTCGTGATCGTTTCACCCACATAGATGTCCGGGACGCCTGCGAGCATGACGATATCGCCAGCGATTGCCTCGCTGACAGAATGCCGCTTGAGACCTTCGTATACGAAGACACTCGTAATCTTCCCCGTACGCTCATTCCCGTTCACCGTCTTCACGAACACTTTGTCACCCACCTTCCCACGCCCCTCATACACACGTCCGATAGCGAGACGGCCCAAGTAATTGTCATATCCAAGACTGGAAGGCTGCATGCGAAACGGTGCATCGAAGTTCTGAGCTGCCGGAGGAACTCGCTCCATGATGAGTTCGAAGAGCGGCTTCAAGTCACGCGAATCGTCGTCGAGCGTCCGCTTGGCGATGCCTTCCCGCGCAACCGTGAAAAGGTAGGGGAAATCGAGCTGCTCATTGTTCGCCTTCAGCGCGACGAAGAGATCGAAGACGCGTTCCACCACTTCCATCGGTCGTGCGGCAGGCTTGTCGATCTTGTTAATGAGAACGATCGGCTTGATTCCAAGCTCGAGAGATTTTTTCAAGACGAATTTCGTCTGCGGCATGGGGCCTTCCTGTGCGTCTACGAGAAGCGCCACGCAGTCAACCGTGCGGAGGATGCGCTCGACCTCGCTACCGAAGTCCGCGTGGCCGGGCGTGTCCACGATGTTGATCTTACATTCACCATATCGGATGGATGTGTTCTTCGCGTAGATGGTGATGCCGCGCTCCTTTTCCTGCGCATTACTGTCCATGAGCAGTTCTCCAACTTCTTCGTGTGCCGCGAAGGCACCACCTTGTTTCAGGAGTGCATCGACGAGTGTCGTCTTGCCGTGATCGACGTGCGCGATGATGGCGATATTGCGGATGCTCACGAAATCCTGAAGTGAATGGACGCGCCACTATAGCGCGCTTTTCATTTTTTTACAGTATTCTGAAGCCTTTTTCTTCACACCTCATCGCGGCCAATCTGATCACGCGGATGCCAGAGCGGAAGCCCTCTGCGCACACGATCGTGACTGAAAATCTTCATCATACCCAATCTCCGTGATCACTTTCAGAGTACCTGCACTGCGGATGGAATTGAGAAAGCCCCTTCAGAAGAATACTCATGAGAATACTCATAGTCAGGATGAATCGCATCGAACCACACCTGTGGCGGCGAACCACGCCAGTACACAAAAGGAATTTTATATCTCTCCGGCAGGAACCCGCCGAGGCAAGCGCAAGGGGGGCCGACAGAGTCGATGACTTCCCCCTCGGTCTGCGTGATGTGCGTCAGGAATTCGGACTGCCAAGCCTCCGGCGAAAGCCCCTGCTCAGGACGCCCGAGATGGTTCAATTCCTGACGAAGTGTTTCGCGGCGCATTATCCGTCTTCCGACTTTGAAATCCTGTACGAGAAAGACCTGCCACCCCGGATGCGGCGATGATTCCAGAAGTTCCTTCTTCGTTTTTCCCCCATGTTGAGCGGAATCGTAGCACCGAGGAGCGTAGATCATCTTTCCGTAATCGCCTTCGTTGAAACAGGATCGCAAGCGCACGGTCCCCACCGAACAGATCTCTAGACTCTCCCCATTCATCGCCCGAAGCTTCCCCTGATCATGATAATGACGAATGGCCGCATCCATCGGTCTTTCGAGGGCCGCGGGGGAAAGCCCGAAAGGAACGACCTGCACTCGAACGAATCCTTCCTGAACCTTGCGAAGAATCGCGCCGTCGTCTTTCATGAGCGCCTCCATGAGATGAGCGATAGAGGGGGTATGATTGCGCAACTCGTTTGGGCTGATGAGTTCACCTTTGTCTGCATTGTCACTGAAGATCCCCCATCGATTGTACGTTTCAAGCGCCTGATCGAAATCCTCTGCCCACCTATGAGTTTCAGAAAGCTCTAAAATCCTTGAAGGAATGATGCGATGCATCGCATCGGAAATTTTCCCGAGGAGTTCCTTCCGTGCTTGCTCCACCTCAGGGTCCTCAAGAACCGGTTGGCGATTCACCTGCTTCGCTAGTTCGAACAACGATGCGAGTCCTTCAGCCATACGAAATGGGGGGAAAGCAGGGGGTGCATTTTCCTCCGGTTCTTGAGGCCGTCAAGCATATAACAAGCATGAGAGATATTTAACAGAAAGATCGGGTGCACGCGGTGGTGCGGTCGATTATAATGAAAATGCACTGGACGATTAGCTCAGCTGGCCTAGCCCCGCTTTAGCGGGGCGTGATAAAGGGTGCACGCGGTGGTGCGGTCGATTATAATGGAGATACAGCGGACGATTAGCTCAGCTGGCCTAGCCCCGCTTTAGCGGGGCGTGATAAAGGGTGCATGCGGTAGTGCGGTCGATTATAATGGAGATACAGCGGACGATTAGCTCAGCTGGTTAGAGCGTGCGGTTCACATCCGCAAGGTCACTGGTTCGAATCCAGTATCGTCCACCAACCCAAACGTTCGCAGCGCTGGCGCACTTTGCGCCAGCCTTTTTGCGCTTGCCACTGCACCGCAGCCTCTTTCAAAGCCCAGTTCGAGCCGGCTTGCTTGAGAAATGTTGGGATTTCCCGGAGGTTTTCCGTGTGAAGCAGGCTTTTGGCTTCCCTGCTGCGCAGGATCATCTGGCGACACGGTTCTAGCCACTCACAGTGGTTCCGTTCAGCACGAGCGATTTTCTGGTCGAGATTGACCTTCTCTGAAACGAGCTTGTTCTTCTTTGCAAGATACTCGTCATTGCTGATTGCCCCCTCCAGTCGAAGATCGAGAAGGTCCTCCAGCTTCTTCTCCAGTGCTCGTTTCTCGCTCCTCAAGTGCTGAACGACTGCCCGATTGTCTGATTTGCTCTCTGTTTCCCTCTTACTGAGTTCGGAAAGCATGTTGTCCGCCCAGTCGTCGGGCAGTGAGAGCTCTTCGACAATCTTTCGTGCTTGCTCAAGGATTTTCTCTTCACGGAGATAGTGCTTTGTGGAACATGGTCCCTTTTTCTTCGTGCAGTGATAGTAGTGATGCCCTTTCTGCTTCTGGCAGGTGATCGCGCAGCCGCAGTGAGCACACTTGAGCCATCCGGTGAAGGGGAAGTTGTTTTTCGTCCCTTTTCTCGGCTTTGCGCGATCGCTCATCACTGCTTGGCACTTGTCGAAGAGCTCTTTACTGATGAGTGGCTTGAACGATCCTTCGTGCAGTTCTCCGTTCACACGCATGAGGCCGCAGAAGATCGGATTTTGGAGGAGAACTTGGACGGCGGCCTTCCCCATAGTTTTGTTCAGCCGACTGCGGAAACCTTTTTCAATGAGAAAGGCTTTGATCGCATCGAGTGTGTAATTTCCTGTGGCATACAGCCTGAATGCTTCCCGAATGACCGGTGCTTTCTCCGGGTCGATGTCGATATTCCTCGTATGAGGGTTATTGAGGTACCCCGTTGGCGCCTTCCATGACCATTCGCCACGTTTCATCTTCTGCCGGATGCCTCGCTTCACATTCTCGCTCAAGGCGTCCGTGTAGTACTTGGACTGTCCGAAGGCGATTTGCAGCATGAACTTTCCATTCGGACTGTTGTCGAAGGTCATGGTCGGGAAGCGCAGGTCTTTCAGCTTTCCGCAGTCGAGCAGATGAATGATTCGGCCGCCGTCCACGGCGTTGCGAGCGAGTCTATCGGGATGCCACGCCAAAATCCCGTCTGCTTCTCCCCGTTCAATCAATCCCAACATTTCTCCGAATACGGTTCGGCCGGTTTCGCGTGCTGTTCTGGCCTCGCAGAGCGAGGCGACGATTTGTAACTGCTCTTTTGCTGCGTATTCTTCGAGTTCACGAAGCTGCGCTTCGATGGAGAGGATTTGTCTCTCTTCTTGCTCCGATGACTTGCGGGTATAGATGACAAACCTCATGCGACGAATGATAGAGAAAAATTTTGCGGCTGGCGAATTGAAAGAGGCTGCGGTGCAGTGGCAAGCGCAAAAAGGCTGGCGCAAAGTGCGCCAGCGCTGCGAACGTTTGGGTTGGTGGTGTCTGCTGGACGAAATTATAACCGATCTCCGGCGCGGCGGCTGAAAAGCCTCGAGCTGGGGGCAGCCGCCGCGCCGCCAAAACGCTACCGCCGTTTCCGTCAGAACAGCACGCGAAACCGGCAAGCAAGCCGACTCGAACTGGGCGGTTCGCCAGCCGCAAAATTTTTTCCATTAATTGGATACTCGCGTTCATTCAAGTAGAATCAACGGCGTGAATCCTACTTCTTTCTTCGTAATTGGGATCATTCTTATGGCTCTAGTCGCGGGAGCAATTTGGATATGGGATGCTCTTCGCAAGCATTCCCTTGAGGAAAAAACAAAAGGTCTCGCACGCAATACGACAAACATGCAGAATGAAACGATTGCGGAAGATGTTATGGTTTTTCTTGATCATCTTTATAAGAAAAACTCAGCACCAAAAATTGTTACCTATTTGATACTATGTGGAACACTGATCACTGCTTTAGCGACTGCTTTTTCTGCGTTTCTTTCCATACAAAATCAATCATGAGCCATAACAATCAATGCTTGGATACTACATCCAAGAGCATTGTAAGATTAACAGATGAGTTCATTTAAGTGCTCCACGTTGGCACGTAACTCCTCGATGTACCGATTATCCAATCTCTCTTCAAGAGTACGAAGTACCTCCCCTAAGAACCACATCTGTTCTTGCTTTGGTGCGTTGAAGTGTGACCAAATTTTCTCCCCTTTAAGAACGTAACTCTCGATAAGTGATTGTACATTGTGTGTGCGATCTGCACAGCTCACAAGGAGTGATTCCCGGGATGCGATCTTCATATGTTCGAGATAGAGATCCTTCCGCTTCTTCCATGGAAGCGATTTGTCCTGCTCTGTGACACCTTCTACGACCTCTAGAATGTTCTTGCCAAATTTTTCCAAAATCTCTTTTCGGTACTCTGTCCGCTTTTGGTCTTCCCCAGCATCCTCTATGACATCGTGAAGGAGTCCAGCGATGCAGGTATCCTCATTGGCTTCCCATTTCACAAGGAGGGAAAGCACCGCAATCGGATGCACAAGATACGGTTTACCATCGCCCTTTCTTCTCATTGGACCATGTACCCTGACTGTCATATCAATAGCATCCAGAAGTCTTAGGGTAAGAAAGGAGTTTTTCATTGGCAGATAGTCAGAAATGGATCAATCGATAATCTTGAATTCATTTTCAATTTTGAGAAAGGCATCAGTCATGTGAGGAATATAAGAAACCAATGCTAGCGGTAATGATAAAAATGCTCTCGGATTCCGGGCCAAAAATTGACCTCCATAAAGATTTTCACAGATCTGACAACCAAGTTCTTGCATATCCTTTTTATCCATCAATCCATGATACTGTTTGAAGTGCTGCATTATGAGCGATTCAGGATTATCCACGGATAATTTCAGCAACAAGAACTCAGAAATATCCTTTGTCAGCAGATCAAGTGATCTTTGCCGTCTTATACCAAGTGCTTTTCCGGCAATCCACAGATGCAACAGTAGTGCCTCGACTGCAAAATTTTCAAAGCTCGTCTCAGGGGGCAATTTGAAGCCGTTGCGTTTCTCAAAATCACTCCAATATAGTTTCGTAAAACTCTTGGTTGCATGTGAAACCGAAATCCACAACCCATCCGCAAATTCTTTGGCGGTTACTCGCCTTTTAAAAAGCGACATACTGCAAGTGTGATTCATAGAGATAACCTATGCAAGCTTGTTTAATATTCAGGCGGTCTTGTCCGTTAAGAGTGTACCGATGCTCTTTGATATTAAGTCGAGCAAAAGAGCAGTTACAAATCGTCACGGAAACGGCGGCAGCGTTTTGGCGGCGCGGCGGCTGCCCCCAGCTCGAGGCTTTTCAGCCGCCGCGCCGGAGATCGGTTATAATTTCGTCCAGCAGACACCACCATTCGACTCGGCCCTGCGGGTCTCTCTCACCGTTCGATCCCGAGCTCACGGTCGAGGGGTGGTGAACTAACTCAGAGTCTTTACAAAGTTCGAACCGAAGCGAATGACCTGAGCATACAAAGCATGTCGAAGAGCTCTCCTCAAAAGGAGGAGATGCCCCTCATCCTTGCTGCTTCGGGAGCACTTGCCCAAGCCGGCCGAGCACGGACGTGAACGGAGAAGAGGATCTGTTTTTTGGACGCCAACGCACGTAGGGCTTCCTTCGCGGCGGTTCACTGCTCTTCGGAGAGTGTATGTCCGCCTCGGTCCTCCGTGGCACGTTATGTGTTTTGCCCTTTGGATCTCCGTTCCCCTTTCCCAGTGACTGTTCTCCATTTCCTTTTTCATCGAACCGATTCTCCCGCGGAGTGTGGTACATGCGCTTCGAAAGGCTATCGAGATAATCCCCTCTCCCCATGTGAGCTAGAATCAACTGAGGAAGTCTCTGCTGTATCAACACAGTATGCATCTGCGACACACGTGACTCGCTGAGATCGAGTGTCGCCCCGATCTCCTTCATCGTCATCTCTTCCCAGTAATACAGGATGAGGATCAAGCGCTCAGTCCTATTACACCCTCGCAAGATTTCTTGAATGAATGCCATCTTCTGGAGAGAGCTTGTGGGATCGGGGGCTCTCTCGTCCTCGAGGATGTCGATCTCCCGCACATCCTTGTAACTGTCCGTCTCGTACCATTTCTTGTTGAGGCTGATGAGGTTCACCGCATTGGCCTCGGCTGCCATCTTTTCCAATTCCTTTACGGAGATATCCAGATGCTTGGCAAGCTCTTCCGAGGTAGGCGGGCGGCCGAGTTTCGTATCGAGCTCGCTGATGGCTTCCTTGAGTCGAGAGGCCTTGGAACGAACCAGCCGGGGTACCCAGTCCATCGTCCGCAGCTCATCGAGCATGGCGCCGCGGATACGGGGCACGCAGTACGTCTCGAACTTCACACCCCGTGAAAGATCGAACGCATGGATGGCGTCCATCAGGCCGAACACACCTGCCGAGATGAGGTCATCGATCTCCACCCCCTCAGGAAGACGCGCCCAGATCCGTTCGGCATTGTACTTCACGAGCAGCAGGTAGATCTCGACGAGGCGGTTACGAAGCGTTTCGTTAGTTTGATCGCGCTTGAATTCCACCCACAGCTCCTCCACATCCTCAGGAAGAGCGTTCCCCGATGCGGGCCGCTTGGCCCGCGCACTTTCGTTGCCGCCGGCATTCGGTGCCGGAACGGACGTCGGCTCCCCGGACATCGGAGTGACCGTAACGGAATCGGATCCTCCGTACAGGGGGACGACCGATGCAGCAGCCGCCTCGGACGACACGGCTCTGAAGGATATGAAGGGTTCTGCAGTCGCAGCAATCGTGCTCCGTCGCATCTCCTCTCGCACGACCTGCGCCATACCAAGCAAATCCCGATAGAGACGCTGCTGCGGGGCAACATTCGTGGCTCCAAGCCACTCCCGAAGGATCTCCTCCTGCAAGGCGGCGTCCACGGCAAGCGAGAGCAGGGCAGGATCATCCAGTTCCCCTCCTTGAATACTCCTGCTCACCTGCAGATGCGCCGCCTGCAGAGCGAGCGGGGAAATGCGGCCTGTGAGCGCCTCGCGAATCCGCTCCACTATCCTCCCCACCGCAGGAGTCCCGATACCGTTGAGTGCTGCGTGACGGAACTGATCGAGGGGATTCATCCCTTCGCCGGGGCGGGGATCTTCTCGTCCGCGGTTATCGCGAACCGATGGATCGGCCGGGAGTTCTGTGAGAATGGGCATTCTCGGTGTGAGAAAATGGGGAGGATAATAGACATCTTAGAGACGCGCGCAACCGGTTTTCGAGAACTTTAGATGATTCTCTCCAAAGGAAAAAGGCCCCCCGCAGCGGGGGGCCTTTCTCTGGTCTCTTCTGGCAACGACATCATGGGTGTTTCTTCATTCGGGAATTCCGAGAGACGCAACGAACTCTTCGTAGCCGAGGGTGACGCTCGCAGTGAGGGTCACACCCCCTTTCCCGCGCTTGAGCGAGATCTCAACGCCCTCGTCACCGAACAATTCGAGGAACTTCGCATGATCGAGCCTCATAAGCATGGATTCCGCCTTCGGACGGGGCTTCGCCGCCGCCTCGTTCGTGACCCGGCGGTGATAGGGGCGCTTGCCCTCGGATGCGGCCGGCTTCTTCCTCCTTCTCGGCTTCTCCGCGGGCGGCGAGGTCTTCCTCGAACGGCGCAGGCGCCCGGCGAGGCGGCCTTCCCGCTCGTCCGCCGGACGGACCCGAAGCGTCTCCTCGGAGACGCCGAGAACCGGGGCGAGCAGGCCGATGATCTCCTCCGGCATGAGATTTTTTCCCAGCCGGTAGTTGCTGACGGCGCACTGGAGCTTGCGGAAGCCATCCTGCGTCCCGCTCCGACCGCACGCCCTCCGACAGAGCTCCGACTGCGACATGCCGGAGGCCTTCAGGGCCGCATCGAGCGCATGGCCGCGCAGCACCTTGAGAGGAATCTCCTTGCCGCCCTTCGCTCCTGCGCCCTTCGGCGCAGGATCGTTGAGAGTCGGGGAATCGTCCTCATCATCTTCCTCCCGCGCCGCAAGCTGCGCACGCTCCTCATCAGTCACCTGGACAGCCAGCTTCTCGAGCGGAAGCTCGAACTGCTCGGTCACTTCCGCGCACAAGGTAATGGGCAGAAGCGCCGTACCTTGCACGCACTCTTCCAGTTGGGCCTGGATAGCCGGGGCCTGACTGCGATCCCCTCGCCTCTCGGCAAGGTGAAGCGCAAGATCGGTTAGCTCCCAGCCCAAGCTCTGGAGCACATCCTCGAGAGCGACTGAGCGCTGCGCGAGGAGCTCCGTTTCCACCAATCCCTGATCGGACACCGTCATGGCATCACCTCCAAAATTCCTTAAGGATAGTTACCTCCCTGCACATCTCACCCCACGTGAGTGGCAGCCCCAATCCCAGATCCTGAGACTGAGGCTACCACTCACTTTCCATGTCGTTGCTATGAAAAACCAGAGATGAGGAATCTTCCGCGAAGAAAAATTCCAAAGACAAAACTACATCCTATTGGCGATCTGTCAATTCCCCCGTCCACAAATCCCTCACTTCTTCATGGAACCGATGAAAAACGAAAGTACGTCATCCTGAGCCCGTCGAAGGATGACGCAATGAGATCAACGGATGAACATCATGGTTCGACGCGCTCACCATGACGTGTTTTTCATCGGTTCCCCGTAAACTCCGGATCGCGGTCGAGTCGGCTCTCCTCGGGCAACATCTGCCCCTGATACTTGCTCCCGGGTTTGAGATGATACGGCTGCTGGGCGGAACTCGACATCTGTTCGAATGCCAGCTGACAGACGCGCATGCCCGGATAGAGCGCCACGGGAAGGCGGTTCAGGTTTGAGATCTCGAGCGTGATGGTGCCGGAGAACCCTGGATCCACGAACCCGGCCGTGGAATGGACGATGATGCCGAGGCGCCCCAAGGAACTGCGCCCTTCCACCCGCACGACGAGGTCATCGGGCACCGTGATTTTCTCCCGCGTCACCCCGAGGACGAACTCGCCCGGCTGCACGATGAACGGATCGCTGCCGACAACTGTGATCGTCCGCATATTGCCAAGGAATGACTCGGGTTTCTTCGGATCGAGCACGGCGAATTTACTGTGTTCGTAGAGCTTGAAGACACTGCCCAGATGCAGATCCATGGAACTCGCATGGACGTGGGCGAGGGCGTCGAAGCCCGGAGCCTCGATCTTCACATGCCCGGAAGCAATCGCCTTCTTGATGTCTCGATCAGAAAGAATCATGGGGGAACCGCAGCCTAGCATCTTAAGAAAGACCTGAATAGAAAAAGATGCCTTCGACCATTGCTCCTGCCGGACGGAACCCCGACAATGGAGACCATGACGCCGCGATCATCCTCATCGTACGAACATGCCGTTGAGACGGGATACGGCGAAGGTGCACGACAAGCGGAGGATTGGCAGGATTCCCTCGCACAGGAACGGTGCGATGAAACACGACAGGAATGCTTAAATCGTCTGCGTACACTCGTGATCTCATCGAAATCCGGCATGTACACGGAGCGAGATTTCGCTCTCTACCGCGATGAAGCTCTCTCGGACCGTTCGCTCGCCCTGGCAGGAAAAGAAACATCTGAACAACGCTATGAGGCCTTATGGGAGAACCTCTCCGAACATATCCCCCAAACCGCTGCACATATCAAAGCAATGGAAAGTACTTTTGACGATATGATCACGCGCGCGACGGACTGCCACTGGATTTCCGCGGAGATCGCCGCCTATTGGCGCAAGCGATTCGCCTCCAAGGCATACTTCTGGTGGGAAAAGGAGAAATTCCTCTCTGAACGCTTTCCGCGGTACATGCGAAACTGGGAATCGCTCTACGGCGACCAACAGAAACTGAATACACTCATCACCGAGGTCAGTGACGCCAAGAATCTACCGGCCGTGAAGCGCCTGACTGTCGGTGCATTCTCCAAAACCAAGAAATTTGAGGAGTGGCGGTCTGCAGTGCATGAAGCGCTCGCCGCCGTGGAAGCGCACCGCAGGAATCGCACCGTACTGCTTGAGGAGGCACGCAAGAAGCTTGAGGCTGCAGCACACAATGAAGTCCTGTCGAAATACAAGGTAGGTACATGGCTCAAGCGCATCGTCTCGAGCACCGTGGACTCCGGCAAGCTCTTGGCGTTCGTGTGCGGAGACGGGGGAAATTCTTTGAGCGGCCTTATCCAGCGCTGGGCGGAGGTGCGACACCGCTTTGATAATATTGAAAAGAAGCGATCGATAGAGGGTACACCGCGCGGCTTTCATTTTGTGACTACCGACCAATTCCTCGAGTGGCACTTCGCCCGTCGCCAGGCCTATGTAGAGGAAGCAGAGCGGCGATTCACAAACATTGACAAGGAAAACCCTCAATTACTCGCTATCCGCCGCGAGCTGGACTGTCAGGACTGGGACGAAGCCGCCCACCTGATCGCCCAAGTGCAGGTCACCGATCTCTCAGAAGAAGATCTGGCGAAATTTCGCTCTATGAAACGATATCTCAAAGAGAGCCGCCCCACTTCGTCTTCTCCGACGCAAGAACTGGATCCGGACGCGGCCAATGGGGAATTGAACACGGCTATCAACGCGATTCCAATTATAAGTCTCCGCAATCTCTACTGGAAAGCCATCCGTGCGGGGAAGGCTCGTTGCCTCATTGCGCTGATGTACAACCGTTGCTGGTGTTACCGAAACTTCTACTTAAATCCCCTGCGTGAAGAGCAACTGCGCTTGAATGCCAAGGAAGAAACGGCACAGCGCATCGAGTATGGTCACGGGAAAGAATTTGAAAATAATGATGTCAACAGTTACCAAAAACCAGCAATCCGTTCCTATACCGAAACACGCGCGAATTCCGCACAGGTTCTCCACGTCTCGGAAGAAGGCCACAGTGCTCTCGTTGCACGGATGCAGGAGGAGGACTGTGAGCGGTTCCGCTACTGGTCGACACTCATCCCCACAAATGTGGAATACGGCACGCACGCATACATTGTGGATTCCCTTCATCCTCGCATAAAGCGATGTCTGCGCACCTTGGAGCAGGCAGGGATACCTCCGACGGAGCAATACCAAGCCACTGTGAAACATTCGAGAAAGAAATCACCCGCACGAGCATCGGAAGCGAATTACGCAATCTCTGCATGAGGAACTCCGACAACCGATTTACTTGTACGATCTTCTGTCTTTCTGTAAGAGTAATACCTCATTTCCCCCATTCCCATCCTATGCATACCGCACTCAAACGCCTCTGCATTCTCTTCGTTGTTCCGGCTCTCCTTGCCGGATGCTCTGCCACACGACCAACCCTGAACGATCACCTGAATAATCCCCTGTTCGCAGAACGTTATGCGGAAGAATTGGTCAACCGCATGACCGAGCTGGAGATCCAGAAAGACCCGCTCATTGAGGATGTTGAGAAGAAGGCTATCATCGACCAAGTGCGCGAACAGTGGATGGAAAGAGCGAAGAAGGCGCGCGATGTGCAGCGGGAAGGGATGACAGGCGAATTTGCGGAGATGAAAGAGTATGTTCGCGGACGAGCACTCCTGCTTGGAAAAACCGTCTATCTCTCCACGACATTTGAATCGGAACCGGGCCCATCTCTCCATTTCTACCTCACCACCATGGTCGACCCACGCGACGTCGCATTCCCTGATCCTACAGCTGTCGATCTCGGCCTACTGCAATCCCCATACGGAGCACAGACGATTGCTGTTCCGGAGGCGAAAGATTCCTCCCTCTACCGCACGTTGGTGCTCTGGGACGCATCACTGGAGCGACTCTACGGTTTCGCACAGCTAAGCAGGTAATTTTATTACATGACCAATCAGGCCTGCTCTGAATCCCCCCGTAAATGCCCTCGAAAGGGAAGGGTGGGACGGAAGGGGAGGGAAACCTACGGTTTCCCTCCCAGCTTGGCCGTCAGGAGGGTAAGGGGGGTGTCGGGGGGCCAAGGGAACCGGACAAGGTGCCCTGGCCCCCCGACGAAGAAAAATCGATAACCATGCACTGACATCCGAGCGAAGAAAACCTATGAACGCCGCAGCCACGAAGGGCTGTGCTGGATACAAAAGATTGAGGATCGCTCACAGCCTCTGCTGATACCCTCCTAATGCCTTGTCCACCGCGGCGCTCAACGTGTCGAAACCGGCCTGAACCTGTACGCCGTTCACGAAGAACGCCGGCGTACCCTCCACACCCAGTGCGCGGCCCTCATTATAATCTGCGAGGACGAGATCCTTCTTGCGACGCGACTTCCAGCAATTCTCGAACTTCGAACCATCCAATTTCAGTTGTTCAGCCCACGCAAGCAATGATGAATAGCCCAACTCGTTCTGCTTCTCGAAGGCAAGATCTATGAATTCCCAAAACTTCCCCTGATCCGCTGCACACTCACTTGCTTCCGCGGCATCAAGAGCATAGCGATGCTGCGCGCGCAGCGGAAAATGCTTGAGCTCAAAGCGTATGACTGAGCTGTACTTCGCAAGAAGGGGCTTCACCACTCCGATGTGTACTGCACGGCAGGCAGGACATTGCAAATCAGTATATTCGATCACTTTCACGACACCATCGGGGTTGCCAATTGACTGACGTGTAGTTTGTGTGTCGTTTGGCGTGCACGCCGCGAGCAGGAACGTGACAAGGAAGAGAAAAGAGAGGCGTTTCATAGCCCGCACAGAATGGCAGGAGCATTGAGAAGAATCAACCAGGTACCCTCCGATTCCTTTCTACTGTAAACCACGATACACTACTCTCCCCATGTCCCTCTACCGCACATACCGTCCGCAGTCCTTCGCTGATGTCGTCGGCCAAGATCCCGTCGTGACGACTCTCGAACAAGCTGCGAAACAAGGCAAGCTTAGTCATGCCTACTTGTTCGCCGGCAGCCGCGGCACAGGCAAAACTTCCGTCGCGCGCATCCTTGCGAAGATCCTGATGATCCGCGGCATCGAAGACGAGAATATTCAAAAGCAGATCATTCGCGGAGTCGAGGACGGCAGCCTCGTCGATCTCCTGGAGATTGACGCTGCAAGTAACACAAGCGTGGACAATATTCGGGAGCTTATTGAAAAAGTGCAATTCTCACCGGTGGTGGCCGGCGCGAAAGTTTACATCATCGACGAAGTTCACATGCTCTCGAAGAGTGCATTTAATGCACTTCTCAAGACTCTCGAAGAGCCGCCTGCATACGCATACTTCATTCTCGCCACAACAGAGATCAATAAAATTCCCCTGACCATTCAGTCGCGCTGTCAGTGCTTCCCCTTCCGAGCTATCGATGAAGAGGAGATTGTCCGTCGCTTGCAGTACATCACCGATCAGGAACACATCGTGATTGATCGTGAGGCCCTGCGTACCATCGCGCATCACGTCCGAGGCGGCATGCGCGACGCAATCTCGCTGCTCGACCAGATGAGATCGCTTCCCAAGATCTCCCGCAAGGACGTGGAACAACGTATCGGTGCTACAGGAGACGAACATGTGGAACCGATCATCGCCGCCATCGAAAAAAAGGATGCTTCCACCATCATCGAAGCGATACGCAAAATCGAAGAGGCTGGCATCGCTCTGGATGTGTTTCTCAGAAAGCTCCTCGACCTCGTCCGCACTCGTCTGCACGAAACAATCGCATCCAAGCAATCAACAACCGGCGTCCAGCGCGTTCTCGACGTGCTCCTCGACGCTATCCGCGACATTCGCATCGCACCGGTTCCCGGTCTCGTGGTCGAGTCGGCCTTGCTGCGCCTCTGTTCGGACATCGATGATAAGAAGGATGAACCGCTCCACCTGGCGGCCAAGGCTGATCCGCAGAAAACGAAGGTGAAGAAGCCGGAGATCACAAAGCAGAATTCTGAGATAGCCGAGAAGAAGGAGGATGCACAGAGTACCCCACTCAAAAGCGCAAGTATCGAAGCTCCTGAGCTCTCATTGGATACCATCCGTGGAGTCTGGGAGGATATCGTCGCCGAGACCTCCCCCGCGTCCGTGAAGATGTCCCTGAAGAACGGCCGCGTGCTCTCTCTCGAAGAGAAGAAGGTGATTCTGGGATTTTCCTCCTCTTTCCACCGCGACAAGGTAGCGCAACCGGAAGCGAGCCGCACGATCGAAGAGATCATGCAGCGCATCTTCAAGCGTTCTTTGAGAGTAGAGTGTGTGGTGGGAGACGGTGGCAACGGCGATACCGTCCACGAGGAGGCGGCGGTGGATCTCGCTGAAGCAGCCGCGGAAGTGTTCTAAGGAACACCTTGCCGGTGGGCCCCGCGGCCACTGCCCGTCCCGAGCCTGACGAAGGAGGTGGTGAAGGGGAAGACCCTGTTCCGCGTCAGCGGGACGTTGCCGACGAGGAGATCCCCCGAATCCTTGGAGAGGTCGAGAGGAGGCTCATGGCCTAAGTGGAGAGGCTTCGGCGGCGGAGCGCTTTCCTTGTTTCTTTCTTTGTCACCCTGACAAAGAAAGAAGAAGGATAAGAACTTCGTCCACAGTGATTTGAAAAGAGATGACCAAAACATTTTCCGCTAGAATCACTTCACTCATGCACCCCTCCGAATCCAAGCAACTCCTCCGGCAATCCATCGAAGAACGCCTCTCCCACATGCCTCTCGTCGACCGACAACGCGAGAGCCGATCCATCTGCCGCAGACTTGAGCCCCTCATTCCCTCAGGCTCCGTCATCTGCGCTTACAGCGCCCTCCCGTCAGAAGTCGACCTCACCCCTCTCATCACCCTCCTCCTCACACGCAACGATGGCGTATTCTTCCCCTGCGTGGAAAACAGAACACTCATCTTCCGACGCATAACAGATTTCCGGGACCTGCAACCGGGTCCTTACGGCATCCTCGAGCCATCCAAAGAGAGTGAGCTTCTCGATCCACAATCCCTTTCCATCGCACTCATCCCCGGCCGTGCATTTGATCGCAATGGCAATCGTCTCGGCCGCGGCAACGGCGGATATGATCATTGGATCTGTGCTCAGCGTGCTCTAAATCCTTCAACGAAATATTGGGGCGTTGCCTGGGAGTGTCAAATCGTAAGCTCTGTTCCAGTAGAAGGTCACGATGAGCGCATGCACGCCATCATGACGGCTCGCGGCTTCCAGGAGGCGGTGCAGACAACAACTTAAGGCATTTCCCCGACAAACATCACTGCTTGTTGGAGTAGAAGTAGATCAGCCCGAAGCCGATGACAACGGCGAGGATCGAGATAGCGATGATCATGGCATCCAGTGTGCCTGTCCCGTCTCGCTCTGTCGAGAGGACAACGAATGTGCTCAAGCGACGCTTGTGCGCTTCCACAAAATGACTACGCTGATAGTGCCCCTTCCCCTCTGTCTCCAATGCCCATCTATGACAGTCTCAAAAAAACAGATCCCGACGTCTACGCTGCTGTGGCGGGTGAACTGCAACGCCAAACGGATGAGATGGAACTCATTGCATCAGAGAATTACGTCTCTCCATCTGTGCTGGAAGCTCTTGGGAGCGTGCTCACGAACAAGTACGCGGAGGGTTTCCCGGGCAAGCGCTACTACGGAGGACAGCAATTTACGGATGCTGCGGAGACACTGGCCATTGAACGGGCAAAAGCGCTCTACCATTGTGATCATGCAAACGTGCAAGCGCTCTCCGGTGCCCCCGCAAATATCGCAGTGTACTTCGCCTTGTTGGAACCGGGAGACGCCATCCTCGGCATGGATCTGTCGCATGGAGGTCATCTCACGCATGGGAGCCCGGTGACATACATGTCGAAGCTCTTCCGGTTCTTCCGCTACAAGATGAAGGATGTGGAAACGGGAGAACTGGACTACGACCAAATGCGCGAAATAGCTAGGAAGGAGAAGCCAAAAATCGTCCTTGCGGGTTTCTCCGCCTATCCGCGTGAATTGGACTACGCGAAGATCAAAGTCATCGCCGACGAGATAGGAGCGGTGGCTATGATGGATATGGCGCATATCGCCGGCCTCATCGCGGCAGGGCTCCTCAAGAATCCTTTTGATTATGGCTTCCATGTCGTAACCACCACAACACACAAGACGCTTCGTGGACCTCGTGGCGGTATGATTCTCTCACGTGGAACAGTTAGTAATCCGCTCAAGACGGTAGAGAAGACAATCGAAAATATTCCGACGCTCATCGATCGAAGCGTGTTTCCCGGTTTCCAAGGCGGTCCACATATGAACAATATCGCTGCCCTTGCCGTGGCATTGGGAGAGGTGATGAAGCCCGATTACAAACCCTATGCCAAACAGATCCTTGTCAACGCGAAGAGAATGGCACAGCGCCTCATGGATAAAGGCTGCAAACTCGTGACTAACGGCAACGATAACCACATGATGGTCGTGGATTGCATCAAATCCTTCGGCATCGACGGCAAGGAAGTGCAACATGTATTGGATGACGTAGGAATCTCCACAAGCAAAAGTACGATCCCCGATGATCCCCTTCCACCCTATAAACCAAGTGGACTCCGTTTGGGCACTCCTGCAGTGACAACACGCGGTATGAAAGAGGAGG
>JAQTSD010000019.1 GCA_028711445.1 Candidatus Peribacteraceae bacterium
AAGTGGTTGTGGATGCGCGATGAAATATTTGCAGTCATCGTCGGGACGGGTATCGCCTTCACGTTGCTGGCGTTTCAGAAGGTACTCTTCGGCGGTTTGGCAGCTAAGGATCCGTTCATCATGGCGCTCGGAATCGTCTGTGTTGTCATCTTGTGGCGCTCTCTCTTCGGTCCGTGGTCGGCTCGTATCAAAGCGACCGTGCTTGGTACATTCATCCTCTGGATTGCGTTGCATGTTCTCTTCAGGGAGACGTCGCAGGAGCGACTTACGCACCTGCTTGCGGCGGTCGTTGCCCTTATCCCGGCCGCATTGTGGTGCTGGCTGTTCATCGAATATCACGCACAACGGTGGAGCATGGTACTGCTCATGTTCTTCGCCGGCATGCTTTCGACGGCACCGATTCTCTTCTACGACGCTCTCGTGCGTAACGGCATCGAACTGCAATTCTTCCTCTTCAAGATCGTTCCGCAGAACTTCAGTCATGTCTCGGATGCGTTCGTCTCCGGTACGATTGTGAGCGCCTCTGGCGTCCGATCGACCGTATTGACGACGCTCCTCTCTTTTCTCATCGTCGGGTTCATCGAAGAGATGAGCAAATTCTGGGTAACGAAAGAGAGCGGCAAGCCATTCTTCACGAGCATCGACGATGTCATCCAACTCGCAATCATCGTTGCCATCGGCTTCGCCTTCGCGGAGAATATCCTTAATCCCACGTACTTCATCGGTTTCGTGCGCGAGTTCCTTGTCGATCCGCCGCAGGCCCAGTGGTGGGCCTTCCTTGCCAATGTTTCCGGGCGCGCCATTCTCACGACGATGGTGCACATTGTCTCCTCGGGCATCATGGGCTACTTCCTCGGCCTTGCGGTCTTCGCGCGTTCCTACCTCGAGGACGGCCATCGTCAGGGGAAGTGGCATCTCATCCCCGACACGTTGCAGTATGTACTGAAGTGGCCGGAGAAGCGTGTTTTCGCTTTCGAGATGATTGTTGTCGGCCTCGCGCTTGCGACCGTACTCCATGGACTTTTCAATTTCATGGTGACGCTCCCGGATATTCTGCCAGGCAACCCTCAGACACTCGGAGCACTCTTCGGGGCGAACACGGGGTCTTTCTTGCATTCGATATCCCTTCTCGTCCTGCCGTCGCTCCTGTACGTAGTCGGCGGATTCTGGATGTTCACGGCGCTCTTCTATCGCAAAGACAATATGAAGGAACGCGGACGGGTGATTACGACTGATTCGTTTGTCTCCGGCGGAGAGCTCCCGTAGGATGGTCGGGCTTCATCTCATGCGGCTTGCGCATGGGTATGCCACTCTTCTCCATCATTCTATGATTTGTTCTCCTTCGCGGTTCGTGCGCTGTTCTTCCGCAGCGGTGTTCCTCTGTCTGACACTTGCAGTACCCACTCAATCGCTGGCGAAACAGGTGGCGAGCACGACGTCACTTCCCGCCAACGAGTCCGTAAGCCGCATGGAGTTCATCCGTGCTGCGGTGAAGGCGCTCAAACTTCCGACGGATGCGGGTGATCAGCGGGTGCCTGCCGATGTTCCTGTGGCAATGAAGCCGTACATTGAGGTGGCAGCGGCGCACGACGCTCTCGGGATCTTCGGCAAAAAACCGCAACTGACGAAATTCATCACAGTCGGACAGGCATTGCAGGTGCTCGTGAAACTGAAAGACATCACGGAGACGATGGCGCAGGAGTCGGCGAAGTATCGTGATGTGAGAGCGGGGACGGCCGAATCGCAGGCAGTAGCTGTCGCGATTACGTACAATTGGATGTCCCCGGTTTCATCGACCCTCTTTGGCACGCGGCGTGTCCTCAACGGCAAGGGGGCGGAACTTCTCTTGCGGAAGGCGAGCGGAGATATTCCTGTGCGTACGCTTCCCGACAAACTCAAGCGGGCCAAAGAGACGACGATCACTGTGAATTTTGACAGTCTCACGGTGCGTAGCAGCGGGACACTGCCGAAGTCTGACATCCTTGAGGCGATCTGGCAGATCGTAAGTGACGAGTATTACAAGGTGGATGCGATCAACGCGGACGACGCGGCATACAAGGCTGCGGAAGGTATCATCAGCTCGCTCAAAGATCCGTACTCCTCCTTTATGCGGCCTTCGAGCGCGAAGAGCCTTGAGCAGCAAATCAAAGGAGAGGTATCGGGGATCGGTGCGCAGGTGGAGCAGCGTTCCGGCATCCTTACCATTGTCACGCCGCTGCATGGATCGCCGGCGGAGCAGGCGGGACTTCTGCCCAACGATGAGATATTGAGCGCCAATGATGTCAGCTTGAGCGGTTTGGACTATCTCGAAGCGGTGGATAAGGTGCGTGGCCCCAAAGGGACAAGTGTGAAGCTTCGTATCCGCCGCGGCGGGAATGAGTTCGACGTCACGGTCGTGCGCGCCACCGTCACTGTGCCGGAGATGGAAATCTCGCGGCAGGGGAATGTCATGATCGTGAAGCTCATGCAGTTCGGGCAGGTCACGGAGGATTCGCTGAGAGTGGAGATGGAGAAGATCGCAGCGACAAACCCCAAGGGAGTCGTGCTCGATTTGCGAAATAACCCCGGGGGTCTCCTCGATGCCGCCAATACCGTCGTGAGCAATTTCGTACCGAAGGGTACGAAGGTGGTGAAGATCTATTCCCGAACGGGGACACGTATCGATACGACGAAGTTCATGCCGACGATCTCCTCGACGGTTCCGCTTGTGGTGCTCGTGAACGAAGGGTCGGCAAGTGCATCGGAGATCGTAGCCGGAGCGCTGCAAGATGCCGGGCGTGCGACGGTCGTAGGGAAGAAGACTTTCGGTAAAGGGACGGTGCAGGAAGTGCTCCGGTTCTCCGATCAGTCCGGCCTCAAGCTTACCGTTGCGGAGTGGAAGACGCCTCTTGATCGCAAGATCGATGGGATGGGCATCAAGCCGGACATCGAAGTCGAATCTCTGACTGGTCGTGATGCGCAGCTGCTCAAGGCGCTGGAGATATTGCGATGAGTGCTGTTAGAAGGGGTGAACGTCATGCGGGGTTTTGAACCCTTGCGCGGGGGAGTACAATCTCCGTATGCGAAATCTGCCATTATCCCGGGAATTCCGTACGCTGGGACAGCAATTCGAAAGTGGGCAGTTTTGTGCACCGGTGACTCTTCAAGACTTTCTTCGGCGGACAAGGGGGCTGCTCGGTAGGACGTCTCTCTTCGGTCGCCGCATCGGTGGAACGGGCTACGAAGGGGGCATGGAGATGAAAGGCACTTCGGTCCCGCGCCCGACGCCGCCTCCCGTACTTCCGCGTGCGGAAGCATTGGAAATCCCGCAAGCAGGAGGATAGAAGTAGCTGCGCATAGGCCGGCACCTCATATTTATGAAGCTATAGATGTATCAGTTTGAGTGTAGCCGAAGACTCGATCAAAAGTAGCAGCATGTCGATCTTTCGACTACGCTCAAGATGACATGTTTATGTGTTGTTATAGTTGCGTCCTGATCTCACATATTTGAATAAAATTGCTTCTTCCTGTTTGCCGTTCGGAATTCCTCGCGTTTGAGGGCACGTAAGCGTACCAGACGCCTGTTCTCCTTGCGCTTGTGGGTGGAGCGCGTACGCATGAGTTTCATGAGGCCGGTTTTCTGTACTTGCTTCTTGAAGCGCTGTTGGAGCGCATCATTGGATTCCTCGCCGCGCTTGACTGCGTAGATAGCCATGAGCGGGGGAAGAGTAAGGGATCGATGGCATCGGCGCAAGGAAAACATGAGGGAATGGAAGGAAATCAAAATCTGCAAGGAGATCAAAGATCTTTGCAATCCCTGTTTTCTTTGGTTTCTTTTCCCAGCTTCATCGCCCCCATTGCCTCGGGGCTGCGAACTCACTACACTCTGCCAAGATATGGCGAAAAGTGATTATAGTGCACAGCAGATTCAGGTCCTTGAGGGCTTGGAACCCGTCCGGAAACGGCCAGGAATGTACATCGGATCCACGGATATTCGTGGACTGCATCACCTCGTTTACGAAATCGTTGACAATGCGATTGACGAGGCCATGGGTGGATATTGCGACACGATCACGGTCATGTTGCACGATGACGGGTCAGTGAGCGTCGAAGATAACGGACGTGGCATCCCCGTGGATATGCATCCCAAGCTTAAGCGTCCCGCACTCGAAATCGTACTTACGACACTACATGCGGGTGGCAAGTTCGGTGGGGACGACAGCGGCTACAAAGTTTCGGGAGGTCTTCACGGGGTGGGATCTTCGGTGGTGAATGCATTGAGTAATTATATGCGTGCCGAAGTGTATCGGGATGGGAAGACCTATGTGCAGGAGTATTCGCGCGGCAAGCCGACGATGGACATGAAGGTACAGGGGAAGACCGATAAAATCGGAACGAAGATTATCTTCAAACCGGACAAAGACATTTTTGACACCGTCGAATTCAGTATGGACATGCTTATGACGCGTCTGCGGCAGCAGGCCTACCTCACACGCGGCGTGACCATTGCACTGCTTGATGAACGCCCCAAACGTCCCGAGGAAGATCTCAAGCATCCGCGGCTCTATCGCTTTCACTTCGAAGGAGGTATCGCTGCGTATGTGCTGCACCTCAATGAGTCCAAAGATCGTATCGGTTCGCCGATTTGGTTCGAGAAAGACACGTCCGATGGCATGGTGGAGGTGGCGCTGCAGTACACGCAGGCCTTCCAGGAGATCGTTGTGAGTTTTGCGAACAACATTCACACCAGCGAGGGCGGGCACCATCTTACGGGATTCAAGGCCGCGCTCACGCGAACGATTAACGCGTACGCTCGCGCGCAGTCTCTTCTGAAAGAAAAGGAAGAGAATCTTACCGCAGATGACGTGCGGGAAGGCCTCACGGCTGTCGTTTCCGTGCGTTTGAAAGAGCCGCAGTTTCAGGGACAGACGAAATCCAAGTTGGGGAATGCAGAAATGAAAACGGCTGTGGAGACAGTCGTGAACGAAAAATTGGCACAGTATTTCGAGGAGCATCCGGGAGAGGCGAAGGAGATCGTAGGAAAGTGCATGCTCGCTGCCCGCGCACGCCTTGCGGCCCGTGCCGCGCGCGACTCGGTCATCCGCAAAGGCATCCTCGAAGGGATGACACTCCCGGGCAAACTCGCGGATTGCTCCAGTAAAGATCCGTCCGAGTGTGAGCTTTTCATCGTGGAGGGCGACAGCGCAGGTGGCTCCGCAAAGCAAGGCCGCAATCGCGAATTCCAAGCCATCCTGCCGCTGCGTGGAAAGATCCTGAATGTCGAACAGGCGCGTCTCGACAAGATGCTGGCGAATAACGAGATCAAGTCTCTTATCATCGCTATCGGCGTGGGAATCGGGGAGGCGAAGGATCTCACGAAGTTGCGTTACGATCGCATCGTGATTATGACCGATGCCGATGTGGATGGTGCGCACATCCGCACGTTGCTGCTCACGTTCTTCTTCCGATACTTCCCCGAACTCATCGAAGTCGGGCATATCTACATCGCCCAGCCGCCCCTCTACAAGATCTCCCGTGGCAAAGAAGCGCGCTACGCATTCACGGATGCGGAGAAAGAGGAGATTCTGAAGGATTGGGGCGTGGATACCCGGCAGATGGAGGAGACGGAGGAAGAACCGTCGGAGGAAAATGAAAATGAAAATGAGGAAGAGGCGCTCGTGAAAGCGGTGAAGAACAAAGAGATTCGCAAGACCGCACGTGCATCGGTGCAGCGTTACAAAGGTTTGGGCGAGATGAACGCCGGGCAGCTTGCGGAGACGACGATGAATCCGGATTCCCGCAGCATGTTACGCGTCACTATGGAGGATGCTGAACGGGCAGATGCGACCTTTACGACGCTCATGGGCTCCGAAGTCGCCCCGCGTCGGAAATTCATTCAGACACACGCGAAGACGGTGAAGAACTTGGATGTGTGAGGAATCACCAGCTTTCCGTCTTGAATTGTTCCAAATCGGTATTTCTGCGTCTGTATGGCAGAAGAGATCGCCAGTCTTTTACAGAACCGAATTCGATGAAACGATAACTCAAGAATGATGTCACGAAGACGAGGAAGAGATAGCGCACGAGGCGGACGGGTGTGGCGGATGCGTGGAGGATACCCATGGGGGGCAAATGCCAGACATAGAGCGAGTAACTCATCATGCCAATGAGCTGCAGCGGCCAGTTGGCTACGAGCATGCGGATCACGCGTGGCGGGCTGGTAAGGAGGCCGAAGAGGAGGAGACCGAAACCGATCGTTGTGAGGAGATTGGTGATCAAGATGGTTTGTTTGGGGAGCAGGTGCAGGAGGACCGAGTCGGTCAGGAAGAAGCTGTAAGCCAAGAAGAGGATACCGCTCACGATCCACAAGCTACCCGATCGCCCCCGCGGACGTTGGACGTAAGCGTAGGCGAGCGCTGCTCCGATGAGTATATCTTTCAAGTTCATCATGAGGTGACCGATGCCCCAGAAGGGGGCGGTAAGGTCCCAGAGCCATGCCCTGTGGAAAGTCACGTAGGAAGTGAAACAGAGGATGATGGCTGTGAAAATCGGTACCTTCCACTCCCATCGACGCGCGCAGATGATGAAGAGTGGCAGTAAGAGGCTGAGCCAGAATTCGATGCCGAGGTACCACAGGGGTGCATTGAAAGGAGGAATGTGGAGGGAAGAGGTGAAGGGGAAGAGGAAGGTAGTCATGAAGAAGAGATTCTTCACGGTATCGCGCGGCAGCGGATCGATCCGGAGGAACGTCAGGAGAAAGAGTGTGTTGAAGAGCAGGAGCGGCAGGAGCCTGCGAATGCGACGAGAGACGAAGTGCAGCCAATCTCCGAAGTGGTGCAGCGATCTGGTGCCGGTTGCGTAGGGGAGTGCGAGGACGAAGCCGGAAATGATGAAGAAGAGAGTTACGGCCTGCCATGCGTTCGTCATAAGTGTGAAGGGCGTGAACTTCCAACCCAAGAGCGTGATGCTCATGTAGTCCGTTGCGCGGAGTGAACCGATGTAGATGTGGTGGAAAATGACTGCGAGGATGGCATAGCCGCGCAGTCCGTCGATAATGTCGATCCTCGGTGCCCGTGATTGTGGAGCTTCTCGCATCATCTGAGGAGTTAGCTGCTCACGATGTTGAGATGTTCCACTGTATTCGCTTTCCCTGGTCTACGTGGCAGAAGGGATCGCCAGTCTTTCACAGAACCGAATTCGATGAAGCGGTAGCTCACGAAGGAGGTGGCGAAGACGAGGAAAAGGTAGCGTATGAGGCGGACCAATGTGGCAGCCGGTTGAAGGACAATGGCGGGGGAATGCCACACGTAGAGCGAGTAGCACATCATGCCGCAGAGCTGGATGGGCCAATTGGCAAGCAGGAAATGGAAGACTGACCAGCGTACGGAGAGAGCTTCGTAGATGATGAAAGAGAATCCAAGCGGCGTCGTTAAATTGGTGACGGCCGCGAGCTGTGTGGGTACGAGTTTCATCCAGAAGGCATCGGAGAATAGAAAGCTGATGGAGACAATGAGTATTCCCATCACGAGCCACTTCCATCCGCGGACAGATAATTGCTGCGTCGCACACAGATGTGCGAGAAACATGCCGAAGACGAAATCTCTGAGTCGCACACCCACACCGTTGGTATGCCAAAAATACGTTGAGATCGGTTGGAACGTGCGCCAGAAGCTGAGAATGAGGGCGAATGCAATGAATGTAAACATTACCTTTCCGAATCCGTAGCGCCGTATGCAGACAATGATAAGCGGTAGCAAGAGGGAAAACCACGCTTCCACCCCAAGCGACCAGAGGACGGGGTTATAGATCGGTTGTTGGAGGGAGTGGAAGAATGGGAAAAGGAACGTAAGGAGAAAGAACAAGTTCTTCACGGTATCGCGTGGAAGAGCGTCCACGCGGAGCAGTGTTGCAAAGAGGAAGATGTTGATGAGATATAACGGAAAAAGACGGCGAGCACGCCGGAAATAGAATTTCTTTGCGTCTTGCCAGCTCTTCATCTCGCGAATGTTCAGAGCAAAGGGCAGGAAGAGGACGAATCCTGAGAGGATGAAGAACAGTGGGATAGCTTCGTGAAAGTTGGTGAAGAAAGTGAAGACCGATAGCTTCAGGCCGTGTAACCAGATGCCGTGGTACCCCCACGGAATGAGGATATTTGTGTTGCGCACGTAGACATGGCCGAAGATGACGGCAAGAATGGCATAGCCGCGCAGTCCGTCGATAAAGTCGATCCTCGGTGCCCGTGGCGTCTGCTCAGACATGCGGAGGCAGGATAATGGAGAAATAGACAGAGAAGTAGATGAGGTTTTCTCTCGCGTCTAATCTTCATCGATATCTCCGATCTGGTCCCGGATAGTGTACGTATCGAGAGCCTGTTCACCCAAGAGCTTCACGATCGTGGGAATCGCCTGCGCATAGGAGATCTCTTTTTGCTTCCCTGCTTTCATGTCTCGGAGAATGATCGTCCCACCCTTGACCTCCATCTTGCCGAGCAGCAGGGTGAAGCGTGCCTCGAACTTGTCGGCGAGGCGCATTTGACTCTTGAGGCTTGCTTCACCGAGTGCTCCGAGCGTGTGAACGCCCTTCTCTCGCAGATTCGAGATCAGAGTGAGGCACTTCTTCTTCGCTTCGGGACCGAGTTGCGCGACGAAGACATCCACCTGATCCTTGTGCGGAACTTGTACGCCCGCCTGCTTCATCTGCCAGATCATGCGTTCCATTCCGCCAGCGAACCCCACGCCGGGGGTCGGTTTACCGCCGAAGAGCTCGATCAACCCGTCGTAGCGTCCGCCGCCCCCGACGGCATTCTGCGCGCCGGTTTCCTTGTCCCAGAACTCGAAGACCGTCTGGGTGTAGTAGTCCAATCCGCGGACGAGGCGGGTATCTTCGATGTAGGGGATCTTCAATTCCTTGAGGTAATCGAGCACCGTTGCGTGGTACTCCTTGCTCTCGGGGGAGAGGAACTGTTCGAGGGTGGGTGCGCTCTTGAGGAGGATCTGCGTGTCGCCCTCCTTTGAGTCGAGCAGGCGCAGGGGGTTCGTCGTCAGACGCTCGCGATCGAGCTCCGGGAGATTGCGTTCCTTGCCGATGAAGTAGTCTCGCAGCGCGTCGGCGTAGGCCTTGCGGTTCTCGGCGGTACCGATGTTGTTGATGTGCAGCTCCATGCGCTCGAGGAACTTCAGGTCCGAGAAAATCTTCGTGACGACGTGGATGAGTTGCGCATCGAGACTCGGGTCCTTAAGTCCGATCACTTCCAGATCGAATTGGTGGAATTGTCGGTAGCGGCCTTTCTGCGGTCGGTCATGCCGGAAACATTGGCCGATGGCGTAGAATTCGACCGGTTGCGGAAGCTGCTGCATGCCGTTCTCCACGAAGGAGCGACAGATGCCTGCGGTGAATTCCGGGCGCAAGGCGAACTCCGCTTCATCTTCATCTGCGTGGTGGGACGTCACGAGGAAGAGCTCCTTTTCGACGATATCCGTGTGTTCACCGATGCCGCGTTCGAAAACGGCGCGGTTCTCGAACATCGGAGGATCGATGCGTTTGTAGCCTGCTTGGCGGGCGCGATGACGCACGGCCTTCTTGATGTAGGTCATGTACTGGTGATCCTCAGGGAGGACGTCATGGGTGCCCTTCGGTGTGCGAAACAGTGGTTGTGACATTGCGAATGCCCAGCATACCCGCTTCTGAAGAGGCAGCCAAGGGTGAACTCCGAAAATGAAAGTGGATCGGGTGATGTGAGTATGTTCGGTTTGAATATGGTGGGGCGAGCGATGGGGATCGAACCCACGACCTGCTGGGCCACAGCCAGCCGCTCTAACCAACTGAGCTACGCCCGCCACGAGCAGCGCAATAGTACGCAAGGTCCGCACCGAATTCTAGGAGAACTTATGCTGATTTCTTCGGGGTGCCGCTCGGGGGCTGCGCGCCTTCGTCCGGTGAGAGCGAGTCTGCGCGGATAAACATGATCGGCTCCTCGGCGGGCGGCTTCAGCTCCGTCTGCTTCGGTGCCTGCTGTTGCTGCGGTTTCGGTTTCTCCGGAGCCGGTTTCGGCGGTTGCGGCTTCTTCTCAGGAGACGACTGCACCGGAGCTTTCGCGGGAGGCTTCGGCTGTTGCACCGGTTTGGGAGGCGTCTGCTTCTGAGGGGGTGGCCTCTTCTGCGCCGGAGTCGACTGCTGAGGCTTCTTTTCTGCGGTCGGAGGAGGAGTGAAGGGGGGAGTCGGCTTCAGAGGTTGTGGTGCAGAAACGGGTTTCGGTGTCGCTGGCTCAGGGGTTTTCGGTTGCAGAGCAGGAGCAGACGCTTGTGCGAGTTGTTCTTTCTTCTCCGACTCGATGGATTTCATTGCCTCCTGCTTCGGGGCTGCGGGCTTGGGTTGCAGCCATGGCGGGACGGGACCGGATCCTTTGTCCTGCGTCTGCGCGGGGGTCTCGGCCGGTTTCGAAGGGGTCGGAGGTTTCTGGATCGGTGGAGGAGTTGGTTTCGGCGGTTCGGGAACTGCTTTCGGGGGAGCGGGGGGAGGAGGGGGTTCCTTCTTTTTTTCAAGAGATTGGCTCGGTGGAGTCGGCGCGGTTGCGGGAGCTGGCTTGGGCTTGAGCCAATCGGGCACGGGCCCCTCGGGAGCGCTCGCTGCAGGCTTGTGCGGTGCCGGAGGGGTGGGAGGAGGAACGGGAACAGGAGAGGAAGGAGGAGGTGTACTCGGAGCGGGTTCTTCCTTCTTCGCTTGCGTCGGTCGCAACCAGTCCGGCATTTGTTTGGATTCCTGCTGAGGAGCCACGGAGGTCTTCAGGTCCTCGCGCTTCGGTTCGCTCGGGGCTTTCGTGACCGGTCCCGGTTCGGACTTCGCCACCTCTTGCGCGTCGATGATTTGGAGTGGTGCGATGACGTCGGTCGGTGCCGCGCCGGTAAGCTTCTCTTCGGCGGCGGCGAGAGTGGATGCCAGGGAGGAGCCTTTGCGACTCAGCTTCGAAATGAGGAAGATGACGATGAATCCTGCGAGGAGCGAGAGAGCCCCGATACCAAGGATTCTGAAGAGCAACGCAAATGAGATCCCGCCGCCCGTTTCACCGTTGTCGATCACCGTTCCCGTGGAAGAGTCCGATCCCGTCACAGAGAAGGAGCTAATCACAATGAGCGTTGATCCGCTTTCAATTACCTGTCCGGTCGTGAGGTCACGCACACTCACTGTCACCGTATAGTTTCCATTTGTCGGATAGAGGTGCTCTGGCTCGTCGAGCAGACTCTGCCCGCCGTCACCGAATGCCCAGTGGATGAGAACGGGGCTTTGCGGTGCTCCTTTCGGGTACGTAACTTTCAATTGGACGGAGCCGCTTCCGGTCGGCTTGGAGACGATCTCGATTGCTTTGAGAAGTTGCTCGTCTTCGCGTGATGCGACGTCTTCATTCACCACGCGCAGATCCTGCGCATGCGTGTTCCCGTCCGGAAGCTGCACGGTCACGCGGATAGATCGTTCGAGAATAGCGGAAGAGAACCATACGACGAGTGGATCGCCGTGTGACGAAAAAAATGTGTCCGGAGCATCATTATCATTTTCCGGATCACCGTCACCATTGCTATCGCGTGTTACATCGAGATCGATGAGGAAGGTGCTTGGTGACTCCCTTGCTGGTTGGAAAGTGACGACGCTTCGCTCGCGCGATAGAACGATTCTGCCGAAGCGATCGATCGGTGGGTTGGCGATGACGAAGGTGTCTGCTGAGGTTTCAGTCTCGCTCGTTGGGAGGTTTGCAGCATCGGAGACGACGATGGAGATCGTGCGACGCTCACGCAGAGGATTCATCGGATCGCCCCCCGACACTTCTGCATTGAGCAGGTATGTGCCCGGATCGGTGAAACGCGTGCGGAATGTCTTCGTCCGCTCTGCACCGAGGAATTCCTGATTTTTCGTGAGGATCCAGCCGTACTGTGCGTTAGCCATTTGTGTCTCTGCCATGATCTCGAAGACGGCGCCAAGAGGGGTCGTGATGGTTTCGGAAACTCCTTGTGCATGCGCTTGGAGAACTGCAAACGTCATCAAGGTTAGGCTGATGGCCGTGGAAGTCGTTGCGAGCCGCAGGCGGCTGGAAGATGACATGAGAGGAATCGATGGAGAAGTGCGTTTCGGAGAAGTGGGCTCTTATGTTGTACTGCCGCCCCCTGCAGTGATCACAAGGCTGACGATGGCGTTCGCCAGCAGGATGATGATGAGTCCGATGATCGCGTAGAGAATCGTTTTCTTGGCCTTCTCAACGGCACTGTCATCACCTGATGAAATGATGAGGCGAATGCCGGCGATGACGATGACGACGACGGCAGCCAGTGCCATGTAGCTCAAGACCGTTGTCACGATGGACTCGATCGTGCTGCGAATGTCGCCGCTGCCACCTGTGACACCGAGATTGGAAGCGGCTTGGTTCACCCCCTGACTGATACCGGCTCCATCGAACGCTTGGGCGCAGACAGAGGTTGTAATGCCCATCCATAAGACAGCAGAAGCGCCAAAACGTGCGAGGAAGCGCCGCATGCGTCCGTTTGTCATGAGAGGAACAAGGGAGTGCGTTTGCATTGGTCTTAGTATAGCACGAATCGCCTTTTCGCGCTACGCTGAAGCCCATGCGCCCTACGAGCCCTTCCGAACTCCTCGCCGAAGCCGATATCGGCGCTTTCCTCGTGAGTGATCGTGTGAATATCCGCTACGTAACCGGTCTCGAACTGAGTGCAGGTTTTCTCCTTGCTCTGCCTCGTTCATATCATCTTTTCGTGGATGGGCGTTATCGCGAAGTGGCCGAGCGACAGGTGCCGGATAACATGCGGGTGCATGATCTCTCGCTACTTCCGAGAGCGTTTGCGAAAGTGCCGGAATGCGGTATTGAGGCAGAGGTGGTGACACTCGCACAGTGGGCTCGGTGGAAGCGGCAATTTAAGGATACAAAATTTGTTCAGATAAAAGGGCTTCTCCAAGGCTTCCGTCGTCAGAAGGATGCGAAGGAAATTGCGCTCTTCAGGCGTGCGCAATCCCTCACCAGAGAACTCCTTGCCCGTGTACCGGCTTATCTGAGGAAATCCGTCACCGAGCGGTCTCTGGCGTGGCAGTTTCAAGTATGGGCGCACGAGCTGGGTGCGGATGGACTCGCTTTCGATCCTATCGTCGCCTTCGGGACGAACACGAGCCGACCGCATCATCGCCCCACAGATCGCCATTTGAAGAAGGGACATCTCGTGCAGGTGGATGTGGGTGTAAAGTATCGGGGCTACTGTGCGGATTTGAGTGCCGTGTTCTTCACGGCGAAGATGACTACGCAGGAGGAGCGGGTCCTTACGGCTGTGCGCGATGCACTCAATGCTGTCCGGAAGGCCGTGAAACCGGGTGCCACGAATCACACCCTTCATGCGGCTGAGGATGCGGTTTTTCAGAAATACGGCGTGGGGTATCTCAAAGCACACTCTCTCGGCCACGGCGTGGGTCTCGAGATACATGAGGGGATTTCCTTGAGTGACCTCGTGCCGGAAAAAGCCCTTTTGAAGAACGAAATCATGGCTATCGAACCGGGGCTCTACCTTCCCGGGAGATTTGGAATGCGACTGGAGGAGGACGTGATTGTATAACTGTTTTCCCACTTTTTTCAGAACTGAAAAAGGTGGAGCCCCGCCCGTACCGAACGTCGGCACGTTCGGGCGGGCAAAAAAGTTTCGGCGCTGATCCTCGCTGCCTGTACGACACCGACCCGTCTCGCGCCGCGCCGCAAACTCCTCATTCGTTGCGCTCATTCGTCGGACATGCGGCGCTCTCTGCGGGCGCTCGCCTCGCCCAAGTCGTACGACGGCGGCTCGCAGAGCGCCGAGGAGGCACGGGACCGGGTGGAGAGGCCTTGGCGTCACTTTTGTCGACGGACAAAGGTGACAAATGCAATCAATATGGAATTTGCTGAGGAGGGGGGCCAAAATCCGAGTTGTCACCATAACTTGACAATCATTCATAAAAACAGAAGGCAAATAGCATGTCAGCACACCTTAAGGGGCCGAGGAGGCCGATTTTTGCTATACTGATACGAAATGCACAGAAAAACCCACAATGCGCATCGCCCACCCCTCCACGCCGGTTTCGTCCGGCGCAGTCTGTGTCGTGGCGGATCGCACTCCGTCGTACGATGTCCGGCATCCGTTGGCTTGCCGCGGCGCGTTACAGTGATTCTCATGGTCGTTGCATTGGTTGCTCCGCTCGTCGGAGGTGCCAAGCTCCTTAAAAGTACGCAACCCTATGAGCAGGAGTTCGTCATCACGGCGTACTACTCTCCGCGCTCCGGACAATGTTGCTATGTCACTGGCGGAGAACGACCGGATCGGGTGCTGAACGGAGAGGGGAAGGTGGGTGCGGATGGGACATCCGTCTATCCGGGCATGATCGCGGCGCCCGCGTCCTATGCGTTCGGCACGCGGGTCACGTTATCCGGTCTTGGGACGTTCGAAGTGAACGATCGCGGCGGTGCAATCTTAGAGCGGGCGGATGGAACGCATCGTCTCGACATCTGGGTGGGGGAGGGCGAGGAGGGACTTGCACGCGCTCTCGCGTTCGGCGTGAAGCGCATGCGCGGTACGGTCTATCCGGTTGAGAGCGCACAACCGCAAATCAGCTTCGCTCTCGCCACCATTCCTCCAAACTTCGAACGCCTCGCTCCCTATCGGGTGACCGAGAGCTTGCTTGCCGTCCGCCCCATGCTTGGAGACCGTGGCCCGTCTGTCGAAATGTTACAACAGCGCTTGAAGGATGTCGGATACTTTACGGCGCCGGTGAGCGGATTCTTCGGTGAGGAGACACGTGCGGGACTGAAGGCATTCCTGCAGGATTATCGTATCGATGAACCTTCCGATGCGCTTACCGAGCGTGCGGCCGCATACATAGCTGCCGCAGCGTGGCGCAGCAAGGCAGGGCAACCGGTTAGTGGCGTGGTGGAGGATGCGAGTCCCGCAAAGACCGTTGCCGAAGCACAGCGGATTCTCCGGTTCCTGAAGTATTACTACGGCAGAACAGATGGAGTCTATGGGCCTGGATTGAAAGCATCGATTCTCAAATTCCAGCAGGCGCATGGACTCGTGGGAACAGAACAATCTCCAGGGGCAGGTCGCATCGGCCCTATCACCATGCGCTCGTTGACGGCGGAGTGGAACGGCATACTTGTCGCGCGCAGGGCACAGATGCTTCTCGACAAGCGACACATTGCACAATTGCTCGTACAACGCGGGGAGCTCATCGATGAGTTCCTTTCCGAAGGGGATCAGAATCGTCGCGTACGTATGTTACAAACGATCCTTGCACAGGAAGGGTATTTCCCGGAGAAACGTATCTCTGGCACATTCGGTGAAGTCACGAAGGCCGCGCTTCTCAAGTATCAATTGGAGAAGGGGATTATAGGCAGTGCAGCGGATAGTGGTGCGGGTCGTGTGGGTCCTGCGACATTGCGTGAAATAACGAGCAGGAAATTGCGGGAGATTTATGCGTTGGTAAGGGCGAATGGGTGGAAAGTTCTATAGAACCCAGAAGCAGCCGTCCCCGGCTGCGGCGTTCAGGGGTATTCGTTCGGGCTCTCTTTTCTTCCGTTGCCACCTTTTTCAGTTATGAAAAATGTGGCGCCCCGTCCGTACCGAACGTCGGCACGTTCGGGCGGGCAAAAAGGTTTCGGCGCGCTGTCACCCTGAGCTCGTCGAAGGGTCGCCGCCTGTACGACACCGACCCATCTCGCGCCGCGCCGAAGTCAACCATCACGGTTTACAGGATGCCGATTTTTTGTGCCTGTTATGAGAGTGAAACGTCAATTGCACTTCGGCGGTCTTTCCTCCAAGCTACTTCCGTGCGGCGATTGCTGATTGCTTCTTTTCTCGTGCTCGTACCCTTCGCGGCTTTCGCGCAGGATGTCCTCTCGCGTCGCGACGGATTTCTCCTTCTGTGGGATTCTATCGATCGCCCGGCCGAAGAGACAAAAAAGAATTTTGCGGACGTGGATGCAGGCAGTCTCGGCGCACGGGAGATTGGCTATGCCAAAGCCAGAGGAATTCTCGACGATACATCTGAGCTCTTCCGTCCGGAGGAGCCTCTTCTCAAAGAGGATGCGCTTCTGTGGCTCTTTCGCACACGGAACGTCAATGATCTCGATCAACTTATGTCGGAGAATATGTCGGCACTCCTCAGACGGTATCCCATCACGCACAATGACACGAACATGCAACAGTCTCTCGGTAATCGTGAGACGCTTATCACGCTCATGCGCGCGCTCGACACCATGTTGAGTGCGGAGGTGCATGAAGTAAGCCTGTACGCGGAGGATTTTCATGGGAAGGGAACGGCGTTCGGGGAGAGTTTCGATATGCATGCCCTCACCGCTGCGCATCGTACGTTCCCCTACAACACACTCGTGAAAGTCACGAATAAGGCGAACGGGAAGAGCGTGGTAGTGCGAATCAACGATCGTGGCCCCTACGTGGATGGACGGGACATGGATTTGAGTTTGGCAGCTTTTACGACTATCGAGGATCGCAGCCGCGGCATACTTCGTGCGACCTTCGAACGGATTGGAGATGCGAGTATCGTCGATAGCTGCAGCACGGAAAAGGTTCTCTACCAGCAGCGTATTACGAGAGAAGTTCGTTTGCGGCGCGGCGTTCCGCGCACGGCGGAATCGGGAAAGCCGTTGGTTCTCATGGCCAATCGCGCTTTCGTTGTACGTGGTATTGTCTATCCCGACGGTACGAGCAGACGTGTGCAGGATTGGGTGCTTCCCGGCGAGCAGTTCATCTTCACGCCTGCGGAAGTCGGGCACTATGTCTTCACGTTTGGGGCAACCGAAGGCGGGCGGCGTGAGATGGTGATGGAGGTGACGGGATGCGGGATGGTAGGGGAATGACCGCATGAAATGGGCCTACCCGAAAAGAGTGTTTTCTGCTACAATAAGAGGATTCTCATACTCACAACTCCCCCCCTGTGGTCGCATTCCTGAGATTCTTCTTCTGGCCGATTCTGTGGCTCACGATCATCGTGACGACGACCTTGTGGAAGGCGCAGTTCTGGGGAGTGACATGGAGATGGTTCATCGATGCACCACTCAATAACACGCTGCTTATCGTCACGGTATACTTTTGCTGGAGACTGTTCGTGTACTACGGGCGGTATCTCTATCAACATTTCAAGGCACCGTCACTCGTGGCATTGCGAGTGATTCTTCCGCGCAACGACAGCAAGGGTGATCAGGAGAAGCGAACGGAGAAAGATTTCAAAGAAAAGGTGGCGGTTATGGAGCAACTCTACCGTGCGCTTTGGGAAGTTCGCAGCCTCAATTTTTGGCAAATGATTCATTTCTGGATCTTTCGGTACGTCATTCTGAGTTTCGAGATGTTCATCGAAAAGGGGCAGTTGACGTTCTACGTCGTCACGCAACCGAGTCTCGCGTCCATCGTCGAGAAGCAGATCACTGCGTTCTATTCCGAAGCGGAAGTCTATCCTTCCAAGACGCCGGTCATTTGGCCCAAAGGCTCCAAGCTCGTCGGATATACGATGTCTTTCAAGAAGAAGTTCATGTACCCGCTGCGGTTTTATGAGCAGATGCAGGACGATCCTTTGAATGGCATCGCAAACGTCTTGAGCAAGATGGAAGAGAGTGACACCGCTGCGATTCAACTCACGCTCACGCCGTCCTTCTCGGCTAAGTGGGGCAAGAAAGCGGAACGCGTTGCGACGATGCAATTCAAGGGAAAGAAGGATTCTTGGATTTCGCACATTCCTATCATCTCGACGCTCGTTTCCATTTTTAGCGGGGTTGCGACAGGGGTCGACGGCAAGACGTTCGCACCGGGCGCGAGTAGCGGCGATCAGTACGTCCGCATGATCCAACCGCAGGAAGAGCTCTATAAGCGCATGGGGGAGAAGGCGGGTATGAGTTTCTATCACGGATCCATCCGCATCCTCGCTTCTGCAAGAACGTATCAGCGCGCCATCGAAATGACGGACAACATGCAGGTCGCGTTCAACGCGTTCAAAGACCTTTATGGCAACTACTTCGTGAACAATCGCATGTTCGTGGACTTCTTCCCGCTCGCGTGGAATGCTCCGATGATTCATTATCTTTGGAAGCGGCGCATCAACGGGTACTTCGCTCCGGAATGTTTGCTCGTCGAGAAGGAACTTGCGGGTCTGTACCACTTCCCGGACAGCCGTTACAACAAGATGCCGATTATCCAGTGGACCACATACAAAGCACTCCCCCCGCCGCCGAATGCTCCGAAGGAGGGGATTACGCTCGGTGAGAACATCTTCCGTGGGGTGAAGACGCCCATCCGATTCTTCCCGAAGGATCGTACGCGTCACCAGTACATCATCGGTAAATCCGGCTCGGGAAAATCCGCGCTCCTCTCGTGGATGTCGCGTCAGGACATCGCAAATGGGGACGGCGTTTGTATCGTGGATCCGCACGGCGATCTCATCGAGGATGCTCTTGCACACGTACCCAAGGAGCGGGCGAAAGATATCGTTCTCTTCAACCCGGCTGATACGGAGCGACCCATGGGTTTGAACCTTCTCGAAGCGAAGACCGACGAAGAGAAAGACCGCGCATCCATCGATGCGATGGAGATCTTCATCAAGCTCTTCGGCAACGAGATCTTCGGTCCTCGTATCCAGCACTACTTCCGCAACGGTTGCCTCACGCTCATGGATGATGAGGAGGAAGGAGCCACGCTCATTGATGTGCCGCGATTGTTCGTCGATGAAGAGTTCAATCGTTACAAAGTAGCGAAGTGTCGCAACCCCGTCGTCCGGAGCTTTTGGGAACACGAGTACCAGAAAACGGGCGCACGCGAAAAGGAGGAAATGATTCCGTATTTCTCCGCAAAGTTCGGCCCCTTCGTTACGAATACGACGATGCGCAATATCATCGGTCAGCCGAAGAGCGGTTTCACTATCCGCGAGATCATGGATAGCGGCAAAGTGCTCCTCGTGAATTTGAGCAAAGGCAAGATTGGCGACACGAATGCGCAACTGCTAGGTCTCATCTTCGTGAATAAGGTGAACATGGCAGCGCTCTCCCGCGCGGATATTCCCCAAGATCAACGCAAGCGTTTCTACCTCTATGTCGATGAATTCCAAAACTTCATCACGGACGCATTCGTCACCATTCTCTCCGAGGCACGCAAGTACGAGCTCGCACTCATCATGGCGCATCAGTACATCGGACAACTCGTCGGCAAGACCTCGGCGTACGGCGAATCCTCAACCCAGATGCGCGATGCTGTCTTCGGTAACGTCGGTACCATCATGAGCTTCAAAATCGGTGCCGAGGATGCCGAGTATATGGCTAAAGAATTCGCGCCGGTACTCACCGAACAGGATGTGATCGGCATCCCGAACTTCAACTGCTACTCCAAGCTGAACATCAACAACGTTCCTTCGCGCCCCTTCAACATGGCGACGTTCTACGACGAGTCCAACCGCAACGAAAAGCTCTCTGGCCTCATCAAGGAGTACAGCCGGATGAAGTACGGACGAAAGAAAGCGTTTGTCGATCAGGAAATCGAGGATCGCATCGGGATCACGAGATGAGGGGAGGTATGACTTTGACCGTCGAGTCGATGTGGCTATCATGCGCCTATGTCATCCGCTACTTCTACGGACAGTCTTCGTTCTTCGACGGATGAATTCTCATTCGCTCTGAAGCCGTCGGCCGTTGCCGGTGTCGGAGTATTCGCCGTGCACTCCATACGAAAGGGGACGGAGCTGAAGCTCTTTCCCGAGGAGGAGAGTCGCCGCATTCCGCGCGATGCCTCGTTCATCACGCCGTTCCTGCGGGAGCATTTTTTCGAGAGTCATTGTGTCGTGGACGGCGATACATATCACTGCCCTCCCGATTTCAGGAGGATGGCAATCGGGTGGTACTTAAATCACGCGGAAACACCCAACGCCTTTCATAAAGATTACGTGTATTTCGCACGGAGGGACATCCTCGCCGGAGAAGAGATCACCATTGATTACGAATCATTGGGACCGGATAACCACGTCACGGAAGAGAGGGCCTGATAGGGCGGTGTAGGACACGGATGAATCGGGGCATGAGCTCACGCATTCTTCTGCGCAGGTTCGATGCGAGCGTAGGAGAATCGTTCCTGAGAGTTGAGGTGATCTTTGACGAGTTGACCGATTCTGATAGTGAATCCCTGCCCCTTCAGCCATTCTTGGAAGAGCGGGTTGGGCATGGCACTCATAATCGTTCTTTCGCTTGCCTTCATCTCCAGTCACTTCCTTCGTAGCACCTCGTTCCAATGCTGCGGGGGAGCGGTACATCTTCTTCCAGCGCTTCGCGGGCATGTAGTGCAAGGAGTTCGCGTGCTTCGTATCGATCGATCAAAATTCTTCGGCCTTTCGGAACTGTCTCTCGGGTCGCTTGCTCGAGGATTGGCTGCCGGTCGTTTGTTGCAGAAGGTTCTCCCTTGTTGATTTTATAATATAAAAATGATATAATGTCAATAATGGTTGAACGTATCCGTACACAAGAGGAAAACGAATCCTTCGCCGAAAAGCACGTAGACCTCGGGCCCCTGCACCAGGGGGCCCGCGAGAAGGTGCACGGGGTCCTCGCGCCGAAACGGCCGAAGGGGGTCTCGGAAGCTGTGTGGGAGGAGTGCAGAGGGAATGGATGGAAAGTATTTCAGGATTATTTGGACATGAAGGCTGGCAAGCATGTGCTCTTCATCACCGATGAAACTCCGGCAACCGATCGGCGCCTCATCGAGGCACTCAGGCAGGCATTGGAGCATAAGGGGGTGATCGTAGACGAAGTTCTGCTTACGGAGAAAACGAATCGAAAGGATATGCTCAAGAAGATCGCGCGGGCTGATGTCCTGTGGAGTGCGACGGATTTCGACCTCGAGCCTGTCGAGTGGGATGAGATCGTCGAACGCGTGGAAAAGAGCGGCAAACGCTTCGCTCATTGCCCCGGTGTGTCTCTCGAAAGTCTGCGCAACGATGGTGCGTTCACGGAAGACCGAAGTGCCATGGAAGAGCGTATAGCGAAGATGATTCGCAAACTTCGTCCCGCTGTCGGCTTCCACATCACGAGTTCGTACGGGACGGATCTCATCGTGCGTCTCAAGCATGGAGATCGTCGCTGGTGCGGGCTTAATGGGGTGATTCAACCGGGGCAGTGGAGCAATCTTCCAGAGGGGGAAGTCTTCACGACGCCGGATGAAGAACATGTGGATGGTGTACTTGTTCTTCCTGTATTGCAGGATGAGATTACGCGAGCACAGGGAGTGGATGAATGGGTGCGTCTCACGATTCATCATGGGAAAATCGTGAAGATCGACGGCGGCACATCCGCGGAAAGACTTCGTCGTTACCTCATCGCAAATGCAGCAAATGAAAAGAATCCGTACAATGTTCTCCAGTGTGCGGAAATCGCATTCGGTGCCAATTCCAAGGCACGATCCGTTGTGCGATCTCCGAAGAAAACAAGGAGAGCACATGGGAATTCTACGCTTGAAGCGGAGAAGCGGCTGGGTACCATGCACTTCGCATTCGGAGATACGAAGCACGGGGAGGAAGGGACGGAGGGGCATACGGAGGCTGATATACATCTCGACTTCATCATTCCCCGCAACGGTCTCACCGTGACGGCATTTACGAATGATCACGATTTTGAACGCAGGAAGAATGGCGTGAATCTCATTCACGGAGGCAGCTGGGGTTTTTTGTCGTAGGAGCACCGGAAGAGTCCGATACAGAGATTTGAGGGAATCCAGAGTTACTGCTATACTGGAACTCGTGAAACACAAATCCTCCCGTGAGAGCGTACGAGAGCCGACATACGTCGGCGAAATTTCCATGGAGGGGCGCAGGATATCCATGGGAGCCGAGACACCCGAGCTCCTGATCGCACAGATGCATGATGCTCTTCGTGGGGTGACGCGGGCAGGGGAGTTGGTCGACGTTCATGTGGAGCAGTCGCACGGCTCTTCCCGACTCCTCGATGAGCTTGTGGAGAGTTTCCGCAGGCGTATGGGTCGGGTGAGGAAGGGGGGAGGCCCAACGCAACTCCAGGAGAGCCAGCAGTACCGCAGATACCCGGAGGGGACGGTCCTGGCTCACGGTGAGTTCCTTGCATCGAGTGTGCCGGGAAATCTCGAATCACGTTTCAAGCTCATGGGATTGCTCCAGACGAAGAAAGAAACGCCGCCCGTGGATGGCGACTTGCACGTCGAGCGCGTTTTGCGGGCTGCAGGCTCTCGCCGCTACGGGCGAGCCCAGTTTGATGCACTCGTCCATGCGTACGGGGAATTGCCTATCAACGAGGAGATTAGTGATGTTGTGGTGCGGCGTCTCTGCGCTGCCATGACCGCTTGCGGCATGCCGTCGGAAGAGAGCTGCGAGGGGCACGGCGGACATCTCCCCCGAATCTGGTTTCGATGCGAGGAGGCGCGCCTCCGGACTCTCCGGGCGGCACTGCGTCATCTTCGGGAACGGTGGGAAGTGTCACCCGCAGGTCTCTCCCGTGTCCATCCGTCTGAGCCACTCTATGTCCTTCAACCGAAAGACGCGGAGTGTGAAGCATCCAAAGCGTCGGAGCGCTATCCCCGTGCGATCGAGGATCTCGATACGCTCGGACTCACGCTCTTCATGCAGCGTGGAAAGAGCAACAATACGTGACGTCGTTTCTGGCTCCCATCTCATTTCCCTAGTACACTCCATCTCGTATGGTTTCCTTTTCCCAAATCAAGGACATGTTCCGCCTCCAGCGCGAGGCGAAGAAAGTGCGCAAGGAACTCAAGAAGATCCATGTCGAAGCGGAAGCTCGCGGCGTGAAGGTCGTTGTCTCCGCCGAGATGGACGTGGTCTCGATTGAGATCGGTTCCGACATTCCGCGCGAGTCCATCGCTGCGAATCTCATGGATGCACTGAACCGCGCTCTGAAGAAGGCGCAGATCGTCGCCTCCGAGCGCATGCAGGGAGTGATGGGGGAGATGGGGTTCCCGACGGAATCGAAGCTGAAGGGGGGAACATGAAAATATGTACTTCATTGTCTTTCGTGGCGGTGCCGTTCCCCCTCCCGACGGGAGGGGGAGAAATTTCGTGGCATGACGTCCCATGACATCTTCCGTGCTCTTCTCTACTATGCTTTCATCATGAAGAAGTTGCTTCTCATCCTCGTACTGATCGCTGCGCTCGGGTTCGGGTGGTATCGATACTCGCTGCAACCGGTCGCTCTCACCAGCCAGGATCGTCAGACGGTGAAGATCGCGCAAGGGATGTCCGTGAAGCAGATTGCCGCCCTTCTCGAAGAGAAGGGTGTCATCCGCTCTGCATTCGCATTTACACTCGCGGTTCGATTCAGCGGAGAACAAGGATCGCTGCAGGCCGGGAAGTTCGTCCTCAGGCCGTCCCAGTCCGTCGCGGAGATCATCGATGTGCTTCACAGCGGCAAAGCCGAGGAGCTCATCATTACGATCCCGGAGGGGTTCACCGTGAAGGACATCGACGCACTCCTTACGGAGAAGGGTGTCATCGCCTCCGGTGCATTGTTACGCTGTGCACAAACCTGTGATTTCTCTTCCTTCGCATTCTTGCCGGATAGCAAAGGGTTGGCGGATCGCGGAGGGCGTCTCGAAGGGTATCTCTTTCCGGATACGTATTATGTGAGCAGAGCGGACTTCGTACCGAAGTTCTTTCTTGAACGGTTGCTGACCACGTTCGATCGGAAAGTTCTTCAGACGCTCGCGGCAGATTTTTCCGAGAGCAAGAGATCGTCCGCTGACATCATTGTCATGGCTTCGCTGATCGAGAAGGAGTCCAGGAACGACGATGAGCGGCCTGTGGTTGCCGGTATCCTTTGGAAACGGTTCGATGCCGAGCTGGGTCTCGGCGTGGATGCGACCGTACGCTATATTCTTGAGAAGCCTACCGGCACGCTCACGGCCGGAGATCTCAACGTCGCCTCCGATTACAACACGCGCAAGTTCAAGGGTCTGCCCCCCGGGCCGATTGCGAGTCCGGGCATCGGGAGCATTCGTGCGGCGCTCCGTTCCAAGGATTCACCGTACTGGTACTATCTTCATGGGACAGACGGGGAGATTCATTACGCGCAGACGAACGAGGAACAGAATCTCAATCGGTATCTCTATATCCGGGGAGGATCACTGAAGAAGTTGATGGAATCCGATGAACAAGCCAAGGGTCCAGGGGCATTTACAGATTAGGTAAAAAAAGCATATAATGTTCATAGAACTTACCCATCACACATATGCGTGCACGTTTCACGCTCATCAGTCTCTTCGTCCTTGTCGTCCTTGCGGTGGCGGGGATCGTCGGCTTGGGAATTCTCTCGCAGCACAACTTGCTCGCGCAGTCTTCCGATTTCAAGGATGAGGAGTGGAGTGCGTGGAGTTGCGCGTCGTTTAAACCTCCGCCAGCGGAACATATGTCTTGGGTGAACCTCAGTTGTCAACGATCGAAGACGTACTGGGAGCGGCGCGATGAGCTTGACTGTACGGTCAGCGGTCACACAACGAAATGGTGCACTACAAACACAGGAAAGTGTTACAACTGGGGATGGAGTACCGACAGCGAAGATTGCACCATTTGGATACCGGAGAAGGAGCCGAAGAAGATTCCCTGTGCTCCGGGACCGGCGCAGTGTTGCATGACTGCCGATGGCTACTACTCGGGACTGATCAGCCTGTGCACGAATGAGGGGTCGAAAGTTGAGCCGACGTGCCAACCGTGCGAACCTGTGCGCGGGCCGTGTGTCGAGGACAAGGATCCGAGGAACCCTGCTCGGTGTTCTGCTGCCTATGCGAACGGGCCAACGGATGCCCCCCTCTTCGCCGCCCAACGGCACTACGACATCGCAGCGGCACAGTACGAGAAAGCGCAGGAGGCGGTCAGTGAAGCGAAGGAGGCTCGGGCAGATGCGAAGGATGCATACAGCGATGCGAAAGAGGAACGGTCGGATGCCAAGCAGGCTCTCTCCGCAGCCAAGTCGGAGTTCAGGAGCGCTGAGAGCGCGGACAAGGAGGATGCCATCGTGGATCAGCTGACGGCACAGAGTGAGTACGAGGATGCCAAGCAGGCGATGCAAGATGCCAAGAACGACTACGCGGCCACAAAGACTCTGTACACGGATGTGAAGTCGGAGCTGGCCGGTGCCAAGCGACTGCTCAGGAGCATGGCCGCCGCCCTCAAAGCAGCCAAGAAGGCGGCGCAGCAATAAGAGGTATGTGCAGAGGAAGAGTGGTCGATTCTTGCCGTATCCTTGTAATTGATTATAATATAAATATATGTTATAATAATAATGATATGAAAAAATACATCCTCTTCTTCCTCGGCATCGGCATCTTCTGCTGGGCTGCACTCGTTCCGCCGGAGGGCATGAGCAAAGTACCGGCGCTCAATGTGCGCATTCAGTACACGCAGGAGAACGGGACGGCGAAGATCCGTCTCGAGAATCTTCCCGTGCAGAAGACAGAAGCTCCGAAGGCCGGTCCGCAGGCAGCGACATCGGATGCGGATGGCAGCGGCGATGCAAGTGCATCTTAAGCATCCTCTCCCTACACTCTCCTCATTATGGCTTCGCAGCACAAGCTGAAGATCGGCGTCATGGGATCCGCATCGGGTCCGCAGATCTCCGATCCCATTGCGCAGGAAAAGGCACGCAACCTCGGTCGTGCCATTGGCAAGCGTGGTTACATTTTCATCAACGGCGCCTGTCCGGGGTTGCCGCATGACGCGCTTCTCGGCGCCAAAGAATCAGGCGGTCTCACGATCGGCATCTCGCCCGCCTTCTCCGAGTACGAGCATCTCAATGAGTACCAGTCGCCCCTCGATAATGACATGATGATTTACACGGGGCAGGGGTTCATGGAGCGCGACATCATCAACATCCGTTCCTCGGACGGCGTGGTCTTCGTCGGCGGGGGCATCGGAACCTTAAACGAATTCACGATCGCCTACGATGAGGGGCGTCCCATCGCCATCCTCACGAATTCGGGAGGGATCAGTAATTCCATCGAGAACATTGTCGTGAATCTTTGCCAACGCAAGATCCCGCCGAACATGGTCATGGATGACGATCCGGAGAAGCTCATCGAAAAACTCGAGGTTGCCATTGCGGCCTTCCCGCTGCCGATCCATGAAGATGGGAGAGTGAGGGATAGCAGGATCGGGAGGGGGTGAAGTTGTGAGAGTTTTGACGATTGTATTGTGATGATGTTTCTCTCTTCTTTCTTTGTCAGGGCGACAAAGAAAGCAGCAAAGAAAGCGCTCCGTGCCTTAAGCTCCTCTGCCCGGTCCTGTGCCTCCTCGTCGACCCCTCCAAGGATTCGGGGTCGACTCGTCGGCGCGCCTTCGGCGCGGCAGGACCTTCCCCTTCACCCCCCGTGGCGGCGGAGCCCACCAGTAGAGTTCGCACTCTTCGTGATCCACCGTATCGGTGTCCCCTCGAAGGCGAAGAGAGACCGAAGAGAGTTCTCCAGAAATCTCAACTGACTGGAGCGTACGGCTTTCGGATCTTTTACGAAGAGCACGAATGTCGGTGGCGGATCTTCAGCCTGAGTGATGTACTTCGCCCGCAATGCTCCCATGGGTCGGCCGTAGATGGCATCGCTGTACCACGCGCGCAGATCCTTGATCGGGATGCGCCGCGTACGGTTCGCCTGTACCGTTTCGATGATATCGAAGATCTTGAGTAAACCGTCACGCGAGAGGGCGGAGCAGGGGATCACGGGCGCGAAGCGGCAGAAGGGCAACTGTGTACGGATTTCCGCGATCTTCTCGATGCGTTCCTCGCCTTTGAGGAGATCGATTTTATTCACGAGGATGATGAGACCTTTGCCACTCTCGACCGCGAGACCTGCGATGCGCTTGTCGACATGGCTCACCGTCTCAACAGCCGGCAAGACAAGCACGGCGACATCGGATTCCTCGAGGGCGCGGATGCTGCGCAGGTAGGCGAATGTTTCGATGTCACGGTCGGTTTGGCCTCTGCGCTTGATACCGGCCGTGTCCACGAAAATGTAATCGCGCTCATGGAAGCGAATGGTCGTATCCACGGCATCGCGTGTCGTACCCGGGATGGGCGAGACGAGGAGCGGAGAAGTTCTTCGCTGCGGGTCCGACATGAAGGCGTTGATGATCGAGCTCTTGCCCACGTTCGGTTTGCCAATGATGGCGATGCGGACGGCGTTGCTTTGGGATGATGCTTCGTCAACCTTTCCAAAATGCAGTTGTTTGAGCATTTTGATGATTGCTTTCAAAAGATTTTCCGTCCCGATATTGTGAGTGGCGCTCACAGTGATGATCTCTTTCGAGACGCCGAGGTGGAAGCACTCTGGCTGCATCTCATCCGCGAACTTCTGCGCATCACATTTCGTCACGACGACGATCACCGGCACGTGCGCTTTGCGTTTCTTTCGCAGCAGCTCGGCGATGGCAAAATCACTCTTCGTGAGCGCCTCCCTCGCATTTATCGTGAAGAGAATGAGGTCGGCATTCTCGAGGGCGAGCAAAGATTGCCGGTGAACGTCCGCCTCGAATGCCTTGTCATCCGTGCCGCCGCCCATGCCGCCCGTGTCGAGCAGCAGGAAGTCGAGGCTCAGCGTCTCGATTCGATGAGCGATATGATCGCGTGTCGTTCCGGGGATGGCACTCTCAATCGCCTTACGCATGCCTGCCAAACGGTTGAAGAGCGTGGATTTGCCCGTATTGGGTCGTCCGACAATTGCGACAGTGGGAATTCGCATGCGGCTATTGTATCGGGTTTTCGACGATTCCCGAACCGGATGCATTGCAAATTTGTTTGTCATGCCGAGGTCTCGGGTGCGGACTCTTTTGATGCGTTCTGCTGCGCAAAGCGCATGGTCAGCAGAATCTCTCTGAGAGTTATAGTGATTTCGGTCGTGCGGCATTCGTCCGAACTACAGAGCATCTGGAGGGGGGTCATAAGGGATGGAGCGGCTTCGGGGAGAGCCTCTACGAGAGCTCGCAGGGAGGATCGTAAGCCTTGCAGTGATGCGGTAAGAGTGCCGGTGACGTCAACAATTTCATCTTGGAGGGCGTTGAGGCGTTGTTGTGCTTTCGTAAGATTGTCCGGGATAGCGCAACCGCAGACAGCAGCATGCAGTGCGCGATCCACCGCTCGATCCACAGAGGAGGCCATGCGTCGTTCATGTGTTTCCATCGCAAGGAGACGCTGCAGAGGATCCTGCACAGTGGGGAGCGCCCTGAGGGTGGCATCGATGAGTGCGATGTTCTGTTGAAGCGGCGGTGCATCCTGCCCGTGTTG
>JAQTSD010000039.1 GCA_028711445.1 Candidatus Peribacteraceae bacterium
CAACGGTGAGTTCCACCGCGACGGGATCGGTGGCCCTGACCGGAACCAACACGGGCATCACCCTCACGATCCCGCCAGGGAGCACCAGTCAGTCAACGGTGACATTCCAGATCAATCAGCTGCCGCAGGAGACGGTGCTGGCGGGTATCGGAGAGCCTTCGGGATTCTCCGCTGTTGGCGGGGTCTATAGCCTCGTTGCGATGAGCGGCTCCACGACGAGCGTGACATCCTTCCTTGAGCCACTCACCGTGACGATCCAGTATACGAGTGCCGAGATTGAGGGACTCAATGAAAGCACGCTCGCGATTTTCCGTTACGACGAATCCAATTGGATCGCTCTCTCCGATTGCACGGTAAATACGTCGGCGAAGACGGTCACGTGTACGACCGATCAATTTTCTACATTCGGACTCTTCGGATCGACCGGCGGCGGTGCTCACGCCGGATTCGATCTCCGCTGGAAACGCCTGAATCAGGCGGCGAATTCCCCCGGCTCCTCGCTGCTGGCAACAGTGGGCGGCAGTGAGAGTGTGATGCAATCTTCCACCGGATCAGGATCTTCGTCGGGTGCTGCGGTCATCGTGAAGATCGAGTGGGCTCCGCCTTCGCAGATTACCGCCGTCCGGAGTTCGACAGGACACACCGTTCAGCAGCTCTCCACGCCGCAGAAAGTCGAGGAAGAGAAAAAGCCGGAAGAACCTGCGAGAACGGAAACGGTCGTCGCCATCCCGATGGAACTCGCCACCGGCGAATCAGAGCACACGAAGAAAGCGGAAATGACCAAGGAACTCGGGAAGGCAAACGCGCTCAAAGAACAACGCATCGAACAGGTGATCGGCGAACTGAAGCTCGCAATCGGTACCACCGCGGAAGCGGCACAGTCAACATTCGCCCGAACCATGGAAATATCGAAGACAACACTCGATCGTGCCGGAGAAACAATCGCCGGCGTGATGCAGCCGATCGTGAGGCAAGCAGCGGACGCGGGGCGCCTGCTCACACTGCAAGCGAAAGATTTCGCGATCAGCACCGGAGAGGCGATGAGAAATGCCCTACGAGTCGGAGAAGACATGGCAGTCTTCGGTATTGCCGATGCACAGCACGGAATGAAGGATGCACTTTCTTCGATCAGGAATCTCGCACTCGATGGCTTCAAACAGATCGGGGACGCCGCTCAGGATATGGCACGATGGCCGGTGGAGACGACCGTCCTTGCTGCACAAGGCTGGCAATCGCTTGCCACAGCGACTGCGGAGGGCGTGCGCGTCATGGCAGGACGTCTGCAGGAACCCGCTGCTCAGCTCGGCGAAGCAATAATCGCTATGGCAGGGATGGCACGGAAAAACATGCAGACGGCTCTAGCCATCCTTCCCGATTCCGCCCGCGACATCATCGAGATCACACTCGAACAGGCGGATCTGATCATACGTAACGATATCGCGCTTTCTTCTCAGATGGCAAAGATCCTTGCTCATGATGTCAGCAAGTTTACATCGATTGCCGGAAACGGAATGATGCAGTTTGCGGGAGCCGCAGGTCGCGGGGCGGACCGCATCGTAGCTCTCACAACTCAGGGGACCGCCTCACTCTCGATTATCGCATCTCATGAAGCGGATGCGATACGGACACTTGCTGGAAGAGGCGCCCGGATGACAGAGCTGCTCGCAGGCTTCTTCGAAGATACGGTTGCAGATTACTCCGCCACCGGCACGCAGGAAATTGCGGATCTCTTCGATGGAACACGCGATGGTATCACGCTCATTGCTCGGAATGTCGCATGCGCTCTCGAAACAGGCGCATCCGGTTTGCGGGAAATCGCTTCAGGGCTCGGCGGGGATCTTGTCGAGCGGCTCTCCTCCGCTGCCGAGATCGCAATCTTGAATGCGCAGATCGGAGTCGATGAGAGTATCTCTGTAATCGCCAGTGCATACGTCGCCATCACCGATGACGTAGCGACCGTGACGACTGCCGGACGGGACACCATTGCCCTGATCGCACAGAAGATCGGCGGAGTGCGCTCCTATGAGAAAGAGATCGCAAAGCATTCTTCGGCTCCTCCGGAGGTCGGCCCGGCCGCACCTGCACCCCAGATCGCGCAGAAGTACCGCACGACGCTCTATAAGAAAAACAACCAACTGATGATCGCCTCGGTGACTCTGGGCATCTTCGACTCCTTCGGCACACCGTACGCTCATACACCCGTGGTTCTCTTCTCCACGCCAAAGGTGGCAACGACGAACTCCGGCGGCATCGCGACATTCCATGATGTGAAAACCGGAACGCATCAGCTGGAGATCCATATATCGGACGACAAAGTGGAGAAGCGCGACTTCATTCTCGAACCGCCCTCGGACTTGACGATCATGGGAGACGATCACATCGACGTGATACTGCCCACCGTCTCCGTGGTCGTTTCGGAGCCGGTGCATGCAGCCGCGAAAGAGCCGATCATCCCGTACCTTTGGGCGATCATCGTGCTGCTCGCCGCAGGAAATGTGGGATTGGCAATTCTGATTGTCAGGAGAAGGAGAAGGAGAAGGAAAGAACTCATCAGCTAGAGGCATCGACCATCCCTCTTCCCCATCTTCCGTCAGACTCCCGTTTTCTGCTCGCTCAAGAAGTGCAAGTGCAGGTAGAAGACCTCCTGCCCCCCGCCCTTCCCGACGTGAAAGGTCAATTTGTAGCCATCGATCCCCTGCTCTTTCGCAAACCTCTGAGCCTTGCGAATCAGCAGAAGCGGCACGTGCGCCGTCGCCTCGGTGAGATCGGCGATCGACGGAACGAAATCTTGGTCCTTCTTGGCAATGAAGAGGAGATGCGTCGTCGCCTTCGGGTGAATGTCCTTGAAAGCCATCACCTCATCATCCTCGAAAACGATTGTCGCGGGGATTTCGTGATCCCGGATCTTATGGAAGAGCGTGCGATCATCCATAGCAAGAAAATGAAAGAGGCCCGCAGTGTACCACACCACACGAGCGCAAGCGCTGCACGACAAATCATAGGGGACGTCTGGAAGAGCATCGGACTTGCAGTAGAGTGATGTGCACATTTCCCCTCTTCTTATGAAATCTCTCGAGTCTCTCCTTGCCGACAGCTGGCAACTGTTTAAGCGAGCCTTCGTCATGATTCTCATCGGCTCCGTCATCTTCGGTCTCCTCTCAGGCATCGTAAAGGAGACGCTCAGTCGTAACATGCAGGGTCAAGCGGAGTCGCTCCTCCAAAATGTCGGTATGGACTTGGGGAATTTCCAAGACCTCCAGAGGCGCCTCGAGGAAGGAGATCCATCCGCAGCAGAGGAGTTTCAAGCAGAGATGGCACGACTTCAGGACAAGACGAGGCAGCTGGGCGAAGGCCCGGGGGGCATATTCTTCCTCTCGTGGGCACGCTCACTGGGAACTGCCGCTCTTGGATTCGGACTTCTCCTTGGGTTCATCGGCAGTACGACATTCGCCTACTTCATTCTCCTCGCACTGCGCAGCCAAAACAGTAGCTCTGTGCTTCTGAAAGACACAATGAGGATGAGCGTGCGCGTTTTCCTGCTTAATATATGGATCGTACTGCGGACATTCGTCTGGATCCCTGTCATCGGAATCATCACCGCCATTATCCTGGGCCCGCGCTTCGCTCTTGCCCCGGTGATTCTTCTTAAGGAGAACAAAAGTATCTTCGAGAGCGCCTCCTTGAGCTACACCCGTTCCAATGGTTTCTGGGGAAAGATCTTCGGCAATTCGCTCGTCGTCGCTCTCGGAATCGGTCTCATCCTATTTATCGTCAACTTGATCATTGGGATCCCCCTGATGATCCTCGGCAGCATCGGCTCCAGCCTCGTCCTCTCGATCGTGTGGGTGTTCGGTTCCGCTTTCCTCGCTATTTTCTTAACGAAGCTCTCCGAGACCGTGATGTCACACACGTAAGAAAGGTCCTCGACAACGGTCCGAAATTGCTTTCCCAATGCTCCGCAGAAACAGCGGAGCATTGACTTATTGCCCAAAATAAGAGAAAATAGAGTTGCTCATGCCACTGACTCCTCCCTCGAACGAGCGGGAAACACCAACACCCCACGCAGCCGACAAGAAGACGGGGCTCGTCGTGCTGCAACCGAATAAGCTGGAAGGCATCCTTCAAGAGATCAATTCCCTCAGCGTCGATACCAAGGTGAGTGAACGTTCCAGTGAAGACCGATCGACCGATATGGGGACGGCGGGTACCGCAGGAGCACAAACGGGAAACAAGCGACTCTCCGCACGGGAAGCTGCGATCGCGGCCATGCCCGCCGAAGCGAAGATCCTGCGTCAGGAATTGGAGAAACATATCTCACTCGAAGTAAAATCCCTTCAGAAGGAGATCCGCTTGGCGGCAAAACGCGTCACCAAACCAGGTGCCGCCTATCGCATGAATCTGCTCTACGCACGGCTGCGCAGGCTGGAGGGGTTACTACGTCAGATTCTCGAGGCATCGTATGACGCGCTCAAGCGGCTCTTCATCCGCATCTTCATCGACCAGCAGAAAATCACCTGATCACCTTCGCCGCCTCTATCCACGTGACAAGTTTTGTCAGAAAATCTCCGAGGATGGGAATCCACTCCACCGAACGCAGGAGCTCGATAACGAGAGGGATGGCGATGGCTACAGCCGCAAGAGCGCCAAAGGCATACGCCATGCCCTGCAAGAAGGAGATGCTGAGCCTCCGAAGAATGCTGTGTGTCGCCGCATGAACATGCGAAGTTTCCCGCAAGGTGGCCGTGAGGCGTTCGACGGAGCGAACCAGTGTATCTTCTTTGGAGATGGTGCGATTTTGCGGCATCAGGATAAGGAAAATCAGACGTCAACGATTTTGACTCCGTGCGCTTTCTTCTTTCCCTTTCCCTGACCCTGTTCGATGTGATCGAGAATCCATTCAAGGATGTGATCGGCCATGGAGATAGGCTTCATGATCACGCTTTCGATTTGTTCGGTGACATCATCGACGCGCTTCAAGATCTTGCGCAGATCCACGGCGATGAAGAGTGCGTGATAGAGGAGAACGATGAGCATGACGGCAACCACTATCTCAAGACCGTTCATGATTTGATCCATCGTGACCATAGAAAGATGGGAACATGTTATGATGAAGACTACCGTTCCCTGCATCGATGCGCAATCTCCTTCGAATATTCATTTTCCTCCCACGTAAAGCCGTGGTGCGGCTCATCGGATTCTATCAGTCCACCCTTTCCCCGGATCACGGTCCCCTGAAAGCCCTCCACCCGTACGGTTTCTGCCGCCACGCACCCACCTGCTCGCAGTTCACAAAAGAGGCGATTGCACGAAAAGGAGTGATCGTCGGAGGATTGCTCGGATTTCTGCGTCTGCTCTCCTGCCATCCGTGGAACCGACCGTCGGCCCGACGCATCATGGAGATTTCTCATCGCCATCGATCTTCACAGTGACAGAGACTCTCTCTATGATCTTCATAGATACTTCACATCACGCGGGCGTCGTATAGTGGCTATTACACCAGCCTTCCAAGCTGGGAAGGGCGGTTCGATTCCGCTCGCCCGCTCCACGTAGTACACGTCGCTTCGCTCCGTGACTACGTGGCACAGCCACAAGTTTCATTCTCCAATTCTGTGACGTGTACGAAGTGCCCTGTAGTGATGCGAAGCATCTACTACGGGGGCTGTATACTTCGGTTATGTTCATCGTTTATGTATTACGAAGTACACTCGTGGGGCATCTCTATGTCGGCTTCACAGAAAATCTGGATGGACGAGTGGCAACGCACAATCGTGGCGAGGTCATTTCCACAAAAGCACATCGGCCATGGAAACTCATTTTTCATGAGTGCTATACCAATAAAGCCGACGCATTGCGGCGCGAGCAATACCTGAAAACCACGGCAGGAAAGCGCGGGCTGAAGATGATGCTGCAGGAGACGTTGGCATGCTTATCCTGAGCGCAGCCGAATGGGTATCCCGATCCACTTGACAACAACACATATACGGATAAAATCCTCATGTGTTCTCACCCGTTGCCAATAATATCCGTCGCTGCCGCACTCTTTCAGAGGTGACGGCCTAAAGCCATATCTGTCCGGAACGTCTCCTCTGAAACATACGCCTTCAGGGATGTTTTTCCTGTTCTCATGATTCCTTTCCTCACCACCACAGTGCGTCGATGTCGTACCTCCTCCACGAAGAGAGCGGGCTGATGCATAGGCAAAAACCGACAGCTCGCTCTCCGTGGAGACGTTCCTCGTGCAGTACAACCGTATTTCCATTCTCTCACCCATCATG
>JAQTSD010000020.1 GCA_028711445.1 Candidatus Peribacteraceae bacterium
CCTCCTCTCCCCACTGCGGCCCCAGGAGCTGCATGCCGATAGGAAGATTGTTTTTCGAGAAACCACAGGGCAATGAGAGTCCGGGGATGCCCGCCAGGTTTGCGGGGACCGTGAAGATGTCTTCCAGGTACATCTGGACGGGGTTAGAGGTATTCTCACCGATCTTGAACGCGGGTGTCGGAGCGGCGGGAGTGAGAATGATGTCAACCTTTTGGAGGGCGTTTTCGAAGTCATGCTTGATGAGCGTACGGACCTTCTGCGCCTGGCGATAGTACGCATCGTAGTATCCTGCCGAAAGTGCGAAGGTACCGATCATGATGCGACGTTTCACTTCATCACCGAAACCCTCAGAACGGACATGATTGTAGTAGGCAATGAGGTTCTCACGTTCGGAAACGGTGTGGCCGAAGCGGATGCCATCGTAGCGAGCCATGTTAGAGGAGAGCTCGCATGGGGCGATGACGTAGTAGGTGGCCAGCGCGTAGGGGGAGGTGGGGAGACTCACGTCGACGACGCGGGCGCCAAGCTCCTCAAATATCTTCGCGGCGGCGCGTACGGCTGCTTCCACCTGCGGGTCCATTCCCTCGATGAAGTACTCCTTGGGAAGACCTATCTTCAGCCCTTTCACCCCTTTCTTCAGGGTGGATGCATAATCCGGGACGGGGACATTTCCGGTCGTTGCATCGAGGGGATCCTTTCCGGCAATTGTCGAGAGGACCAACGAAGTATCTTCCACTGTTTTGGCCAGCATGCCGATGCTATCGAGGGAACTCGCGAAACTCATGACGCCGTAGCGGCTTGTGCGTCCGTATGTCACCTTCAGTCCCGCGCACCCGCAATAGCTCGCCGGCTGGCGGATGGAGCCACCCGTATCCGTGCCGAGAGCGAAGAGGCACTCATCGGCCGCGGTGGCCGCCGCGGAGCCGCCGGACGATCCGCCGGCGACGCGCATCGTATCCCATGGGCATTTCGTGGCACCAAAGCAGCTCCATTCCGTGCTCCCGCCACAGGTGAATTCGTCCGTGTTCGTCTTCCCTATGGAGATAGCGCCGGCGGCCTTGAGCCGCTTCGTCGTCGTGGAATCGTACGGCGGCACGTAGTCCTTGCCGCGCAGGATATTCGAGCATGCCGTCGTCGGAACACCCGCTTCACAGAAGACGTCTTTGGCGAGGTAGGGGATACCGGAGAGCGGGTGATCAAATGCGCCCTTCGCATCGATTTTTTTGGCTTCAGCCAGGGCTCCCTCGAAGTTACGGTGGACGACGGCATTGATGATCTTATCGGTGTCTTCGATACGCTTAATGCATGCGCGCGTCAGCTCCTCACTTGAAATTTTCTTCTCCTTCAGCTGCGCGTGCGCCTCGCCGATGGTGAGGGCGGAGAGGTTCATCGTTCGCCGTGTGCGGAAGGCGTTTCGATCTGGTCGGAGACGACGGGGAGCGGGCTTGTCGCGAGCATCGCCTCTGTCGATATCGTATCGCGGGCAATCACATCGTCACGATAAATACTTGCGAGTCCCGTTACCTGCTTCAAGGGCTCGATACCTTTTGTATCCACCTTCTGGAGTACGTCCACGTAGTCGAGGATCGCTGTGAGCTCCTTGGAAAATTTCTTCACCTCGTCTTCGCTCAAGGTGAGTCGCGCGAGTGAGGCGATGTGCCGGACCTGGTCTGCAGTCAGCTGTGTCATCGATGAGGGATGGTATCGAAGGAATCCCTTATCGCAAAGGAACGATCTCTGGTATTTTACATAAATATAATATTATGATATAATATCAATAAATACCAACACACGCCCTATGCACAATTATTCCAGCGAGAAGCGGCACTCTCCATTGCATGAGCGTCCTCAAGACTACGAAAGACTAAAGACAGGGCATGAGAAAGAAGATTGAGGAACGCCTGAAGGCATTACATGTTCCCGTGAGCGGAGCATCCGAGGAATACCGGTGGGATTCCACTCTTGGAGAACTGATGGGATTGTGGGCTGGTTGGATGGAAGAGAAGGTGGACTATCAGGAGGCGGAAGCAAGGATACGCGAAGCCGTACAGCGCATTGAGCGTGCTGCGCGGACGATTTGTGCCGGTACTGGACATATCGGACGTGCCATCCGTGGTATTTTGGATGATGTTGCTGTGGAAAACCTGCAATTGCCTATCGACAGATTGGATGATCTCTTTGTGGACCCGAAGGAGCAGAGGCGCAGAGAGCGGGAAGATGAGGAGGCCATACGGGAGCGTACGCGTGCAGGGGTGAAAGAGTCCGTTGCGCGCGGCAGTCAGGTGAAGAGGTCCGGACACGCCACTGGCCGGAGGATCATCAAGAGGTTCTAGCTTTTGCTTCCCATAATGAAGCGGTAGGCTCATGACGTGGACATCTCCCGTCTCCGCGGTCGGAAAATCTGCTCGCGTGTCCTTGTGCAGGGCAGGATTTGGAAAGGCAAGCATATGATGATCCGTTGGCTCTCGGGTACCCCGCGGCATCCGGCAGCCGATCCGGCAAAGATGGCGGTCTACGTGGGCGTGCTCACGTCGGCAAAGCTCGACAAATCCGCCGTGAAGCGTAACCGCATGCGCCGGCGTTGCCGCGAGGCGTTGCGCATCGAGCTGAAGGAGCACGCCAATCTCCCGACGCTTCAGTTGTTGCTCTCGCCACGATCCTCTAGTCTGACTTGCGATTTCGCGGACATCCTTACTGACGTCCGTTCTTTCCTCTCTCTCCATGGCCTGCCATGAATCTGCGCGCAGCGCGTGGTTCGAATCCTCTCCCCTCTCGATCTCTCTCCTCTGGTTTTAGTTCCTCCTCGTCTCCATGGCCGCTAAACGCAACCGATTCCTTGAGCTCCTGCAGTTCGTCGCCATCTTTCTGTTGCTGTACATCCTCGTGCAGTTCGGACTCAGACAGTTTTTCCCAAGTCAGTTTGGCTCACCATCGACGCAGTCGGGTGTGGTACTCAAGCCGCAGGCGGCGAGTGTGAAGGGGGATCACTCCACGTTGCTCACGCTGGAAAATTTTACAAAAGAGGATCTCACCTTGCCGGATCGCTGCCCGCAGCCGCCGGTGAATATCGCTTTCGTGGATGCTGAGAAAGTAACGCCACTCACATCTACCGGGACAGCGATACCCTGCGTGGCACTCACATCTGTGAAAGCCGGCGAAAAAGTGACCATCGATCTCTCTCCGTGGAAATATTCGGTCTTGGGTCGGATCGGTACGTATCGCGCGACCGTCAGCCTCTCCGACGGACAGACGGTTTCAACAAATTTCTCGATCTACGCTCCCGGACCGTTTACCCGGCTCTTCCGTGGATTCATCACCAAGCCGCTCCTCAATCTCCTCATCTTCATCGCCTCGATCATCCCCGGCCATAGTCTTGGTCTCTCCATCATCGTACTCACGATTCTTGTGAAATTGCTGCTCTTTCTGCCCACCCAAAAGGGTCTCGAAAGTCAGAAGAAGCTGCAAGCCATCCAGCCGAAGCTCGATGCGCTGAAAGCCCAGTACAAGGACGATCCCAAGCGTATGCAGGAGGAGACAATGAAGATCTGGAAGGAGCACAAGGTGAATCCGTTTCAGTCGTGCCTCCCCACGCTTATCCAGCTTCCGATCCTCATCGGCCTCTTCTTTGTGATCCGCGACGGCTCTTCACTCGAGCTCTCGCGCCATCTTATCTATCCCGTCTACCAGCATCTCACATGGTCGTTTGAGACCTCGTTCTTCGGCTTCGATCTTCTCCTGCCAAGCGTCTACGTGTTCCCGCCACTTCTCGTCATCCTGCAATTCCTGCAGATGAAGCTCGCCTTCGCATCCGCGAAAAAGAAAGCGGAGGAGAAGAGGAAAGAGGGCCAGAAACCCCAGCCGGACGCAGCCGCAATGCAGCAAAGGATGATGCTCTACGGTCTCCCGCTCATGATCGGTTTCTTCGCCATCAAGTTCCCGGCGGCCGTTTCGCTTTACTGGGGAGTCTCCACCCTCTTCGCCATCGCGCAGCAGTTCGTGGTAAACAGGCGAACGGCGTAGCCAATGCATCTAAGAAACCTCTGAAAAATAGCGCGAATTGTCACAGTGAGTTCGTCGAACTGCGACAATTCGCCGCATGCCATGGTTCGACGAACTCACCATGACATGCTTTCAACGTTTTTCAGAGGTTCCTTAAAAGTATCTTTGTCGCTTGAGAGGTGAAGTTTTCTCGATACGATGCGGATGAGCGGTCGCTTCCCCATCTTTCATCGTCCATATTCGTTGTTGCGGGGACGGCCGCGGGTGGGCGGGCTGAGGGGACTTTTCCCTTGGCCCGCCAAATTTCAGTTTTTGCAGATAATGTCTGTATCAGTATTGATCGTATGTTGGTACAGGAACAATTCGGCAAAGCGCGGGTCTCGTGGGCCCCGCGCTGGAGCCGCTCCTTGAAGGGAGAGAGAGCTCATGAGAGGAAACCGTCAAGGTTTGCTCTCATGCTACGGTGACCTCCGGGCACAAGTACACGTCCTGAATTGCATTGAGGAGGGTGATGCCGTCCTCCTTGGATTTCTGGAAGGCCTTGCGGCCGCAGATGAGCCCGGTGCCACCGGCGCGCTTATTGATCACGGCCGTGCGTACCGCTTGCTGGATGTCGTTCTTGCCCGAGGCTCCGCCGGAATTGATGAGGCCGATACGGCCCATGTAGCAGCTGGCCACCTGATAGCGTGTAAGGTCGATAGGGTGATCGCTCGTGAGCTCTTTGTAGACACGTTCGTCTGTCTTGCCATAGGACTTCTCTTTCCCGAGAGCGCTGTATCCGCCATTACACTCGGGCAGCTTCTGCTTAATGATGTCGGCCTCGAGGGTGACGCCTAGGTGGTTGGCTTGGCCCGTGAGGTCCGCGGCCGTGTGGTAGTCGGCCTCCTTCGTTTTGAAAGCGCTGTTTCTGAGGTAGCACCACAGTACCGTGAAAAGGCCGAGTTTGTGGGCTTCCTCGAAGGCTTTCGCCACTTCTACGATCTGTCGGCTGGATTCGGCGGATCCGAAGTAGATGGTCGCACCCACGCCCACCGCACCCATATTCTTGGCCTGTTGGGGCGAGGCGAACATCACCTGATCGTAGCGGTTCGGGTAGGTGAGCAGTTCGTTGTGGTTGAGCTTCACGATGAATGGAATCTTATGTGCGTACTTGTTCGCGACGATGCCGAGCACTCCTACCGTGGAGGCTACTGCATTGCAGCCGCCTTCGAGGGCGAGTGTGACGATACTCTCCGGATCGAAGTAGTCGGGATTCTTCGCAAACGATGCCCCTGCCGAGTGCTCGATGCCCTGATCCACAGGCAGGATGGACAGATACCCCGTCCCACTCAAGCGGCCGAACGCATACATCGCCGCGAGATTCTTCTGTACCTCTCCGGAGCGATCGGACTGGCTGAAGACGTCCTTGAGCAGTCCTGGGCTCGGGACGTGCAGTCGCTCTTTGCGGATGGTCTTGCATTCGTGAGCGAGGAGCGTCTTTGCTTCGTCACCCAGCATTTTCTTGATATCGGAGAAGTTCATCGCAGGAGGGGGGAAGTGTGCACGGTCACACTAGCACCGATCCATCCGGCACTTCCAGAATGGTCTCCCTTAGGGAACCTCTGAAAAGCTGCCAGTTTGTCACCCTGAGCGGAGACGAAGGGTGACAAACTGGCAAATGGGCATATGTCATGGTTCGTCTCCGCTCACCATGACATGTTTTTCAGAGGTTCCTTAGCAAGAATTTTTAACATGCTCCTCTCTACAATTTCGACGAGGAATCATGACTCCCATCTCTTCCTTTCCTTATGAAATGGGGCTCGGTGGATGATTGACAAATATAGTAAATATTACTTGTTAATAATAAATTCTTCTGGCAGACTGAACGAAGTGAGTTTCGACGATCCTGAGAAACTAGGAATGTCCTCAGGTGGTTCTGCGGGGCTCATCCATGGCTCTCAGTACAGGAGGTTCAGCCATGTTGGTCCTTACTCTTTCGGAGGCTGTGGGCGTATTTATTCTCGGGGCAGATCAGTACACCCTCGGAGTCGATCGCTACTTTACCGTCGTCGGCTATGCAGAGCCGGAGAGGTCGCCGACGCGCCTCGGCTTCACGGCCGACCCTCAAGTAGTGATCATTCGCTTCGATGTGGCACTCGACATGATTGAGGAGCTCCTTAGGAGCGTTACGAGTGCTCTCGAGGGATCACACGACACGGAATCGACAGTCCTTGCGGCTGCCGGAGCCCAGAGGGACGCTCTCCGGTACGGTAGTCGCGTACTGCGGAATTCCGCATCGACTCCCAATGACGTCTACACGGCGTTCCGGCACCCGCTCCTCATGGAGGTGCTGGAGTCCTATGCTCCCGGAAAGAAGGTCAAGCAGGAGTGACGGCGAGCGGTACGCTCATCAACCGTTACTCCCAAGTCCGGCGGGCGCGAGCCCGCCGGCATTTTTTGGCGTGGAGGGATCCTCTCCACGAGCCCCCCTTTCCCTCAATGGTGACGCTCCAGGCAAGCGGAGCTTGCCTTCGCGCATCATTTTATGAAATAAGCTTCAAGCCCCATGCATCATTTTTCGCTATGCTGTCTCCATGCCGTCGAACGATTCCCCTTCTGTGCTGCATCTCTACAACACGTTCACGAAACGTGAGGAGGAGTTTCATCCAATGAAGGAAGGGGAAGTGACGATGTATACCTGCGGCCCGACCGTCTACGGACGCCCGCACATCGGCAACTATTCATCGTTCCTCATGGCTGATCTGCTACGAAGATGGTTGGAGGTTTCGGGTTACAAAGTGAAGCACGTGAAGAACATCACAGACGTGGGTCATCTCGTCGCCGACCGGGACGAAGGCGAAGACAAAGTGGAGAAACAGGCGAAGGCGGAAGCCGTCGATCCGCTTACGATCGCACGCAAGTACGAGGAACAATATCGGGAGGATGAGCTCTCTCTTGGCATCAGAGAGCCATTTGCGCGCCCTCGTGCGACGGAGACGATTCCGGAGATGATCGCCATCATTACTGCACTTCTCACGAAGGGGTTCGCGTACGAGACGGAAGATGGCATCTACTTCTCGGTCGAGAAGTTCCCGCGTTACGGAGCACTGTCGGGCAATACCCTCGAGAACCTCTCGGCCGGTGCGCGCGTCGAGGTGAAGGAGGAGAAACATCATCCTGCGGACTTTGCGCTCTGGAAGAAATGCGTGGGGGAGAACAGTCGGCACCTGCTTCGATGGAGCTATCCCGAGGGCGAGCGCATCTCGACGACCGGCGCAGACGCCTCTGCGGGTTTCCCCGGTTGGCACATCGAGTGCTCGGCGATGAGCACGAAGTTTCTCGGATCGCAGATCGATCTGCATACCGGTGGTGAGGACAACATCTTCCCGCACCACGAGTGTGAAATTGCGCAGAGCGAAGCCACGAGCGGCCTGCATCCGTTCGTGCGTATCTGGGTGCATCGTCGCCGCATCGATCTTGGTGCAAAGAAGATGTCAAAGAGTCTTGGCAATGTGTTCACTCTTCCTGACATCGTTTCCAAGGGGTACTCACCCCTCGATCTTCGCTACTACTTCCTCTCCGTGCACTATCGGACCCAACTGAAGTTCACGTGGAAGGGGATGGATGATGCGCGCAAAGCACGTCGCAGGGTAATGGAGTGGATGAAAGAGATTAAGGAATGGCAGCCGATGACGGAATCAGAGGGGAAGCATGCCGGAGGAGTTCGCGATCCTTGGGAACGAAAATTTAAACAGGCAATGAACAGCGATCTCAATACGCCCGCCGCACTCGCGGCTCTCTTCGATTTCCTCGGATGGTCACGATTGAACAAGGTATCCCTGAGTGTGTCAGGCTTGGAAGCGGTGTACTCCTTTGCCCATATGGTGCGTGAGACATTCGGATGTTTCGAGGAAGAGGTGCGCGAGGAGATTCCTGCTGACGTTCTTACCCTCGTTTCTCAACGCGAAGAGGCGCGAAAAGCGAAAGATTTTATAGCTTCTGATACGTTACGCGGGAAAATCCGCGCTCGGGGGTTCGAGGTGCGTGATCTGTCTGAGGGGCCGAAGGTAGAGAGGCTCTGACCGGATGTACGGTTTACTTATCGATTTAATGTGTTTAAGACAATAATATATAACATATGGCAATACGATTTTTTCGTTTTCAGGAGTGGGAAAATCACGATTTGATCTCAATTCTTATCCAATTAATTTAAGAGAATCGGGAAATTTGGCCGCTTTGGACTGTATGAAACGTCCGAAGGATACGTAACAACCCCCTCCGAGCATCGTTTCTATAGCCGCACGGAGAGGTGCGTAAATCTTGCATCTATGCACCTATCCTCGTAGGATCTCCCGAGATCCGCTCCTCGTCACGTCAAGGAGAGCGTGGTCCGTGTACACGTTCCTTCACATGTCGGCATCCTGCCTTCCCTCTTCCCTCAGCGGAAAATGGACGACAGGCATCAACGCCCCACACACCTGTGAAGGGGCCGTGTTTCGTATGCGCGACAAGTCTCGCTCACTCTAGGAGCTCGTGTTCCCTCTTTATATATAAGGAGAGGAGTGGTCACCTCCCGCCTGGCTGGGTAAGGGAGGAGAACGCCACTCATTCTCACACAGAAGAGCCTGGAGGTTGCCGGACGCACCGTCGTGCGTACTTCGACACCGACACTACACATCCACGCACATTTTTCTCCGTTTTATTTCTTTCTCATTTCATTCCTATGGACTTTACTCGCATGAAGAAAGCCTTTGCGGGTCTGTCCGTCGCTGCGATCATGCTTACCCAGGCGGGAAGCGTCTTCGCTGCGTACAGTGACGTCCCCAATGGCGTGTGGTATCAGGAAGCCGTAGAGGCATTTATGGATGCCGGCTACCTCGATGCTGCACAGACGCGCTTCCGCGGCAATGATCCTGCAAATCGCGCGGAGTTCGTCAAACTCATCGTCGTGCTGAACGGTGGCATCCTCTCGACGCCGCCGGCAGTGCCCAGCTTCGATGATGTCGCAACCGGCGCCTGGTACTATGGGTACTTCGAGGAGTCGGGCAAGGAAGGGTGGGTCAAGGGAGATAAGGACTGCTACGGCAGCCATCCCTGCTACGCCCGTCCGAGCGCGAACATCAATCGCGCTGAGGCAGCAGCACTCATCGTCCGCTCCTTCAATCTGGAGGCGACGGGCGATGCCGCACAGTTCGTCGATAACCCGTCCGGCCAGTGGTACACCGACGTCATTCAGACGGCGGCGGATTACTGCGTCTTGCAGGGTGACGGCGACACAGGTCGCGTTCGCCCGGGCGACAACATGAACCGCGCCGAAATGGTCGTCATGTTGCACCGCGTCGATCAGGGCCTGACGTACGGTGTCGATTGTGGCACCGAGCAGCAGGGGGAGGCGAAAATCTCCAATGTCGTCGCCACCTCTGCCACTACCGTTGAAGTCAGCTTCAACGTGACGATCAAGGAAGACTCGGCTAAAGACAGCGCCAACTACACGGTGACCGGCTCTCCAGCCGTTCCGGTCAGCTCCGTGAAGGTGCTCAACAAGGAGACTGTCGAATTGACCATGAGCCAGTCTCTCACGGCCAGCCATGAGTACACACTCACCGTGCAGAACGTGGAGGCGGTCGATGGCACAATCATCGATGATGCCATGACCTTTCTCGGCTACACCTCGCTCGTAATTGGCGATGGTGTTCTCGAGGTTTCCGCAGCCGCTTCCAATCCTGTGGGAGACACGGTCCCGCAGGGGGCAGTGGGTGTAGTACTCCTTTCCGTCGATCTCACCGCATCTTGTGATGACTCCATCACTATGGAGAACTTCACGGTCCTCCATGAGGGCTTCGGTGCAGAGACGGACATCGATGGTGTCTACGGCGCCATCAACGGCGCTCGCGTAACCCGCAAGCGCACGATCGACTCTCAGGATCAGACAGCGGACTTGAGGTTCTCCTCGCCGCTCGTCCTCGATCCGTGCGAGACGGTGACTCTCGATGTGGTGGCGGACTTCTCGTCCACTGCGACAACGGCAGCAGAGCACAATCTCGTCGTCGAACTGCCTTCAGACATCTTTGGCAACGCCAAGGAGGTCAAGGGCAACTTCCCTGTTCGTGGGAACACATTCCGCCTCGCGGCGGTGACCAGCGGTACCGTCACCGTGACGTACCGCACCGTGTCGCCTGACCAGATCGAAGTCGGCGACAAGGCCGCTGTTATCGGTAAGTGGGAGGTCGCGATCAACTCCACGGAAGATCAGACGTTCTACTCCATGACGCTTGAACAGAATGGTTCCACGTCCGACGGCGACTTCACGAACATCGCGATTCGCCGCACGGATGGCACGGTGTTGACCAACACGGTCACACAGACGGTCGGTGACTTCGTCACGCTCGTCTTTGACCCGCCGTTCACCGTTCTTGAGGGTGACAAGGTCACGCTCGAGGTGGTGGCCGATATTTCCGGCGGCGCCGCGAAGACCATCATCATGCACTTCGAGGAGAGCTCCGATCTCTTCGCAGTCGGCTCCCTCTACGGCTACGGGGTGAATGGCCAGCTCTACGGTTCGCAGGTTGCTCTGCCGACCGAGACGACCACCCTCCCGGACACCGTAAACATCGACGCCGGTCAGTTCACCATCGGGGTGAACGGCCCCTCCACCAAGGACTACACGCGCGACGCGAAGGATGCGATCCTCGCGAACGTGGAGTTCCAGACAGGTGGTGAGGATATCGACGTCAAGACCATGTACATCGCCATCCAGGGCGTGACCTCCACGGGAGGACTGCTCTGTGGTGACGGTCACGGTGCCGCCACGACCGCAGGTTGCGGCACGGGTACGGATGATGCGATCAGCGAGATGATGGAGGGCGTCGAACTGCGTAACACAACGACCGGTCGCACGGTCTCCGCAGTCCGCCTGACCACTTCCGGGACCTTTGGCCAGCAGGTCAGCGGTACCGACATCGGAACCTTCCAGCTCTACCGTTTCGATGACTTCGTCGTGAAGGGAACGGAAAACTGGCAGCTCCGCGCGGACTTCATCGACAACGGTGCGGGCAAGCACCCGGCGAGCGGCGACAAGTTCCGCGTGCACATCTGCACCCAGCCGACGGACATCCTCTCGAGCGGCGCATTGACCGCCAACTCGACGGGATGCAGCTTCAGCAACATGATCACGGAGTCCACGGCGTACCAGATGCAAGTCGAGGGCCTCTCCACCGGCGACAAGGTCGGTGACGTGCGCCCGCTCGGCAACATCGCCGGTAATTACCAGCGTGTGACGAGTGCGACCCTCACGATCGCCGTCAAGGCCATCGGTGTCACGGACACGGCTGTGTCGAATGCCAAGAACGTCAAGCTCTTGCGCTTCGAGGCACGCGCCGGCGAGGCTGAGGACATTCTCTTCACGAAGTCTGTCTTCATGTCCGAGTCCGGATCCCTGCTCAACGCGTCGAACTACACACTGTGGGTCGATACGAATACAGACGGCAGCGTGGATACCCCCCTCGAGAGCGGCGTTGCTTCCCAGAGCTCCTCGATCACCTTCTCTCAGCTGGCAGGTGGCGGATACGTCATCCCGGCCGAGCAGACCGTGGTCTTCGAGGTGCATGGCGACATCGCTTCCTCTCTCTCGGACTACGACATCCAGTTGCGCTTCGGGACAGGAACCATCACGACCACCAGCTTGGCTGACGGCCCGACCTTCATCGAGGCTGAGCAGCTTGCTGACGGTTCCAACCTGTCCGGCGTCAAGCTGAACGGTTCTTACTATGCCGGTGCGACCTCTGCCGATATCACCGTCACGACGGTGACATCGCAGGTGTGGGTTCTCACCGGTCAGGGGGACCTCTTCGTCTCCTCGGACACCACGCCTGTCCGCTCCCGCCAGCTCCTCGGTGGAACGTTGGGTGAGGCGGTCATGCGCATGCGCATGCGTGCACAGAATGAGCCGATTGACGTGACGGATATCCACGTCACTGCTTCCGGAAGCACGGGGATCTCCATCGACTCCATCGAGCTCTACAAGGACGGTGAGTCCCAGTCCTTCGCCTTGGCCACCATCGGCGGCTGCGGCACGAAGGATGTGCCGGTGCACAACTTGAACTCCTTCTTGAACACGACCATCAAGACCTTCTGCGCTCCGATGCAGAATCGTCAGTTGGTCATCCAGCCGGGGCAGGACATCGTGGTGCTCGCGCGCCCGCGGCTCAAGACGGATGTTGACGGAGGTATTTCCAACGAGTTGGTTTACCTCTACCTCGATCACCAGGCTGTTGCGGATGAAGCCACTGGTTCCGGTTCCATCCATGCACGTGGTGACATGTCGAGCAACAACCTCGCCAGGAACGACGAGGACAGCACGGCAGAGGGAGAAATCTTCATTGGAACGGATACGGCTGCTGCGAACGCCGCCATGGCGGGTAGCAAGAACCGCGTCGTTCTCTCGAAGATCACCTCTATCGTGAACGCCTCGACGGATGCGAACGGCTCCGCGATTCCGATCGGCCAGTCCGATATCGCGAAGTTCAAGTTCTCCGCTGCGGCGAATACGAACGCGAAGAACGGTCTCAACAAGGCCGTCCTCTCGGGTCTCGTCTTCTCTGTGAATGCCACGAACGTGGCGATCACGGATGGCACCTTCAAGGTGTACAACGAGGCTGATTCGACAACGACAACGACCTGCGTGGCATACGCCACGACAGGAGCCCGCCAACAGGTTGGCGACACGGCTTCCGGGTCACTCAATGTCGATTGTAAGAGTCTCGCTGCCGGATCTCTGAATACGCAGATCAACTCCGGCGGTGACCTTGTACTCGTGCTGCAAGCCGAGATTACGGATACGAACACGTCGGCCGTCGGTGCGCCCAGCACGCTGCAGGTCACTCTCCAAGACTTCGATGGTCCCGCGCGAACGCGGTACGGTCACCTCTTCACGACAACTGGATCACACCTCCAGTGGAATGATAAGGATACCGGCACCACGACGTTCAGCTGGGTTGAGTACCCGACGACGACCGTCAAGTCCACGAGCTACTCTGGCTGATCGCCTTACGTAGATTTCGGAAAAAAGACCCCCCTCACCGGGGGTCTTTTTTTAATGGCGTGGAGAGGAAAACCTGCGGTTTCCCCTCCGTGATCCTCCTTTTCCCTTATGAAGGAGTGGCTCCGGCGCGGGAACCCGCCCTTCGTCAGGCTCAGGGCAGGCTTTGACCCGCGCCTCGCCGGTTATTTATGCCGGGCTTCGCCCGGCGGGCAATCACGGCTCAGAAAAATTTTCGTTTGAGTTGCAGCAGAGCGTTCGCTATTGGTCGTAAGACGATCTCCCGCTCCGGCGGGTAGGTGATGAGGGTGCCCCCGAGCTTCTCCTTGAACTCCGTCACGCCCTTCCAGGGATGGTGAGGTAGGGCATCAGGGGGGGCGATCCCGAAGAGGTCGTAGGAGGTGCAGCCGCGGGCCTTGCAGTGGCGCATAGCCTCCCATTGGAGCAGATAGGGTGCCATGAGGGCTCTGGACGCGTGGGAAGAAGCGCCATAGTAGTAGATACCCTGTGAGCCCCAAGAGACGCCCAAGAGGCCGGAAATGGGTTCCTGGGACTCTGCAGGATAGGCAAGGAGGAGGAAGGAACCCCGTAAACACTCGAGAAATGCCTGATAATGGCTCTTTGGAGGGATTTTGAATCCATCGCGCTTTGCCGTCTCTTTGACGAGTGCGAGGAACGCGGAGGTATCCGATGATTGACGGACACTCACATTGTGTCGTTTCGCAATAGAGATGTTGTACCGTCCCTTCGGCTTCATAGCGGAGAGAATTTCTTCCTCGCTCTTTGTAAGATCGATGACGGACGAAGCTTCGGGTTGTTCATGACGACCGGAGGAACGGATGGGAAATGAAAAATTGGCAATGAAAAAGGATTGAGATGGTGAAAAGTACAGCGTGAGACAGTGGCTGCATTTCGCATCGGCAAGGATGCGCTCCAAAAGTCCGGTTCTCGCCTCGCTCCCGATGGGGCCGCGTGGGATATTCCATGTCGAGAGGCCAAGTGTTGTCGTATCGATGACGACGAGCGCCGAAGCAACGATGGCTCCCTTCTCGCGTGCCAGATACAGTCGAGTGGTCCTTCCGATGGATTGCTGATACTCCTTCCATTCAAGAGATTGCCAGAGGGTTCCTTGCGGATGCGCACGCAGCCACGCATCGTAGTACCTGAGATCCTCAGCCGATGGGTCCGAAACGATCTCCATGGGTGCTTCGTAGAATGGCGAAGGGGAGCCACAGAGTAAAGCGCTTTCATCTATGCGGTCATGTTGCCTTCGCCACCTCAAGCCGGAGTGCTTGTAGAGTCGATTCCCTACCGTAGAATCAAAGGCCCCCTTCCCCCGCTCCTATGGCTTACGCGCTCCCCTCTCTTCCCTATAGTTACGACGCTCTCGAGCCTCATATCGATGCGCGTACGATGGAGATTCACCATGGGAAGCATCATCAGGCGTATTGCGACAATATCAACAAAGCTCTCGCAGGGACGCCGTTCGCATCACGGAGTATCGAGGATGTCCTTCGGCATCTGGAGGAGATCCCAGCTGACAAGCGTACGGCCGTCTGCAATCACGGCGGTGGGTACGCGAATCACAACTTTTTCTGGACGATCCTCGCACCCAAGAATGCAGGTCCCTCCGGAACGTTCGCGAAAACGATCGAGAAGTCTTTCGGCAGTCTCGATGCTTTCAAGGAGAAGTTCTCCGCAGCCGCCCTCGGTCAGTTCGGTTCCGGATGGGCGTGGCTCGTTTCGAACAGCGGCAACTTGGAGATCCTGCAGACGTCCAATCAGGATTCACCGATTTCCGCAGGGAAGGTGCCTCTTCTTACTATCGACGTTTGGGAGCATGCGTACTATCTGCTCTATCAAAATAGACGAGCCGATTATGTGAAGGCGTTCTGGAATATCGTCAATTGGGAAGAGGTGGAGAGGAGGTGGGAGGAAGCGGCGGGAGAGTAGAGGTTTGTCACTTTCTTCGTTGACGCCTTGTTTGGTGTCTGTAAAATCACTCGGAACGCGGTAGTGCCGATTGCGTAGTGAACGCCGCAGAAGATTCATCATTGGTCGCCGTCCTTTCGGACGGCAGCCCTCTGGTGCGTCGAATGCCGTTTTCTCCCCCTTTCTCTTATGCCCAAGAAGAAACCTGCCGCAAAGAAAGTCGCGAAGAAGAAAGCCCTACCCAAGAAATCCAAATCCGCAAAGAAGATCTCCAAGCCGAAAGCAGCGAAGAAGTCTGCAGTGATGAAAAAGACGCCTGTGGCGAAGAGGGCGGTGAAAGTCGTTCCGGGCAAGAAGGATCATGTGCGCAGCCCCCTCATCAAAACTGTCGCCAAGAAAGTGGCGCGTCCTGAGCCGAAAATGCTCGCCAAAAAACTCGCGAACATTGCCAAGCGCGGCTATCAGATGGACGTGCCGGTCACAGTGCTGCCGCGCGTCGAGCCGATGGTGGAGCCGCCAGCCAGTCGGATTCCTTCTGTATGTAAAAATCTGCCTGTGCACTTGCAGCCCAAGCGTGCCAAGGACGGACGCGTGTTCCTCGTGGAGGATGAGAACATCCAGCATCTCGTTCCGTCCATGATCGAGATGCAGCTTCTGAGCTACAAGTGGTTTCTCACGGAAGGTCTGAAAGAGCTTCTGGAGGAGATCAGCCCCATCACGGATTTCTCGGGGAAGAAGATGGAACTCCGTATTCTCGGTCACACCTTCGATCCTCCGAAGTACGACACGGAGACCTGCCGCAAGCGAAACCTGAGCTACGAGGCGGTGATGAAGGGGCATATCCAGCTCATCAACAAAGAGACGGGCGAGATCAAGGAGCAGGACGTCTTTCTCGGCAGTATTCCGCTCATGACCAATGCTGGAACGTTCGTGGTTGGAGGCATCGAGCGCGTTGTGGTGCACCAGCTTGTGCGCTCCCCGGGGGTCTTCTTCTCGAAGATGCCGGACTTCCCCAAATACCACGCGGCGAAGATCATCCCGAAGCGCGGCGTGTGGCTGGAGATCGAGACGGACCGGCGCGGGATCATTACCTGTAAGATCGATCGCAAGCGCAAGATTCCCATTACGCAGCTTCTGCGTGTTTTCGGTTATCCGACAGACGAGAAGATCATTGCACTCTTCAAGGGGGTGACCAAGGACAAGGATTTCATTCTCGCTACGCTGGACAAGGATCCCGCGCGTACGGTGGAAGATGCGTATCAGAGTGTCTATCGCAAGGTGCGTCCGGGCGATCTGGCTACACCGGAAAATGCCAAGCAGCTCATCGATTCGCTGTTCTTCGACTTCAAGAAATATGACATGGGTACGATCGCCCGTTACAAGATGAACCGCCGTTTCGGCTTGAAGACGCCCAGCGACGAGGAACATCGCGTCTTCCAGACACAGGATTTCGTTTCGATCCTGCAGGAGCTTATCCGTCTGAACAACGGCGAGGGAATTGCGGACGACATCGATCACCTGAGCAACCGCCGCGTGCGGTCTGTGGGAGAACTCGTGCAGAACAAGTATCGCGTGGGTCTTGTGCGCACGGAACGCATCGTGAAAGATCGCATGACGGTCATGGACCTTGAGACGGTTACGCCGATGCAACTGATCAACTGCCGTCCGATCACGGCGGCCATGCGCGAGTTCTTCGCGAGTTCGCAGCTCTCCCAATTCATGGATCAGACCAATCCCCTCTCGGAACTTGCACACAAGCGTCGCCTCTCCGCGATGGGGCCGGGTGGTCTCTCGCGCGAGCGTGCGAGCTTCGATGTCCGCGACGTGCACCAGAGCCACTACGGACGCATCTGCCCGATTGCTACGCCGGAAGGCCCGAACATCGGTCTCGTGGTGCATTTGGCGGCTTTCTCACGAGTGAATGAGTATGGCTTCCTCGAAACGCCGTATCGGGAGGTGAGCCACAAGGTGCCACTCGATCCGGACCGGCTTGTCGGACGCATCCTTGATACGGATGTGCGTGAGGGGCACAAGGTTATTGCGAAGGAAGGCGAGGTGGTGAGCCTTAAGGAGACGGCCAAAAAAATCGTTTCGGTTCTCAAGAAGGATGATATGGATCACATTCCTGTACGAGCATTCATCACCGGAAAGATCGGATTTGTGGATGCGGAGCAGGAGCGTCATCTCACGATCGCACAGGCGCAGACGAAGTTCTCGGACTTCGGGGAATTCCTCGACACCCGCGTCTCCGCACGCAAGGGCGGGGAGCCCATCCTCGCGCACGTGCGTGATCTGACGCACATCGATGTGTCTCCCAAGCAGATCTTCTCCGAGACGACATCCCTCATCCCGTTCCTCGAGCATGATGACAACACCCGCGCATCCATGGGAACGAACATGCAACGTCAAGCTGTTCCACTCTTGAAGCCCCACTCGCCTGTCGTCGGTACCGGCATGGAGGGCTCCACTGCACGTGCCTCGGGACATGCACTCCTCGCGGACGATGACGGGGAAGTGGTGTATTCGGACGCGAATGAAATCTCCGTCGTCTATGGTTCCGGCCGCAAGCAGATCTATACCTTGAGCTCTTTCGTACGGTCCAATCAGGGTACGTGCTTCGGACTGCGTCCTCGCGTGCAGCGTGGTGATCGCGTACGCCACGGTGATGTGCTCGCGGACGGGACGTCCGTGGAGGGGGGGGAGCTGGCACTCGGACAGAACCTACTTGTCGCATACATGTCCTGGCAGGGGTTCAACTTCGAGGATGCCGTCATTCTTTCGGAGCGTGTCGTGGAGAACGGCCTCTTCGATTCCATTCATATCGAGTCGTACGTCACGGACGTGCGTGATACCAAGCTCGGACCCGAGACGGTGACGCGCGACATCCCGAATGTGGGTGAGGCCAAACTCAAAGATCTCGATTCCGACGGCATCGTGCGCATCGGCGCAACCGTTCATGAAGGCGATATCCTTGTTGGGAAGATCACACCGAAAGGGGAGACGGAGCTGACGCCGGAAGAAAGGCTTCTACAAGCTATCTTCGGGGATAAGGCAAAGGACGTGAAGGACAGCTCCCTGCGGCTCCCCGGTGGTGCCGGTGGCAAGGTGGTGGAGGTGCAAATCTTCGACCGTGCTGAAGGTGATGAACTGCCGACGGGCGTTATCAAACAGATCAAAGTATTCGTCGCTCAGACACGCAAAGTGCAGGTGGGTGACAAGATGGCCGGTCGCCACGGAAACAAAGGTGTCATCGCGAAGATTGTGCCGGTAGAGGACATGCCGTTCCTGAAAGATGGAACGCCGGTGGATATCATTTTGAACCCTCTTGGCGTCACGTCCCGCATGAACATCGGGCAGATTCTCGAGACGCATCTCGGGTGGGCCTGTTCTGTGTTGGGAATCAAGATTGCCACACCGGCTCTCGACGGTGTCACCACCGATCAGATCGAGGACTTCCTCGAGGCGACAGGCCTGCCACGAACAGGGAAAGTGCAGCTTTTCGATGGACGCACGGGCGAGCCGTTCACACATGAGACCACCGTCGGCATCGTGTACATGCTCAAGCTCCTTCACTTGGTTGAAGACAAGATTCACGCGCGTTCCGTCGGTCCGTACTCCCTCGTAACACAGCAGCCGCTGGGCGGCAAGGCGCAGCACGGAGGTCAGCGTTTCGGGGAAATGGAAGTGTGGGCACTCGAAGCCTATGGTGCGGCACATACTTTGCAGGAAATGCTTACGATCAAGTCCGACGACGTCATCGGTCGCTCAAAGGCATACGAATCTATTGTGAAGGGCGATCCGATTCGTCGCCCATCCATTCCGGAGTCCTTCAATGTGCTTGTGAAAGAGTTGCAGGCACTGGGCTTGAAGGTCGAGCTCCTCAAGTTCAAGGACGAGGTACCGCCTGAGGAACACGTAACTATCGAAGAAGGCGAAGTGGAGACCGTTGAGATGGATTCTCGCGTGAAGGCGGAGGAAGAGGCCGAAGAGATCGTGCCTATGGATGATAAGATCGCCGAACTTGCAGACGAGGGCATGGAATCCGAAGGCGAAGTGAAGGCTGGTATCGAGGAGGGGTCGGAGACAGAGGCAACAGGTATTACAGCGAAGGAGGAGATGGAGGAGTCGGTGAGCGAGGAGTCGATGGATGATGCATGACGGACATGAGGGGGGAACCGCAATGGTTCCCCCCTCATGAATTGTTTCCCTTTCTTCTTCATGTCAACGAATGTATTGCAGCGGTGTCAGACGCTTCTTGAGCAAATTCCTTCGGATGAGCGTCCTTTCTATGCAGCCGAATTACAGCGCTTACAAATGCACGAGAGAATCGGATTAACGACATTGTTGCAGCAGCTGGAAACGGTAGTTGCGGCTGCACATAGCCAGAAAACAGATCCTCAGTGTCGACGAGATCCATGATGATTTCCGCGGGTATTCTCTCCTCACACGCCTCATCTTCTTGAGGCATTTGGAATCGAGAGGCCTCTCCTTGCCTACTTCTCCATTCACGATGTCCGGTTTGCTTTTCATGCCAGAAATAGCGCTTATCTGCGCTTTTTTTCTTGACTCCCCCTTTCTCCTCAGTACACTTTTGCTGCTCTATGGTACTTCGCGACCACCCGTAGGATGAGCTGCCCCCTGAAAACGGGGGGATTCGCTACTTCTGCGGGTGTGCGTGAGCCACCCGCTTTTTGTTTCCGCTCCTACGGCGGAGACGAGTGGGAGGAATAGAGCGCCACACCGCGCTCATTCACAGCACCGGCAAGCAGTGAAGAATCGAAATATCTCATGTGCCGGCTGCGAGCACGTCTTGCTCGCTTCGTGGCACGTGAACAGTGCTCCGGATCTCATTTGCGATCCGGAGAGAAAAACGTTACTCAGCGCATCACATGGATGCCTCGACTCTGTACTCCGACGAAGGACGTAGCCAGCTGCGATAAGTCTCGGTGAGCCGCTAGGCAGGCGCTATCAGCCGGGAATGTCCGAATGGGGAAACCCCTGGGAGGTTGTACTCCCAGACCCAGCACCCTTCTGAGCTTAAGAAGGATCACGCTTTTGAACTTCATGAGCGACAGCTCCGTGAGATCAGAAGGGTGCTGGGAGGTCACTCTGTGAACTGAAACATCTCAGTAACAGAGGAAAAGAAATCAATTGAGATTCCCTGAGTAGTGGCGAGCGAAAAGGGAATAGCCTAAACCCCGCACTTTAACCTGCGGGGGGTTGCAGGACCTCATGTACCGATTGTGTGTTTCTAGGCAAACGACCCTGGAACGGGCGGCCAAAGAGGGTGAGAGCCCCGTCGCCGAAAGAACCACACACGGGTGAGGATTCCTAAGTAAGATCGGACACGTGTAATCCGGTCCGAATCCGGGTGGACCACTTCATCCAAGGCTAAACAGGTACAGAGATCAATAGCGGATAGTACCGTGAGGGAAAGGTGAAAAGCACCCCGGAAGGGGGATGAAATAGTCTCTGAAATGTGATGCGAACAAGGAGTCGGAGCCCAGCACCCTTTGAATTTTTGGTGCTATGCTTGATATATGTTTCATGTCTATCTTCTTAAGTGTAGGGAAACGAAAGATTTCTACATCGGTTACACGAATGATCTTAAGAGAAGATTGACTGAACACAATGCGGCCAAGAGTGGCTTCACAAAGGGGAGAAAATGGGAGTTGGTGTATTGTGAATCCTACTTGTCCAACTTAGATGCAAGAGATCGAGAACAGAAATTGAAGCAATATGGTAAATCTCTTGCAATGTTGAAACGACGCATTAAGCATAGTGTTGAATAGAGAATTCAAAGGGTGCTGGGTGACGGCGTTCCTTTTGCATAATGAGCCAACGAGTTTGTTGTCAGTGGCTTGGCTAAGGCAGTTTCAGCCGCAGCCGGAGCGAAAGCGAGTCCGAACAGGGCGTTAATCGGTCGCTGGCACAAGACCCGAAACCGGGTGAGCTACCCATGAGCAGGGTGAAGGGCGCCGGAAGGCGTCTGGAGGCCCGAACCATAACATGTCGCAAGATGTTGGGATGACTTGTGGGTAGGAGTGAAAAGCTAATCGAACCCGGAGATAGCTGGTTCTCCTCGAAATGCCTTTAGGGGCAGCCTCGTCGCGCACGATGGGGGGTAGAGATACTGTTTGGATGAGGGGGTCTCTTTGGACCTACCAATTCCTGACAAACTCCGAATACCCATCCTTTGGCGGCGGGAGTGAGACGGTGACAGCAAAGTGCCATCGTCGAAAGGGAAAGAGCCCAGATCATTCGCTAAGGTCCCTAATCATCGTTCAGTGGCAAAGGTAGTGCAGATGCATGGACAACCAGGAGGTTGGCTTAGAAGCAGCCATCCTTTAAAGAAAGCGTAACAGCTCACTGGTCGATTGCATTTGTGCGCCGAAAATTACCGGGGCAAAACGATGAACCGAAGCGGTGACCCAGCCCATTCTTTCTGTAACCAAACATGAGCGTTATTTCTCATGGTGGATACTTGGTTATAGAGAGAATGGGCTGGGAGTAGAGGAGCGTTCCGTTCAGCAGTGAAGCCGCATTGTGAAGTGTGGTGGAGCGGACGGAAGCGAGAATGTTGGCATGAGTAACTACTAGGCAGGTGAAAATCCTGCCCGCCGAATCCCCAAGGTTTCCCACGCAACGGTTATCGGCGTGGGGTTAGTCGGTCCTAAGGTCAGGCCGAAAGGCGTAGCCGATGGGCAACAGGTCAATATTCCTGTACCTCATGGGAATCGTCCAAGGGTACTGTGTGAGAGTCTTCGTGGCCTCTGGTCCACACCATTCTGCGCTCAATGTGAGCTCAGGATGGTGTGGATTACGTCTCGGAGAAAGGATCGCAGTAACCTAGGAGCGGTGTGACGGAGCGGGAAGATCAGAGCGTGTGCATTGAATGCACGTGGAACATGTAAGGCGTTGATTCCGGGAGGCAAATCCCCCGGGAGAGTCGAGCATGGATCCCAAATGCCCCGTTTACGGGGAAAGTCTGTCCCTTTCTGCTTCCAAGAAAACCATCGCTCCGAGAGAACTATGAGACCGTACCGCAAACCAACACCGGTGGGGTGGTCGAGTAGACCAAGGCGAACGGGTCATCTCGCGTTAAGGAACTCGGCAATGAAGCGTCCGTAACTTCGGGATAAGGACTGCCCGTCTCCGCAAGGAGATGGGCCGCAGCGAAAGAGCCCAGGCGACTGTTTACCAAAAACACAGGTCCCTGCTAAGTCGCAAGACAATGTATAGGGACTGATGCCTGCCCAGTGTCAGAAGGTCACGTGAGGGGGTTTACGCCCCCAATCTAAGCCCTGATGAACGGCGGCCGTAACTATAGAACGGACCAGTTGTAGTTACGTTAATAAATCTGACTGTATGCTGGAAACTCTGTGTATCTGACGGTACTTGTGCGTATGGTGTACAAGTGTACACTATCCACATGAGTGACAATCCGCTCAGTGCAGACAATCAGCAGGAAAGACTTTGTACGACACGAACGTTCGCGGAAATCGGCTGGTATATCGCAGGATTCGCGGATGGTGAAGGAAGTTTCAACGTTTCCTTCCGGAAACGGAAGGACTACAAACTTCCATGGAAAGTGTCGGCTTGCTTCAATATTTCTCAGAAGGAGGAGAGAATTCTTCGCTTCATCCAGAATCATCTTGGTTGTGGGACGATCCGTTCCCGGCCCGATGGAATCTGGTACTACGAAGTGACTACTCTCGAGGAAATCAGGAGGCACATCATTCCGTTCTTCCGACGATTTCCTTTCCTCTCCCAGAAGAAGCAGAGAGACTTCGCGATTTTCCAGACAATCGTCGCATGCCTTTGCTCCAAGGAACATCTTTCGGAGGAAGGAGTGCACAAAATTCTCTCTCTTCGTCGGGTCATGAATGACGGAGGGAAGCGAAAATACGGAGAATCGGAAATATTGAAAGCATTCAGAGAATCCTCAGAGACTATACGTCAGACATTCCGGAAGGAATGAAGATATAGTCCGACCTCATGAGCGATCATGAGCATTCGCACTTTCTCAACGCCACGAGTGCGAAGACATCGAGAGATCGATGGAACGACATGAACGGTCCTAAGGTGATTGGCAACAATCCAGTTTCGTTGCCTTAGTAAAATCCGACTATATGCTGGAACATCCCGTGCATCCTCCAAGCCGCAAGGTACGAGGTGGGGACAATCAGCAGGAAAGACCCGAAGAATTTTTTTCGGGAATCCTCAGAGACTATACGTCGGACCTCCTGATTTGGAATCTGGAATCAAGGAGGAAGATAGAGTCCGAGCTGCATGGCGACATGCAGACCGCATATGGAAACATTGCGGCGCCCCGCGCTTGCGGGGTCGTAACATGCCTAAGCGAAATTCCTTGTCGGGTGGTCGACCCGGCTTCGTCCGTCTCTGCTTCGCAGAGCCGCGACTACGCCGCGGTAACAATCTTGCCCGAATGCGTCGCAAGGCGCAGCACTGAGGAATTTCTTTAAGTGTTTGGTAAGTGGTCTCACCGCGTCAGTCGGTGATGTCCCGCGCGAAAGCGGCGGGACGGGCAAAAGGAGTGAGCCGAGTTTTCCAAGGGTGAATGTTCACCCTCATTCAAACCGTTAGAACTGTGGCACCTTGAAGATCACAGCAGTGATTTACGTCGCTATATGCTGGAATATCCGAGAATGCAGCGGTACTTGACTAATAAATGTATTAGTAAAATAATGCACTTATGACGCTAAGTGAAAATCCGTCTGCCGCGGACAATCAGCAGGAAAGACCAAGGAGAATCTCTCGAGTTTTGGGAGGACTTATAAGTCGCGTACGACAGTGTGTCGGGCGTCGAGTTCAACCATCTTCCGCTCAAGAGACTCAGAGTAGTTATTGTGGAAATGGTGATATTGCAATTCAGTACGGGCCATTTCCGGATGAATTGCATCCTTGGTAATCCTCAGAGACTACACGCGACGCTCCGGCTTCGTCCGTCTCCGCTTTGCGCGGAGCTGAGACTACGCCGCGATGATGATATAGTCCGATCCCTCTAGCGATAGAGGGCGCAGAAGAATCGCTCTGCAATAAAAAACAGCGTGACTCGCTTTGAGTCGGCGTTAGTGCGCCCCGCACGCGCGGGGTTCTCGCCTCGCCAGCGAGAGGAAATTCACGAGCATTCCTCATCTTAGAATTGCGCGAAGTCGGGCTTTGCCCGACTGGAGCGCCCCCTCTTAGGGAAAGGGAGGCTCGTGGAGGGAAAACCGCAGGTTTTCCTCTCCACGCTTTGAAGTTCCGACCCGCACGAATGGTATAACGGTCTGGGCACTGTCTCGACGCGAGGCCCGGTGAAATTTCAGTCCTGGTGCAAATGCCAGGTAGACTACGGAAGGACGAAAAGACCCTATGAAGCTTTACTATAGGCTGGCATTGCATTGTTGGTTTGCGTGCGCAGGATAGGTGGGAGACTCTGAAACCGGGGCTTCGGCTCAGGTGGAGTCGCCGTTGAGATACCACCCTCGTGTACTGACGATGCTCACTCAGTTTCCGTAACCGGAGATTGAGGACCGTGCTTGCTGGGTAGTTTAACTGGGGCGGTTGCCTCCTAAAGCGTAACGGAGGCGCGCAAAGGTCCACTAGCGCCGGATGGAAATCGGCGTGGTCGTGTAATCGCACACGTGGGCCTGACTGTGAGACTTACAGGTCGAGCAGAGACGAAAGTCGGCGATAGTGATCCGGCAACCTGCAGTACGTTTTATTATGTACTGCGTCCATGTGGATGGGTTGTCGCTCAACGGATAAAAGTTACTCTAGGGATAACAGGCTGATCGATCCCAAGCGCCCACAGCGACGGATCGGTTTGGCACCTCGATGTCGGCTCATCGCATCCTGGGGCTGGAGAAGGTCCCAAGGGTTTGGCTGTTCGCCAATGAAAGCGGTACGCGAGCTGGGTTCAGAACGTCGTGAGACAGTTTGGCCTCTATCCTCCGTGGTCACATAGAAACGTGAAGGAAGCTGCTCCTAGTACGAGAGGACCGGAGTGGACGAACCTCTGGTGTACCTGTTGTCGTGTCAACGGCATTGCAGGGTAGCTATGTTCGGAAGGGATAACCGCTGAAGGCATCTAAGTGGGAAGCCCCTCCTAAGATTGCGTTTCTCCATAAGCCCGCCGGAAGACGACCGGTTAGATCGGCCACAGATGTACGCGCGGCAACGCGCTCAGTCGAGTGGTACGAACGGGCGATTGAACGTTTTTCTCCTCGCACTTTTTGTGCGTGAGTTTGCACTGTTTACGTGTCACTGAAGCGGGCAAGACGTGGTCGTAGGATTGCATCCCGGCTACGATAGATCCCGTTTGTTCTTTCGAAGGCATTGTCTTGGTGGCTCCAGCGAAGGGGATACACCCCGATACCAGAGCGCTGCGCGCTCGGTACGGGGCAAGCCTGTTCCCATCACTTCGCGAGCCATTTCCACTTCGCTCTTTTGAATACTTAGTCCTGGTGCCTCTAGCGACGGGGGCACACCCGTTCCCATCCCGAACACGGCAGTTAAGCCCGTCAGCGCCGATGGTAGTGATCCCTGTGATCGCGAGAGTAGGTCGGCGCCAGGACTAAGTATTCCTTGGAGTGGAAAGGGCTTGCGTCGGCTCAGCGCCGACGTGCCCCGCATCCTTTGTGGTGCGGGGTGGTAGTGATCCCTGTGATCGCGAGAGTAGGCCCCGCACCAGTCGCTTCGCTCCGGTACAGGGTGCATCGCCGCCAAGACAATGCCTTCGTTTGGCGTACGAGGCCTCACCGCAGCTTCTGGTAACTGCTTGACAATAAACAATAAAAGATGTAAATTATGTTTAAGATGACCACTACGCCAGATCACCAAGGGGCAAACTCAACTGGTGGAGGATGTTCGGTGGAAGATTTGCGGGCTTACATCGCTGGTCAAGCCAGCCCCGAAGTTGCAGGACGGATTCTGAAAGACCTTGAGAACCCCAGTAGCTTGGCCAGCCGGTACGTCGAGGAGACCATGACTATGGCCAGATTTGCGATGGACCCCGACAACATTGCATGGGGGCGATTGGCTGGAATGGGTAGTGAGATACCTGAGGAAGAAGGATAGAATTCTCCCACGATGGATCTCTCCCTCCTCGCCTGTCCACAGTGCCAGGGCACTCTCGTGCATGAGGGTGATGCACTCCGCTGCGCGCCGTGTGGGAAAAATTTTTCGGTCGAGAATGGTGTGCCGATATTTATTCCAAAAATGGAGCAGAGGGGAGTGGAATCCCATCGCGGACGGACGCCGGTGTGGAAGAAAATGCTGAGGGGTTTTTCCCCGCCGCACCACTCCCTGTACTTCGGCACGTTGTGCTCATCACAAGGGGAGGGGAGGGAGCTTAAGGATTTGCTTCGAGCCCATAAGGAAGCCAAAATCTTGAATGTCGGGTCCCTGTCGAAGGATCTCAAAAAACTGCATCCGAACATCATCAATCTTGACATTTGTTTCTATCCTAACATCGATGTCGTCGCCGATGCACACGCACTTCCGTTCCGCTCCGGCTCGATCGACATCGTGCTCTTCAAGAATGTTATCGAGCACATCCGATCCCCCGAGATTGTCATGGTGGAAATTCATCGTGTGCTCAAAGTCGGAGGAATCCTCTATATCAAGCTCCCCTTTCTCCAGCCCTTCCACGCCGTGCCGGATGACTACCAGCGGTACACCGAAAGCGGTATGCAGGAGTTGCTGCGAGAATACGACTGCTTGACAAAAGGAATATCTGTTGGCCCGGGATCCATGCTCGCGTGGATCGTGCGAGAGGTTCTGGCGATCATGACGAGCTTTCGGTCTCAGCGTCTGTACCGCATCGGGATCTTCATCTGGGGATGGCTGACTTTTTGGCTGAAGTATGCGGATATTCTCTTCTGGGGCAATCCGCTTTCCGGACGCGTTTCGTCGGCGTTCCTCGGAACATATCGGAAGAAGTAATATTCACTTGTCAACCGGCAAAAAGCTATACGACAATCCACATAAGATTTGTAAAGTCCTGACGAAGGTCAGAAAGGGCTGAAAGTGGTATAATCTTCAGAAAAACTCACATGTCCGAAACACCAAAAATCCTCACGGCGTTCGT
>JAQTSD010000021.1 GCA_028711445.1 Candidatus Peribacteraceae bacterium
GGGTCCTTACGGAGAAGCGCCGCTGGTACAGCGTGCTTTCCATGGTACCGTTGGGGTTTGTCTTCGGCTGCTTACTTCTCACGTACTCCCGCGGTGCGATACTCGCATGCGTAGCGCAACTGATGTTGTGGGGGGCCATCACATGGTGGAAGAGTGCAGCATTCTTCCCCTGGAAGATGTTCGTGCTGCGTGCGGGAACGGTGATCGTGATCGCCGTCGGTCTCTTCTTCGGTGCAAATGCCGTGCGCAATGCGTTCCATCATCCCGTGCAGTCGGTGACGGACAAGGTTTTCTTCACGGCTGCAGAGGGCTCATCTTCTATCTCCGAGCGGAGGCAGTTCTGGGGGCAGGCTCTTTCACTCGCCAACGCGCGCCCATGGACGGGATGGGGGCCCTATAGCTTCCGTTTCATCCAGCCGCGTCTCCAAGAGGGTGTACTTGCAACGTCTGATCATCCGCACAATGTCGTGCTCAAGTTTGCTGCAGAGGAGGGGTGGGTGGGGGCGATCCTCTTCCTTATCGTTATACTGGGAGTGCTCTTCAAGGCGGCGAAATGTGATCTTTCCGATCCGTGGTTTGCCGTTCCAGGGTTGCTTCTCATCGGGTTGGTGGGTGTCCTCGCACACAACTTCATCGATTACAATCTCCAGTTTCTCGCGATTGCCGTGCCGTTCTGGCTGGTCTTGGGACTTTTGGCCGGGGCTCTTCCCTGGAAGGAGCCCATTCATTTGAACAAGAAAGTAGTACGGTCTTTTGAAGTACTGTTTGCGACATTCTTACTTTCAATTGCCATCATTGAGTTCCCGCCGCTCGTGACGTCCGCGATCGGGAGATTGGCGGAGGGGGCGGGGGAGCCGGAGCGGGCACTTTCGTGGTATGCAGCTTCGAGCACCGAGCGATTCAGTCGCGATCTGCATTTGAGTCGAACAAAAATATTGTACGAATTGAAGCGCTATCCAGAAGCACAAACTGCACTCGATGACTACTTCAAATTAAATGCGGAAGATGCGCGCGCTTGGCGTCGGCAGGGTGACATCGCCGCCACGCTCCATGATCTGCCACGGGCACTCACTGCATATGAGAATGCCTTCATGCTCGCGCCGTTTAATGATGTCGGCATCACGGCCTCACTCCTGCAGGTGCTCTCTGAACTTAAGATGACGGACGACATCACTCAGCGCAAAGATGAATTCTTCGCGATCTTTCGCGCATTTGCCGACGCCATTGATCGCAATATCCATTACATCGATCTCTCGAGGAATGTCGAGGATCTCGTGAAGTTCTCGACGCTGCTTGCTGATCTATATCCCGAAAATGCGCCGCAGATATCCGTTCTGGCCGCCAAGGCCGATCACCGCGCGAAACTGGAGCGCAAAGCATTCTCCGAACGACCAAAGGGGTATCTGTGGTAGAAGGATCGGATGACAGAGAGCGCAGAGTCTGCTTGTCCGAAGCTCCTTCTCGGCATGGTCGTCTCGAAGGACGTTTTTCAGAGGTTCTGAGTCTATATTTTTGCTTCCATCAGCCTCTTTGCCTATACTTCTTCTCCCTTTTCCCTTCACTTCATGATTCTGCGTCATCGTACACTCGCGATCTTGGTCCTTCCGCTCCTGCTTTCCGCTTGCTGGTGGCAGGCCGAAGATGATCAGGGAATCGGTACGGAGACGTATAATGTGATTTTGCCGCAGGACGGCAAAGCGGTGCATCCGAAATACGGTAAAGAGACATGGTTTGCGTATGGTGCGATGAATGGCGTCGGAGAGGCGGTGGCAAACGGCGTGGCGCAAGCGTATTTGTTCGAAGGCGGGGCATATAACCTCTCCCTTCAACTCAATATGCAGATTGCCAAAGATGGAACGTTCTACGAAGGGTGGTTGAAAACTGAATCAGGGCAGATGCTCTCCCTTGGGCATCTCTCCAATCACTTCGGTGACGTACGACATCAGCTGCAGTTCGAGAGCACAGAAGATTTCAGTGGAGATCTGCAGGTGGTTGTGACTCTTGAGAAGGATGACGGTAACCCTCTGCCTTCAAAAGAGATCATTGCGGAAGGAGTGCTGAAGCCGACGAAGCGGTAGCAGTTATTTCATCTCCCACTTCCCGTAGCCGGGGTTCATGAACCCCGGCTACGAAAACAGTTTCCCGAAGCGATAGCATCATCAGACTCCCGCAGCGGCAAGATCTTCGGACACCGGTTGCGCCGCAAGTGGAACGGTCATTCCGGATGCCGCCTCCGGATCCCGGTCGGTCTTGGCGGGAGCCGGTCCGAGGATCTCCACGGTGTGAAACTCGGTTGGGATATCCTTGTGGCAACCGCCGAGGATACTGACGAGGAAGCGCCGGCCGTCCCGGATGCGCAGGATTGCATCGGTTGTGGAGCGCAGATGCCCCTCAGGATTGGGGAAGATCTCTTCGAGGACTTCGTGACCGTTGGCTGTGTTCATGGGAAGAAGGGGGAGAGGATAAGAAACGGGTACATACGAAAAACCCTCGCGTCTTTTCGAGGGTGGGAACGAGCAATCAGTCTCTTCGCGCGCTCACCGTTCCACCCTCGCTGGGGACCAGCAAGAGGAGGAGACGGGGGCGCAGGAGAGGATGTAGGCGCCGTTCACGATATGGAGTGTACCCCTCCGGGTACCGGGTGCAAGGGATTCGGAGACTGGATATGTTTCTTGTGGGCGGTAGAGACACCCCGACGGGGTGTCTCTACAATGCCATTCCTAAGAAGCTTCTCTAGGGAAATCATGCACAGCACATATGCCTGACCGAAAAATTCTTTCAACAAGGCCGCGTCCTCCGGCGGCGATGCCGCAATGGCAGAGGCGATGTGTGTATGAGGCCCTTGGGGGGCCGTAGGCTTGAGCTTGCATTCCTGCTTCCGACTTAACCAAGGGTCGGGAGGCTCATCACCATGTACAAGGAGATGGTGGTGATGAGGAGCGCATGGGTGACCATGAGCTGGAATGAAGCGCGGTGTGAGAGTGGCTTCACGGTTTTCATGTTATTCCTAAGGGGAAAAGGCAGGCAGTGTACGGATAGTCGGATTGTTGTCTAGCAGTCCTTGACTACACTTTGTGTTCAATGGGAGAGATAACAGATGGGAAGAGAATAGAATCGTCATTTGGCAATGATTTGGAGGCTTGTGAGACTCCTTTCGGCATGTGAAGTATATATGACATATCGAAGAGTCATTTATGAACAAATTATTTGTACAATAGAGACGAAAAATCAGTTGGTTTCCAGGGATTTCACCTATTGCGCAGCCCTATTTTAAGCCAAAACATCGTCTTTGAGCAGCTTGTATTCATACCCGTCGATCACACACTGCCATCCTGCTTCGATGGAGTTGGCACTGACGCCGACGGTGAAGAATCGGTCCTCACCGTCCTCCCATTCCACCGTTACTTGGACTTTGGAGTGGGTTCCTTCGTCATTCGGGGCTTTTGCGAGCTGATAGTCGACCAGTTTCAGCTGTCTCAATTGGGGGAAACGGTGTTCGAGCGCCTTGAGGACGGCCTCGGAGAGGGCCCCGATGGGACCTTCGTCCTTGGCGACTTCGTGATATTCCGTTTCGCTGTCCCCGTTGACGCCGACGAGAACGATGGCACGCGTATTTTTCACGCCGTCAGCTTCCTCGCGGGCTTGCTCCAAATCCTCGGGGATTTCTCCCGCTGCGTGTACCGAGAGGGTGCTGTGCACCTCCGATTCGATGATGCGGATCTTCGGGGTGAAGGCACCGATGGCTCGCAACATGAGAAGGGTCAACGACGCTTCCCCCCGGTCGAAGGTGTATCCGCGCGCCGCGCGCATCTTCTGGGCGCGTAGGATCTTCTCTTGCAGCGCCTGCTCGCCGCAGATCTTTTGCTTGAGTGCCGGCGGGATCGCACAGGACGACTTCGCTACCAGATGGCGGACATTTGCGAGGCCGGATTGCTTGCTGCCGACAATGACGCGTTCATTGCCCCAGCGCTCCGGGGGGCTCAGAGGCGATTCGTATGTCGCCGGATCGCGCTCCATCGCGGAAACGTGCATGCCCCCCTTGTGCGCGTATGCGTTCTCTCCGACGAATGCCTGTCCGGGATGACGGCGGATTTTCATTCTGCGTGCCCCATCTTCAGAGAGGATGGTCAGGTGCTTCATCTGCTCTTTCGGGAGGACGTGGTACCCATCGAGCGTGAGATTCGGGATCACTTTGAAGAGATCAACGTTGCCGCAGCGCTCGCCGATGCCGTTCCACGTTCCCTGCACATGGCGGACTCCCTCGCGGACAGCTGCGAGGACGTTGGCAACAGCCAGCCCGCGGTCCTCATGTGGATGGAGTCCGACGATCGCGTCTCGAAAAGTTACACACACGGCACTGACCGCGCGCCCGACGCGGTCAGGTGTGGCGTGGCCGATCGTGTCACACAGAATGAGCCGGCGGGCACCGGCCTCATGAGCCGCGTGCAGCGTGTCGAGGGCGTAGCCGGGATCCGCGTCGAAAGCATCGAAGAAGTGTTCCGCGTCGTAGAGGACTTCCTTCGCCCCGTTCGCGAGCAAATAGGCGATCGAATCGCGGATCATGGCGAGGTTCTCCCTGAGAGTGGTTCGCAGAGCTGTCTCCACTTGGAACTTCGAACTCTTCCCGACGACGGTGACGGCGGGTGCGCCGCTTGCGAGCAGTGCGCGGAGCCCTGGGTCTTGTTCTGCGGGGATACCCTTGCGGCGTGTCATGCCGAAGGCACTTAAGATCGTTGCGCGCAGGGGGTCGGCCTTCAGACGTTCGAAGACCTCCCGATCAGTTGGGTTGGATTTCGGGAAGCCGCCTTCGGCGTAGGTGAAAAGTCCGTCGTCCTTTCGGAGGAACCAGAGCTTGTCACCTATGCTCAGGTTCACGCCGCGTGATTGGTCGCCGTCGCGGCAGGTCACGTCACAGAGTTCGATGGTCGTGGCTTCTTCTGGCATGGGAATATGGGGAATACAAAAAACCCGCTGGGCGCGGGAGAGTAGGGGAGATGTGTCTTAAGCTACTTCCTCACGCCTTCTGGGTGGAGGTAATAATGATGCTGCTGGTGATCTGGCAGGAGGTCATGTGGGGGAGATTGTAGGAGTGTCTGCAGTTTTGTCAAAATGATTGGCGAGATTGGAAAATGAATACACATTCCCTCTCCCGACGGGAGAGGGCTAGGGAGAGGGGGTCTGTTTGAGGTGTTTTCAGTATTGGTTGCTCGGACACTTCTGCATGATTATTGATCTTCTCTGTCGGGGGGCCAGGGCACCTTGTCCGGTTCCCTAGGCCCCCCGACACCCCCCCTTACCCTCCTGACGGCCAAACCAGGGAGGGGAACCTGCGGGTTCCCCGCCCTTACCGACCCACCCTTCCTGCACATATTCGAAGAAGCCCCCCGCGGACGCGGGGGGCTGAAAGGATCGGCTGAACGGAAATCGTTCAGCAGTCGAGCTCCTTGTGATCCTGCACGAGCTCGCGGATCGCGGTGGCCATGGCGGCGGTAGTGGCGCTATGGATAGGTTTCCAGTAGACCGCATCCACCTTGAGGCCGCAGATCGTGCGCTCGGCCCCTTCAGGGAGGATGCTGAAGACACACATCGTCCTGTCGGGCTGACAATGGCGAAGCGCATCGCAGCAGCCGCGTGCTTCCTCGGGAGCAAGGGCGAAGTCTACGATGGCCACATCGGCGCAGAAGTTCCGCGCGATTTCCCGGGCGACGGCGTAGTTCGCGGCCTGCGCGAGGTTGTAGCTCAATTCAGCCGGCATAGCTGCGTGAAGGACTGTTGAGAGGTCAGCATCTCGTGTGACGAGGAGGATGCGGATCTGCGTAACCTTCTCCAGCTCGCCAAGGGCGATGCCGTGCTTTCGCATGAACTGGATCAGGTACACCCGCGGGATCCGGCGATTTTGCTTGCCGGGGATGCGGTAGCCATTCAGCTTGCCGGCGTCGAAGTCGTTCGTGGCGACCGCCACCTTGAACGAGCGTTCCAGCGGCAGCTCGCGCCTGAGGTTCTCGATCATGACTTGGTCCTGAGCGACGATGAGGACCTTGGCCATGGCCTCGTCTTCCAGGTCTCCCAGGGGCATCCCGTGTTCCTTCAGGAACTTGATGAGATACTCCCTCGGGATCCGCCGGTCCTGGCTACCGGGGATGCGATATCCCTTGAGCCGACCGGAGTCGAACCACTTGCTCACCGTGCGGGGGGCAACCTTACAGATCTTGGCGATCTGTCCTGTCGTGAAGACCTTCATGGTGTCATCCTTTCTCAGTAGAAGGTCACGGTTCTCTCTCCGCAAGCAGCCCGCGCGCGCGGGCTCTGGGTCGGTCTTGGGAAAGAGCTTCGGATAAAGTACTATTAATGTCACTTTCGTCAATCATTCACCCGGTGATTCCTGCCGCATTTCTGGTAGGCCGTGCCACGTGGGAGCGCCCAAGAAGTCACGTAAAGCCGCTACGCGGCCACGTGACACGTAAAGTTCGCCGCGCTCCTTTACGTGGTCGACCTTGGGCAGTTCAACTCGAACGACCATCACGGCGTAGTCCGCAGACGAAGCCGGATGGTCGGGGTGACTGGACTCGAACCAGCGACCTTACGGTCCCGAACCGTACGCTCTAGCCAACTGAGCTACACCCCGATCGCGGACTAGGATACAGCAAAAAGATGATCGTGGGGCTAGAGCATTTTTTTGGATGGCTCGTCCCGCAGCTGCGGGACTCGACAGCCAACTGAGCTACACCCCGGCTCCGCGCATCTTACTCATCCTGCAGCCGGAAGGGAAATGAGTCGTCGAACGATTGACAGACTTCCATCGTGGCGCAAGATAGCCCGCTGTGCGGATACTCCGTCTGCGCAGTTGTTCCTTTCACAGGGAGGATCGTGTCATGAGCGCATACCGATGTTTCGATGTAACGGAGAACGATGGTGTGTCCGTCGTGCGCTTCCGTGAGGCAAAGATCATCGAGGACCGCTGGATCGATCAGATGAAGAAGGAATTGTTTCGTTTCTGCGACGAGCTGGCCGGAGGCGGAAATGTCGTCCACATCTTGATCACCTTCGAGAATGTGGACTTCTTCTCCTCGGCGGCTCTCGGCGGGCTCATACACCTTGATAAGATGGTTAAGCGGGTTGGTGGCAAGCTCGTCTGCTGCTCGATGCGAGCCGAAGTTTATGAGGTGTTTGCCTACACCAAGCTCAACCGACTCTTCACGATCGTGAGCTCGGCAGAGCAGGCGCTCCGCATGTTCACTGCCGTCGCATGATGTCGTATGACCGAGAGGAACGCACCCGCGCCAGCCGTCAGGCTGGCGCTGTTGAATCAGCAGAAATTCTCCGCAGGTCGTCGTGGCACGCTACAATGCCCCTATGCGCTCCTATCAGTATTTTGACTTCATCATGGCCGCGTTCGTCGCGGTGCTCCTCATCTCCAATGTCGCCTCCAGTGCGAAGATCGTGGACTGGGGCTTCTCTCTCTTCGGCGTACGGATGGCATTCGATGCCGGTACGTTGCTCTTCCCACTGAGCTACATTTTCGGCGACATCCTCACGGAGGTCTATGGCTACGCCCGCTCGCGCAAAGTCATCTGGGCGGGATTCGCAGCGATGCTTCTCACGAGCGTGTGCATCTTCGTCATCGGGCTGCTTCCGGGAGAGAGCACGTGGCAGCAGTACGCGGGTGACAGCGCATTCCAGAGCATCCTCGGGTCCGTGGGGTCCGGTGCCATCGTGCTCGCGAGCCTGACCGCCTACTTCTGCGGAGAGTTCATGAACTCGTACGTGCTCGCGAAGATGAAAGTCGCCATGGGTGGCCGGCACCTGTGGATGCGCACGATCGGCTCGACCATCGTGGGCGAGGGCGTGGATACCGTGGCGTTCATCCTCATCGCGACGTTGTTCGGGGTCTTCCCGTGGTCGGTCTTCGTGAGTCTCGTCGTCACGAACTACCTCTTCAAGGTGGGCATCGAGGTGGTCCTCACGCCCGTGACATACCGCGTCGTCGCGCTGCTCAAGCGGGAGGAGCAGGAGGACTACTACGATCGCACGACCGATTTCAACCCGTTCACCCTCGCCGCATGCCGGCAGCTGTGACAGAGGCGATGAATGCATCATCCTCGCCGCGGCCGCGAAGGGCCGCTTCTGGTATGCTTTTCATCTTTTCCCAACCCAGCGGCACCCCTTCGTGGGTGCGGCGTTTCTCTCATCTCTCATCATGCCCGTAGCGGAGATGTCCAGAGTGCTTTCCCCATCCTTCTTCCGCCGCTCCGTCGTCACGGTGGCACGCGACCTCCTCGGAAAGTTTCTCGTGCGCCGCATCTCTGGACGCGAGATCGCCGTGATGATCACGGAGACGGAAGCGTACGACGGGTCTCAGGATCGGGCCTGTCATGCGCACCGGGGCCGGACGCCGCGCAACGCTCCCATGTTCGGACCGGCACGATGTTGGTATGTGTATTTCGTCTACGGCATGCATTGGATGCTCAATGTCGTCACGGGGGAGAGCGGTTATCCCGCGGCGGTGCTCATCCGCGGAGCGGGGGAGTGGGAGGGACCGGGAAAGTTGACGAAGGCACTGCAGATCGATGGCGCATGGTCGGGGAAAGTGGCAGAGGAGAAATCGGATTTGTGGATCGAAGACCGCGGAGTCGCGATCTCCCCCAGGCATGTGCAGGCATTACCGCGGGTGGGTGTGGACTATGCCGGCTCGTGGGCACGTAAACCATGGAGGTTTGTCCTTCGGTCATCATCATCATTTCTTCATTCGTAGTACACTACGTCGCATGCGCACCCATCCCCTCATCATTATTGCCACGCTCGCTTTCGCCCTCGTTGCTTGCGGAACTGTCAGGGAGGATCCACTGGAAGGAACCGTGGGCAAGATGCGCATTCTCTCGGAGCATTTCGTGACGAACGGCCCCATTCCTGCGGATGTCACGTGTGATGGGAAAGATAGAAGCCCGGCATTCACCTTCTCGAAGGTGCCTGAGGATACTAAGAGTCTCGTGCTTGTTTCTTACGATCCGGATTCACCCAGTGGCCTGTGGGTACACTGGCTCATCTACAATATCGATCCGACGGTTTCGGAAGTGAAAGAGGGGACGGTTCCCGATAGTGGTCTCCAAGGAGTGACCGGCTGGGGCGATACTTCGTATCGCGGTCCGTGTCCGCCGTCGGGCGTACATCGGTACTACTTCCAACTGTATGCGCTCGATACGACGTTACCGCTTTTCGACGCACCGCCGGATTGGGCGACGGTAAAAAAGGCGTTGAAGGGGCACATCCTCGAGCGGGCGGAAATCTTTGGAAGGTATGAGAGGAAGAAGTGATGGGTGCACGGTAAGGAGTGGAAAACGGGATTTGAAGGAATTTCCATTTTCCATTCCCGATTTTCCATTATACTTTCACTGCTTCCCCCTTTTTGTCATGGCATTGCGCGCACCCCGTTCGCTCTACATCGTTCTCGGTGTCCTCCTCATCCTCATTCTCTGGGTGTGGTCCGGTTACAACGGCCTCATCCGGGCCAAGGCAAACGTGGATGGCATGTGGGCCCAGGTGGAGACACAGTACCAGCGTAGGTTCGATCTCGTGTCAAATCTTGTCGCAACGGTAAAGGGTGCGGCGCAGTTCGAGCAATCGACATTCACCGCGGTCACGGAGGCACGCACGAAATGGATGGATGCCGGGGGCGATCGTGGGCAGCAGATTTCTGCAGCCACGAGTTTTGACTCTGCTCTCTCCCGCTTGCTCGTGACGGTGGAAGCGTATCCACAGCTGCAGGCCACGCAGGCTTTCCGTGATCTCATGACGCAGCTCGAGGGTACGGAAAACCGCATCGCCACGGCGCGACGCGATTTCAACGGTGCCGTACAGAGCTACAATGTGCTGGTGAAAGTCTTCCCGAGAAATATTCTTGCATCGCTCTTCGGATTCGGCCCCGAACCGTTCTTCGCCTCGGATGAGGGTGCAGATAAAGCCCCTGCAGTCGACTTCCAGTAGAGTTCGATTGATGATCACTTTCGGATACCATCGGCTCATGCCCTCCGTTATGACGGGTCTCATGGCGGTATGTGTGTTCGTCGGGGCAGTCTGTGCATTCGATGTGCCGCCGAATGACGGTTTCGTGACGGACACGGCGGGGATGCTCACGACTGATCAGAAGCTCGCACTCGATACCATGCTGGGGGATTATCAGATGAAGACTAGTAATGAGATTGCCGTGATAACCGTTGCATCGTTGGGTGGTGAGGAGATTTCGGATGTGGCAGTGCAAATCGGACGGGCGTGGGGAGTGGGGGGGGAACTGAAAGATAACGGCATCCTACTGCTCGTCTCCCGTGACGATCGTCAGCTCTTCATTGCAACGGGCTATGGGTTGGAAGGGGCCGTCCCCGACATTGTTGCCAAGGGGGTTATCGAGGAAGACATCGTGCCCCAGTTCAAGGAGGGGGCTTACTTCGAAGGTATCCAAGCGGGGATCGGATCTTTACAGAAGCACATTGCGGGTGAGTATACGGCGGATCGATATACAAAGAGTTCCACGAGTGGAGTGGGCTTCGTTGGGTTTATCTTCTTCGCTGGCGTGATTCTCCTGCAGATTCTCCTCTCCTTCCTCGGTCGCACGAAATCGTGGTGGCTCGGAGGAGTACTCGGTGCTGTTGCGGGCATCGTACTTACTGTGCTCTTCGCGTGGTGGCTGTCTATTCCACTCCTCACAGTGATTGGTCTTCTCGTCGATTACATCGCTTCAAAGAATCCCGGCAAGATCGGGAAGGGCGGCCGCGGAGGATGGGGTGGATGGAGCGGCGGTGGATGGGGCTCGGGAGGTGGTGGTTCCAGCGGAGGAGGGTTCGGTGGGTTCGGTGGCGGATCGTTCGGAGGAGGGGGGGCGGGGGGAAAGTGGTAACAGGAATGAGGGGAAAAACTATGATAGAATTTGCTTCTCATGATCAGCTCTCTTCTTGCTCTCGCGGTCTTTTCGACGCTCTCCACGTCACCAGCGCGCGTGATCATTTCCGGGTCATCAAGCGATCGATCATCCATTTCGCTCACGGTCGAGCCGATGAGAGGCGTGGAAGGGATGATTTCGGTGCCGCCAGGGGCGCAGCGCGTCCCCATGCTCACGCTGCGCATGACTGCCGCATGCGGCGGCGATGTGCCGGTTACTGCGGTGACCGTAGAGCATCGGGGTCTCGGATCCGCAGCGGACATCGATAGGGTGTATGCCATGAGTGACGGGCGTCGCCTTTCGCGGGGGATGCAAATCGCTGATCGTTCCGGCGTGGTGCAACTGCGCCTGCAACATTTTTCCGTTCCCGCTTGTTCGACAAAAGAGGTGGGCATTTTCGTCGATTTTTCCAATAGCGCGGCTGTTGCCGGTCAACACCGATTCACGATTCGCTTCGCGAATGACGTCGATGCGTTGCCGGCGCAGGTCCTTCTGTTGTCTGAGCGCGTGGGGACGATGCGACAGACTGTCGGTAAGTCGACGGGCACCATCACAGTGGCGTATCTGTCGGTGCAAAAACCTGTGTACTATGGTGCCGATCGTACCGTTGCGCGGTTTACGCTCACGGCGGATCAGACGGAAGATCATGCCATCACTTCGATCACGTTGACCAATGAAGGGTCCGCGCGAAATCAAGATCTGCGCAGTCTCTCCCTCTACGCCTCCGGTAAGCGTGTCACGAAGATGGCGGAATCTCTGGACGATGATCGTGTGCGACTTGTCTTTGATCCAGCCTTTTCGTTACAGCGCGGTCAGCAGCGCGTTTTCACACTCCATGCGGACGTACGAGCGAGCATCCGCAAGACGATTCAGCTCTTGATCGAAGAACCGTCGGACATCGAAGCAGAGCCTGCGCAGGGAAGAGTGCGCCAATAAGCCGCAGTGAGGCATGTCCTCTGGTAACGGATGGCTTCTTAAGGCACACTGAAGGACGTTTTCCACTTCTGCGACTCATGCGAAGAAGATTGCTCTGCGGGCTGGCGTGCGTGTTGCTGCTCGCGGCGTGTGTTCAGCAGCCTCAGGGGCTTCCTGCGGAGGAAGTGCTTCAGCATGCTTCGGTTGCGAGTCAGAATCTTCTCTCTGCGCAGTATACAGTGAAAGGGACATATGTAGTGAATATGCAGGGTATCGGAACGCTCAATGGCATGGCGGATATCTCCGGCGTTCTGCAGGACGGAGGAAGGCAGGTGAGCATGCTCATCGATGCGCAAGGTACGCTTGTCGATACATCTGTTCGGCGCTCTTACACGGCGAATCTGGAAATGATCGTTGCCCCGCCGGATGAAACGTATGTGCGCATCCATCGGATTATCACGGAGCCGGCGCATCCACTGCTGGATGTACAGGTGATGGAGCAGCTCGCCGGCCGCTGGTGGCTCGTTTCTGCCGGTTCAAAGGTCGGGACGTCGGTGGAGGCTGTGACACCCGATCCGCAGCTCATCCGAGCTCAGTCTCAGGTAGTTCGCATTGAGAAGAATCATGGAATTGTCACGATTGATGATCGCGCTGTGTACCATTTTGAAACGGCACTCGATCCGGAGAAGCTCATTGCATTTCTCACCCAGTCTGCACAGGAAGGGGGCGAAACAGTGGATATGGAGGGTCTCAGGTCACAGCTTGCGGATGTGGATGCAAAGGGAGAGCTCTGGATCGATGCGCAGACATTCCTCATCCATCGTATTCGCTGGGAGATCGCTCATATCCCCGTCGGCAAAGACGGTACAGCTTCCCTGTCGTTCACTATGGATTTGAGTAAGCACAACGAAGCGCAGCCGATTGCCATCCCTTCGGATGCGCTGCCCTATTCGCCCTCCTGGCCTATGATGCCGCTTTCGTCTGCTTCCGATGCTGCTGTCGTGACTTCTTCGTCTGAGGAGACCATCATCGAAGATATCCTGCACGAAGAAGTTCCTTCCCTTCCATAATGTCATGGATACTCCCCGCCCCGTCGACAGTCTGTCGCCGATGCCTCCTGCCCAGCCGGCTTCCATCCATCCGGATGTGCCGCCGGTGATGGTCGGTCGGATGAAGTTCGCTCTTATCGTATTCCTCTCCATTCCGTATCTGGCCTACGTCGGATGGTGCGTGTTTCTCCTTTCAGTGTTGCCGAGTCCGGCGGGCGCTTTTGCTGAATTCATTCAACCTGGTCTCTTGAGTTCTCTCATCGGGGCGTGCGTACTTCTCCTTGTGGGGGCACTGTCACTCAAGCGCATCTTCAAGACCATTGTACCCATGCGTGTGCGGCTGATGAGCGTTCTGAGAGTGGTAGTTTTTCTACTCCCCGGACTCATCTTGAGTGGTGTGGTGCCCATGACCATCGTTCGTGAGCCGACATTGAGCATTGTCATGACTGACCCAGTGGAAGGAACGCAGTTGGTGGCTCCGGTTTCGATCACGTATAGCGTGGAACTGGCTACGGACATTCTCAAGCGTCGCAGCCTCACTGCGATCGGATACTCGTGGGATTTCGACGGAGACGGGCTCGAGAACGACCGCACGGTTATCCCCGTCTCCACGGGAGTTTACGAGCGGTCTGGAGCGTATGTGATTGCAGTAACGATTGAGCTCAGTAACGGGGAAAAGCGGCAGATTGCACGTCGCATCACTATTCCGCGTGCAGTCTTCTCCTATTCGCCTTCCCGTCCAGGCGTAGATGAGCCTGTGCGGTTCTCCGTGGAGCACCTTGTAGAGGATGCAGGAACGATCACGGAAGTGCAGTGGGATTTCAACGGAGACAGTATTATCGATACGATCAGTAGTACCCCAGAAGCTGCATATACCTATGTGCGCACCGGTAAGACGAAAGTGTCTGCAGTCGTGAAACTGGCGAACTCAACACAAGTGCGTTATGAGCGGGAGATCGAGATTTTTGAGCCGCAGCCACCACCATTTCCTGTGGAGATCATCACGGAGCCGGAGAATCTCATCGGCCCCCCGCCGCTCGGAGTGATCTTTCATGTGGAAACATCTGAGCAAGTACAGGATGTCGTCTGGGATTTCGGTGAGGGTGGCGAGAAGATACGTGGCGAACGCGTCAGTCATAACTTTCAAAAGCGTGGCGTCTTCCAGGTGACGGCACAGGTCTCCACGGAGAGTGGCGCAGTTGCGGAACTTACGAAGATGGTGCGCGTGGTCGATACATTCACCTTGTCGGATCTCGAGTTTCAGGGAACACCAACCGTGAAAGGAAGCTCTTTGAGCGGAGAGGTTCCGGTTACCGTTAGCCTCACGCCGGTCACGGCGATGCCGCTCATTCATTTCTATTGGGAGGCACCGGGTGCCACGACAGTCGGGTCGACTGAGACGACACTCCAGGCGATCTACCGGCGTTCCGGCAAGTTTACACTTACGCTCATCGCACAGGATCCTGACGGAAAAGTGATGCGCAGGCCGCTCACCCTCACCGTGAATCCGCCGGCTTCCACTGTTTCCATGCGTATGAATCCAGACGGCGGCGTAGCTCCTCTCTCTGTGCACTTCGATGCGTCGGAGACGATTATTCCCGGAGAGGAAATCACGGGATTCGAGTGGGTATTCGGTGACAATCGTGAGGCGCCGCAGCAGCGTGGTGCCCAAATTGAGCACACCTTTGAGAAGCCTGGTACGTTTGATGTGGAACTTCGTACTTTGACGACGAGTGGCAAAGTCTACAAGGAGATTAAGACTATCGTGATTCGTGCACCCATCCTCGATGCATGTGCGCTTCCGAGCCGTACGACGGGCAAAGCGCCGTTAGGTGTCAGCTTCGACATGTCGTGTACGACAGGGAATATCCAAGAAATTCTGTGGGATTTCGGTGATGGGGCCCAATCCGATCAGCGCAATCCCGTACATGTTTTTGAACAGACGGGGACTTTCACAGCAACGCTCAAGGTGATCGACACGATTGGCGCAGAGAGCACGGAGAGGATTATTATTACCGTTGAAGCACCATGAAACAGAAGAGCGTCATTCGCGCACTCTGCATCATCGGCATCATTGCGGTTCTCCTCGGAGCGATTCTTCCTGCAATCAGTTCGTTCTAGAGAATCGTGTGATGGCCACCTGCGGTGCCCCTCCCACGGGTTCCTCTTTCTCTGAGAAGTGGCGTTCCAGACGGGCATTCATTGATTGCTGTAGCAAAAGTGTCAGCGTCTTCGCGGAAAATATATTATTGGCTCACGGCGAAAACAAAATTGGCAGGTAGCGAAGCGACTGTTTCGAATGGGGCGAAGGCGACTTGTGGGTGTGCTTGTATGAGAAAAGCAGCAGCAGCAGCAATCATGGCGGCGTTGTCCGTGCAGTAGGCGATGTTCTTTGGTGTACGCAATGTGCGTTCCCCAATATGTTCTTGTATGAGACTGCGTAGGTGGATGTTCGCACTCACCCCACCGACGAGATGGATTTCGCGTACTTCGGGGTGGAGATGCAGGGATTTCTCGATGCCAGTTAGAAGGTGAACGCAGAGTGCGTGCTGGTAAGAGGCGGCTATGTCTCTCCGTGCTTGCTCGCTTATCTCTCCGGAATCCCGGATGAGGTACTTGAGAGCCGTCTTGAGTCCTGAGAAGCTGAAATCCGGAGACGGGAGGTCTGCGAGCGGTGAGGGGAAGGGGTAGGCATGCGGATCACCGTGTTGGCCCAAGACGCTGATTGCTGGTCCTCCGGGGTAGGGGAGACCCAAGAGCTGGGCCCCTTTATCGAACGCTTCGCCTGCAGCGTCATCTCTCGTTGAGCCGAGCAGATCCCCGTCTGTATGGCTTCTACGGAGCCACAGTTCCGTGTGTCCGCCGGAAGCGGAGAGGGTGATGATCGGCCATAGGATCTCCTCCGTTACATCGAGCCATGGAGAGCTCAGGTGGCCGAAGGTGTGGTGGATGCCGACGAGGGGCTTACTCCAGAGGCGAGCGAGTGTGCGCGCAACGGTGGAGCCGACGAGCAACGATTGCAGAAGCCCCGGTCCGCGCGTGACTGCGAGAGCATCGAGCGCATCAGACATGCAGCCGGCATCGTCCAGAGCCTTCGTGATTACCGGATGGATACATGTAAGCTGCTGCCGCGCCGCTGCCTCCGGGATGACGCCGCCGAGTGTGGCGAAAATCTCGCTGGAGCTGGAGATTACATTGCTCAAAACCTTCTTCCCGTCCTCCACGATGGAGGCGGACGTTTCGTCACACGATGTCTCGATAGCAAGGATATGCATAGAGTGCTTCGGCAGTCTGCACGACTGGTAACGGAAAGCCAAAATACTTAAATATAACTATTTGCAGAAAATATCAAATTATTATATAATATCAATAAATGACATCCATACACAAACGCGTCCTGCTCACCGTGATCGCGGCTTTCCTCTGCGTTTTCTCCGTCGTGCTGTGGACGATGGTGGTAGGACGGACTATGAGGGTGTATTCGATTCCTGCCTCTGTGACTGCGGATCATCCAGCTGCATCTCTTCCCGAAGGAGATGATGATCATGGGGAACCTCTTTCTGGTGAGGAGGTATTGTTCGCTGAAGAAGAGGCACAGGATACAACGGCGGTTTCATCGTTGGAGATGAAGGGGACGCAGGAACCGAATGTCCAGCGGCTGGAACTCAAGCAATGGGGCCTCTCGAAACGTTATGAACTCTCCATACCGTCCATCAGTCTTCACGCATCCGTGTATGTTCCCGATCGACGTTACTGGGATGCGCAGCAGTGGGATCTTCTTGAGCAGCAGATGCAGGTCGGACTGCTCCACGGAGCAGCGGCATATCCTCATTCTGTACTGCCGGGAGGCGCCGGAGCAGTGATCATCGCAGGACACAGCAGCCCGCCGAACGCACAGGCACGCTTGAGCGCGTTCGGTACGCTCTTCGCCCGTCTCCCTGACCTTTCCGTGGGTGATACGGTGGCTCTTCTCAGGGAAGGGCAGACGATCACCTATCGTGTCACCGGTCGTTCTGTAGTGGAAGCGACGGCGACGGAAGTCCTCTCACAACCGGACTCAGGCAGCATGCTGAAACTCATCACCTGTTATCCGATTGGGACGGATGCCAAACGTTTGATCGTGACGGCGGAGCTGGTGGAGGGATGATGGAAATAGTGAGAACCCTCACCCTTACCCTCTCCCTTTTAAGGGGGAAGGAATACGTGTGCGTATCTTGTAAGTGCAGCGTTGTTCACCCCCCTCTCCCCCGATGGGGGAGAGGGGGGTGAGGGGCAAATATGTTGAGACAACGTGTTTACGCTTCTAGGCTGATGCTTATGGATCAACGGATCATCGACGATCTCCTTGTATCTGCCCGGCTATTCCTCGGCCCCGTGCGCCTCGTGTCGAAAGCGGATGCCATCCTCGACTACGCCGCGTGGAACGATGAGACGATCCTGCGCGTACTCCATGCGCTCGGCTGGAGGGAGGGGCAGCGCATCGCTTATCTCTCAACCTACTCTCCGTCCTACACCAGAACGGAGGCGCTGCTGCATCTCCTGGAGCGCAATGGCGTCGCGGTCGATACGTTCATCGAACCCAAGAGATATCTGCGCTTCCTCCTGCGTCTCTTCTCCCTGCGCAAGCACTACGACCTGTTCGTCGTCGGCTTCCGCGGGCACGAGATCCTCCCGTTCGTCCGCTTCATCCTCGGACGCAGGAAGCATATCCTCTTCGATGCGTTTGTTTCCGCGTACGACACTCTCTGCTTCGATCGACAAATCGTGCGCCCTACCTCTCTCATCGGACGGTTTCTCCGGTGGTACGATCGGTGGCTCTGTCGGCTGGCCGATGCGGTGCTTGTGGACACACAGGCGCACGCGCGTTATTTTCGTGAAACGTTCGGCTGTCAAAAGGTGGAAACGGTGTACGTCGACTGCAATCGTTCACTCTTCAAGCGGCAAAGTTTCAAGAAGGGAGGAAAAGCTGTCGTGTTGTGGTACGGGAATTGCCTGCCGGTACAGGGAGTCGAGAAAATCCTACGTTGGGTCAAATCGCTTGAGTCCCGATCCGATATCCTGTTCCGCCTCATCGGACCGGTGCAACGTACGTACCGCATACTTCTCTCAGAGCCCGTGCTTACGAATGTCGAGTACATTCCGTGGGTGTCGTATGGAGATCTGCCGCAGATCATTGCTTCGGCGGATATCTGTCTTGCAGGACAGTTCGGCGACTGTTTGAAGGCCTCGCGTGTCATCGCAGGAAAGACATACCAGATGCTTGCGTGCTGCGATCGGGTGATCATTGCGGACAACGAAGCGAACCGGGAGATTTTCGGGGACGGGAAGTGACGACGTTGTCCCATTCCCATTTTCCAGCCGTCTCGCGTATAGTACGTCTCAATGATGTTCAAAGAGACGCAAGATCGACGTCTTCTGTGGGTGGCGGTTCTCCTCCTGCTACTTGCAGTGAAGTTCCTCTATCCCGTCTTCGTGTTCGATCTCCCACTCGGTTACGATCCGGGGATTTACCGTTACCTGTTCATCAAATATGCGCAAGTGTTTCCATCTTTCTCCCTGCCGGATCTCCGGCCGTGGGCGCAGGAATATCCCTACGGGCTCTTTCTGTTTGCGGCACCACTTCTGAAGATCGGAGCACCGGTGGACTGGTTTCTCGGCTGGATCTGGAGCGCGATGGCCGTTGCTTTGCTGGGCCTTCTCGCGTGGATATTCGCGCGCAGGGAAGGAACGGTCACCGGCATCCTGATTCTGCTGATGGGGACGCTTTCCGTTGCTTTCTATGACGGATTCGCCGCGATGTACTGGAAGACATTCTTCTCCCTCTTTTTCCTCGTCCTCACTTTCCACTTCTTCGAACGTAAATCGATGTGGATGGTTCCCTGTGGCGCACTTACCTTCCTTTCTCATAACCAGACGGGCCTCATCCTCGGTCTGGCTTTGGCTGCGTGGTGGATGCTCAATGTACGCTTGAGCTGGCGAGATCCGCTGTTTCGGAAATGGACGATCGCTTTCACGGTGATCGCGATACTCGGGCTCGTCTGGTACGCGCCCATCTGGTATCGCGCGTTCTGGGCGCCGCTCAAGTCCGTTCTTTTGCTGCGCGGCGAGGATGCGCCTGGCGGGGAATTCCGCGAAGCGACAGTTTACATCCGCTACGCCGGTATTCTCCTTTCCTTCGGCATTGCCGGGCTCATCGCTAATTTCCGTCGCGAACGCTTCACGGCGTGGCAACTGGCCGTCCTTGTCTGTGCTGTCTTTATCATCTTCAGGCTTGTCTTCTACAGGCGTTTTTTTCTTCAGCTTGACTTCTTCCTTCTGCCGTTTGCTGCCATGAGTGTGAAGGCCGCTTGGGAGCGGTTTAACGGCCCTGCAGGCAGGGCTATCCTTGTCGGTCTTCTCGTTATACAGGGGTGGTTGAGCATCCAGCAGATGCTCTACTGGGAGCCGCGGTATGATGCGCGGATACTCACGTCCATCGAGGGTATTCCACAGATCGTCGAGAAGGATGCCACGGTCATCGCGCTCGAGAATGAGACGGCGGTGTGGCTGCTCGGTTGGTTGCCGGATCTCAAGACCGGAGGGCCTGGGCTTTTCGATGAGCCGGCATGGACGTATCAGCAGTGGGAAGAACTCCTCTACGGAACGCATGTTCAGCGCCTCGCACTCCTCGATGCAATGGCACGGCCGCTGTACTTCGTCGCGTCGCCGCTCTTCTATAATTACTATGGCGATGCCGTGAAAGGTTTCCTCGCAGATTCGTGTCTGAAGAAGGTGAAGGGAACGATGCTGCTGAAGGTTGTGTGCGAACCACGGAAAAGCCTCAAGCCGTAGCCTTTTGTCCGAAGGATTACACCTCTCATTTTGTCTGGTATGCTTTCCATGTTCATGATCGAGTTCTTCCCATCCCCGACCGTCGCTCTCATACTTTTCGGGTTTTCCGTGCACTGGTACGGGCTCATGTATTTCGCGGCATTTCTCTTGGCCTTTTTCCTCCTGCCGAGATTGCAGAAGTATCGGTCTCTGAGTCTCACGCAGGATGACTGGGCGACGCTGCTGTCATGGGCGATCGTGGGGGTGCTCGTAGGCGGACGTCTCGGCTTTGTGCTGTTCTACGAGCCGTCGTACTTTTTGCATCACCCGCTCGAGATCGCGGCGGTGTGGAATGGCGGCATGTCTTCGCATGGTGGCTTTATCGGAGTGGTTCTGGCTCTTGCATATGCCGGAAAAAAGAAAGGAATCGATCTCCTCGCTTTGGCGGATACTGTCGTCGTTCCCGCAGCGATCGGTCTCGCACTCGGGCGCATCGGCAATTTCATCAATGGAGAGCTCTATGGCACGGTGACGAATCTGCCATGGGTCGTGGCCACAGATGGCCTCGAGGGACTGAGGCATCCGGCGCAGATGTATGCCGTGCTCAAGGATCTGTTCCTTGCATGGGTGTGTCTCCGGCATCTGATCATTCCCGGCAGTTTGCGCGGGCGCACGTTCGCGCTCTTTCTTGCGCTCTACGGCGCGCTGCGGTTCGTCGTGGAGTACTTCCGCGAACAGCCCTACGGCTTCATCGATCTGAAGATCGTTTCCTTGAGCGTCGGGCAGCTCCTCACGATTCCGATCATCATTGTCGGCGTCTGGCTATGGTGGAAACTGGGGAACGCACGACGTGCGGATCATGTGCAGAATCCGGATGTTCTGTAGTGGGTGAGTTAGCGTGGATGATCACATTTCGCAAGAATGTATGCCGATGCAGGACGCACGGGCCGAAACGTTTGATGGCACAGAAATGTTCCTCTGTCCCGTATCCTTTATGTACCTCGAATCCGTATGGTCGGAAAACCCGCGCACGGCGGCACATCAGGCGGTCCCGCGTCACTTTGGCGACGATGGATGCCGCGGCGATGCACGCTTCCAATACATCTCCGTGGATGATCGAACTGTGCGGATAGTCGAACCAGAAATGGTCGCGGCCGTCGATGAGCAGATAGGTGGGACGAAGTGTTTGTTCAAGCATCATAACGGCTCTCTGCATCGCGCGCTCCGTAGCGGTGAGGATACCTTCTGTATCGATGTCCTGTGCTTCGGAGAGTCCCCAGCCGTACATTGCTTTTGCTTCGATCCAGGCGAAGGCTTCCTCGCGCTGCTCGGGCGTGAGTTGTTTTGAATCCCGGATGAAGCGGGGGATGCGTATCTTAGGAAGGATGCATGCGCCCGCCACCACGGGGCCGGCGAGTGCGCCGCGTCCGGCTTCATCGATGCCTGCGATCACGGAAGTCGCTGGAGTCGAGGCTGAGCGAGTCATTGACTGATAAAATAAATGATTATACAATACTTATTGGCTCTTTCACGCTACAGGAAGATCGACGACCGGGCATTGAACTGAAGTTGCCGACTGTCAGTGAGTGGTCGCTGGTTTTACGCAGGGGGGCGAACTCGATCTGGAGGGATCCCGCATGTCCCGCACTCTCCTCGATCCATTGGTTCGCTTCGTCACGGAAGATGAAGGGTGGCAGCACATCACTGTCATCTGCATCGCCTTCCTCTTCTGCCTCAGCATGCATTTGTATGAGAGGTGGAAGGACAAGTAAGACCAGAGAGGGCCCCGCTTAGGTGGGGCCCCTTCTTCGTTGCCACCTTTTTCATAACTGAAAAAGGTGGCGCCAAAAAGGTTTCGGCGCTGATGCTCGCCGCCTGTACGACATCGGCTCGTCTCGCGTCGCGCCGCAAACTCCTCGTGAGCTTCGCTCACTCGTCGGACATGCGGCGCTCCCTGCGGGCGCTCATCTCGCCGCGTCGTACAACGGCGGCTCGCAGGGCGCCGATGGATTACAATTTATTCCAATGTCTCAGTAATTCTCTCGTGATCTCCCTCTCATTCCACGGGATCTGTCCCTTGGCCGTCCACATCGTCGTATCGCTGCCTTTTGCACAGAAGATGACTGCGTCACCGGGTTGGGCTTTGCGCAGCAGGAAACGCATCGCCTCGCGGCGGTCGAAGATCTTGTAAGCATCGCATTCACTTCGGTTCATGCCGGTCCAGACCTCCTCGATGATACACTCGGGATCCTCGGTGTAGGGATCCTCGTTCGTGACGACGACCACATCGGCGAGCGTAGAACAGATTCTGCCGATTTTCGGCCGCTTCTCGCGCATGCGGTCGCCGCAGCTCCCCGTGAGCACGAGAATGCGCTTGCCGGGGGCGATCATCTGTCTGAGCGTTGTGAGCGTCTTTTCGTATGCCGCGGGCGTCACGGTGAAATCCACATATACGGAGAACGGCTGGCCCTCGTCGATGGACTCGAACCGCCCAGCAACCCCCTTAAACGTTTTCAGTGCTTCCAGGCACGTGTGCAGTTCAACGCCGGCGGCACGTGCGCAGCCGATGGCGCAGAGCGCGTTCTCCAGATTGAAGTCTCCCGGGATGGAGAGCTCGAGGTTAGTGGTGTCGGTTTCCCCGGAAGAGTGCAGCGTTGCCCGCATCGATTGTGCGTTCGCCTGTTCATTCGTCAGCCATAGATCTGCGTACGTGGTGCGGGAGTAGGTGACGGTTGATGCCGTTGGAATCGAAAGGTACGGCACGTAGGAGTCGTCATCGCGATTGAGAATCTTGGTGCCCGTTCCATTGAGCAGTCGGAAAAGTATCCCTTTGTCGCGGCGGTACTGTTCCATCGTGCCGTGATAATCGAGATGCTCCGGTGTGGTGTTCGTGATGCCGGCGATTTTCGGCCACGTATCGTTCAACCGTCCTTGGACCAGTCCGTGCGACGACACTTCGAGAACGGCGTGCGTGCAATTGTTTTCCGTCAGACGCTTGAGGAAGCTCTGGATGATGAAGGGGGAGGGCGATGTCTTCTGCGTGGCATTCCATTGCGTTTCGTCATCGACCTTCACGAAAGCCGTTGAGAGCGCTCCGCACCGTACGCCTGCATGCTCGAGAATGTGAGCCACCATCGAGACGGTAGTGGTCTTTCCGTCCGTTCCCGTTATCCCGATCACGGTGAGCTTCCGGGCAGGGTAGCCGTTACACCACGCGGCGAACCACGCTTTGGCGTGGTGCCATTTCAGTCGCAGCGGGTGACGGTGAGAGATGAGTTTCTTGAGAACGGAAAGTACTTTCATGACTGCGCAAGAATAGCACGCGCTTGTGCTATATCCATCGCTATCTGAGCTTTTAGTGCTTCTTCCGTCGCGAAAGATTGTACCGAACGCAATCGTTTAACAATCACCACGGTGAGAGACGAGGCAGGAGGGGGAGGATCGAACAAGTGGACTTCGAAGGAAGTGCTCTCTCCGTGCAATGATCGTGGACCGTAATGAACGACCGCTGGCAGAAGCTGTTCATCGATGGATGCATATGCCGCATAGATGCCTTCCGGGAGATCAGTGGGTATGGAAGGAAGGTCGAGATTGAATGTCGGTACGCCCATCTGCTTTCCGCGTCCCGTTCCGGGGACGATGCGGGCAGTGAAGCGGAGGGGGGCGGAGGGGCTCATTGCTGGGCCGGAGCTGCCTTAGCTGCTCTGGCAGAGTCTGCCATGTTTTTCGAGAGGATCTGCACCTGCTCGGAGATATTCTTGAGAGTGGGACTCAAGGAGAGCGCTTTCGCGGCGGAATTCCAGGCGTCGCCTGCCAGAGAGATCACCCCGTCAAGATTGCCGGTCTTGCCAGCCTTATATGCGTTCACGAGGGAACGGAAGGCCTCGGCGATCTTCACGGCGCCCTGCACAACCGGTTCGGAGGAACGCTTGAGATGCGCGCCGCGGGCTGCAATGAGTGCTCGGGCAGAAGCGAAGTCGGCTTGCTCAACATTGTCGGCTTCCAGCATGTTGAGCGTAATGATGATCTCATTCTCCGCTTCGGAGAGGAGCGCTTGGGTGCGACGGCCCTGCTGGTACATAATGAAACGATGGAGGAGGAGCGCCGTATCGCCGCGGGTGAGCTCACGGGCGGGATTTAAGTCTCCCTCGGTGGAAATCATTATCATGGACGAGGCCAGCGCGTAGCGCATATACGGGTAGAACCAATCGCTCGTGCTTGCGACATCCGTGGCGGGAGGGAGAGCGATGTCACTGAACGAAGCGAGCGGATCAACCTTATAAGCGAGCTCAAGCATTTTGAGAAACTCTGCCTTGATGACGGGATTCTCGCCGAGGAACTTTGGTTTAGCCGGTGGGCCGTCGACAATGGTGTTCATGCGGGCCGCTTCTGCATAGGGCAGGTACCAAGCGGTTGGAGCGATATCTTCGAATGTGGTGACGGTGAGGGTTGCAAGCTGTTCCGGTTTCACGAGCGGAGCGACGATGATCTTGAGGGCTTCCGCACGGTTCACTTTTCGATCGGGCTTAAACGTTCCATCTGCATATCCGGAGATGATACCTGCAGACTTCAGAAACTCCGCCGCTTCATACGCCGGGTGCTCCGGGGGGACATCTTTGAAGGACTGTGTTGTTTGCTGAGCGCTTGCGGGACCAGCTGCCGTCAGGAACAGGGTTGCAGAGAGGAGGAGAGAAGAAGATCGACGACTTGAGAAAAACATGATGAAGATTGGAATGAGTTGCTATCATAGCAAACCCCTTCCGATGCGCAAATGGCGGCTTCCGAGAATCAAAATGCTATTAAATATGAGTATAGACAAATAATCAAAGTTAGTCTATAATATTATAAAACATTCCAATGCACTCTCCCACTGTTTTCCGGGGCCTCACTTCCATTGCCATAGTGTTCCTATGGGGGATTGTTCCGCATGCTTCAGCAGAACAGAGCGCATCATATCGTCTCTACCACGAGGTGCCGAATTACGCTGCGCGCGGGCCTGGGGTGGCAGCCGATTTTCAGGAGAATGAAGATGGCGTCACGTGGATTGCGGCTCCAATCGCCTCGTCCAACTTCCAGATCGTCAGCGCTCCGCCGGTTGCTGTCAGCAGCTCGTCCAGTTCCTCCTCCGGCAGCGAAGAGGACATACCTGTCTTTGGTGTTAGTGGAGGGCATAGGGGAGCGGGGTCCACCCTTGCAGCCCTGCTTGCAGGGCGCATCAACGGGCAGACGGCTGCCCGCGGATCTTCATCATCTGCAATGCACGCAGCACCGCAGGAGCCGTTACAAGAGGAGTCATGGCCGTCGTTTCCGTCGCTCCCATCGACTCATGAGCATCCTGCCGGTGTACGACTCGAGTATGAGTTGGCTACGACATTCGCGCGCATGACCGATATTTGCTACATCGAAGAGCCGCGCTTCTTTCGCCTCGTAGATGAGATGCAAATGCAGGCGAGATCAGCCGTCACGGCAGCCGACATTATCATGGCGCTTCAGGGGTGCAGGGATTGGCGCTGGCTTATCTGGGGGCTGATTCTCCTCAATATCGTTCAGTTCATTACGTTGATGAAGCGCATCTTTCCTTTGCAGATGAAACGGTCGAAGAAGGCATTTCGTTCTTCACGCTTGCGCGCATGACAGTACAGCAGATCCATGGCCGGCTGTTCCTCACCCTCCTGTTTGTTACCGGAGCGCTGATGGTTCCGGGTATGCTCGCGGCGCAGACGACAGCGCCGCAGCGCATGGTCTACAACGGGCATCTCCTCGATGCGTCGGGGAATGCACTGACAACCGCGCACTCCGTGCGTTTCAGCTACTGGAAATCCGCAGATTATATCACCGGAGATATCACGGCGACGGGATCCATTGATGTCGGTGCGTCCAATTATGCAGACTGGCAGGAGGTGCACACGGTGACGCCTGACAGTGCCGGGTACTTCACTGTGGAACTGGGGAGTGAGACGGCGCTTCCCGACTTCTCGACGATGGATGCCGCGACGATGTTGAGCCTCTACCTACAGGTCGAGGTAAAAGTGAGCATGGCTGCGGATACGACGTACGAAGTGCTGGATGTGAATGCGAGCGATGCCGCCGTTGACCGTGCGCCGCTGCGGTCCGTGCCGTTTGCCCTCAACACCGATCTTCTCGACGGGCACGATGTAGGTACGGGGAGCGGCTCGATTCCGCTGCTTGGGAGCGGCGGAGTGTTTGGCAAGGGGTTGATACCGTCGGGTTTGAACGGGGATGTCTTCACGCTCGATGCGGACGACACCGCCGCGAGCGCCATTACGCTGCAGTTTGGCGACTCACTCTCCAAAGCGCTCTCGTTCAACATCTCTTCGGATCGCTTCATCTTCAATGCGGGGCTCGAAGTGCAAGGGGATATCCAGACTTCCGGAGGCCTGACGCTCGGCTCCTACGCACCTTCGACGGGGACCGGTGCCGGAACGCTGCGCTGGACGGGTACGGACTTTCAGGGGTACGACGGAAATGCCTGGCAGAGTCTTACGAAAGTGGGCAAGTTCGCCGGGACTTCTTCGACGAATGTCACCGGTTCCGTCTCCACGGGGAGTCTCGTGGGGTACAAAGCGGGCAATGCAATATGCGCGCACGAATTCGCCGGAAGCCACATGTGTCAGGTGGATGAAATCATTGCGACCGTCGAACAGGACATGACCGTCTTCAACGGCGAGGTGAACGGGTGGGCGTCCATGGGTGCGCCGGGCTACACCGCCGATGCAAATGATTGCGCGGGATGGACATCAGCCAACGAGTCGTACCTCGGTTCGTGGTGGGAGTTTTCCTCGGATGGCGGCGTGACCGTCGCGCCCGGAGGAGGAAAAGGCTTCCTCACCAATTGCGCCGCTTCCCAACCCATTGCCTGTTGCCGATAAGCCATGAAATTCCGATCGTATTCCGCCATTGGCATCCTGAAGACCGCGATGATCGCAGGACTGCTCGTTGCGGGGGTACCGCGTGCCGGTGCGACGATCACGGCACACTACGAGACGGATCCGTCCCTCTGTCCCGTTGAGGATGCGCAGTTCCCCGGTCAGAAGTGTCCGTCGGGCCTTCAGATCTGCGGCGTGAATCTAAGCAGCATTCCGCAGTGTATGACAATGAGGGCATCAGTGCGCCGGAAGCCACTGCGACGTCGAACACACAGTATACGGCCGGCTTCGGTGGAGGCTATATCATCGACTGTTTTGCGACACCGCTGGATTCCGCAG
>JAQTSD010000001.1:0-58585 GCA_028711445.1 Candidatus Peribacteraceae bacterium
ATGTTGTCATACAATCGAAGGGTACGGCCACAGTGTCGGATTTTCCTGTTGATTGTGTTGTCGTATTCGGCGCCGCAGTCCATTCCCGGGATGATCCCGGCCCGGGGATTCTCAGACGTACGCAGACTGCGGCTCAGTTGTATCGCAGTGGAGATGTCCAGACCATTATTCTCGCAGGAGGCAAGGGACGCACTATCCAAGACTCGGAAGCAGCCGTCATGCGCAAAGTGGCAATGTTGAATGGTGTGGCGCCCGAACACATCAAAACGGAAGATCGATCCGAAAATACGTGGGAAAATCTCCGAAACACGTTGCCGCTCACAGAGGGCTGTCAATCCGTCCTTGCGGTCTCCGATGGCTATCACCTCGCTCGGATCGCCTCCTTTGCGAGGCGCCAGGGGTGGGGGATGCCTTTTCATACCTATCCGGCCTCTCCGAAGCCTCCTCTGATGTTCCAAACGCTGAGTGTTCTGCGGGAGGCGCTTGCACTGATCTACTATGCATATATTGAGCCGTACAGTGGGGGAATTGCCTTTATGCGCACATTGGGAACAACTCATGTGCTCAGGGATTATGTCAATTGAATCTTAACATAAAATGCATTATGTTAACTAGGAAAGACTGTGGATAACCCATCCCCCGCCCTCTATGTTCGCATCCAAGGCTCCTTCCGTTACAGCACTCACGCAGGCCATCGATCGTTACTTAACCTTCCTCAAGGCCGAGCAGAACAAGTCTCCTCTGACAATCGAGACCTACCGGCAGTCCCTTAGGCTCCTGACCGGGCTTTCCGGAGTCACCGATCCCCTGCTCTTCTCGAAGCAATCGATCCGCGTGTACAAGTCCGCGTTGCACTCTTTCCGGACGCGTACGGGTCACGAACTCATGATCCGTACGAAGAATCACCACTTGACGATCCTGCGTGCTTTCTTGCGTTATCTCATTCAAGAGGAAGAGATAGATGTCTTCCCGCCGGACCGCGTGCAACGGTTCAAGGAGGAACAACGCCAGGTGAAAGTTCTTTTCCGCGAGGAATTGGATGAATTATTGAATGCGCCCGATACCGAAACCAAGGAAGGTAAAAGGGACAAGGCGATCCTCGAGCTCTTCTTCTCGACGGGCCTGCGTCTCGCGGAACTCAGGGGCCTCAATTGCAAAGACATCAACTACGCGACGCGGGAGATCTCGGTGCGCGGCAAACGGGGGAAGATCCGGGTGGTCTTCATCTCCGACCGCGCGGCAGAGGCTCTGAAAGCGTATCTGGACGCCCGTCTCGATCATCTGACTCCCCTCTTCATCCGTAATCATGACCAAGCGCGCAACGTCATGCCGCCGGGGGAAGAGTATCGGTTGAGCCGGATATCGATCTATAACGGGGTGAAGAAGTATGCGCTTTTGGCTGGGATCATGAGCAATCCCTCTCCGCATACGCTTCGCCATTCCTTCGCGACGGACTTGTTGCGCAATGGAGCGGATTTGAGGAGTGTGCAGGAGATGCTCGGACATAAAGATTTATCGACTACTCAGATATATACGCACGTTACCAATCCACAGCTGAAGGAAGTACATAGAAAGTTTCATAGTAAAGGATAGAATTGAATGAAAGGAGGCATTGTTCGCATTATAAAATGGCTATTTAACGGCATTGCTGGCCTTTTGATGCTAGATGAACCGGAACTCATAAAACCTCCGGACAGCAGTAGGAGAACCCTACCGCCGTCCGGGAAAAGATTGGCTGATCTCACGCAGATGCGTTATTCAGCCTGCTTGTCCTCCGTGAGCATCACGACGAGCCGCCTTTTGAAGAAGAGGCTCTTGAGGTTCGGTACCTTGTAGGTGTCCATCATCAGATTGATGAAGATCACCAGGTACACGATACGGAATGCCCACGAGCCCATGATGGCGGAGAGGAGCCCACCCGCGATCTGCGGCCCGAAGATCACCTCCACCGGAATCGCAGCGAACGGCAAGATGAGCGCTGCGAGGATGCAGAGAACGACGGTGAAGATGAGGGCTATGACCTCGTTAAGGGCCATAGCGATCAAAAACTCAACAATCCGAGTCAGCATCGTTTCCTCCTTTTTGGAACGGCAGGATCACGGCGAAGCGAAGGGACAAGATGCAGATCTTTGTCCTGTCTGGAATTTTGCACAAGGGAGAATCCGTCGATTCTTCGACAGAAGAAACGGTGGTACAATGCACAATTATGGAACTCTCCACTTTCTCCACCATCACCGGCATTCTCGTCCTCCTCATTGGCCTCCCCCTGCTCGTTGCAGGCGCTTCCACCGCCGCATTCGTACAGCAGCTCATGCGCAATGCTCTTTGCATGCGCATCACAGGAGCGGTCATCGTCATTCTCACAGTGCTGGCGCTCCAGCAGGGCTACCGGATCGGCACGGATACAGCCGGTCTCCTGCGCCTCGTCGCGTGGATCGGTCTTGTCAAAGGCATCACTGCCACATGGTTTCCGAACGTCCTTAGGGGACTCTCCGAGCGCATGGTGAATTCGGTAGCCCTGCGCCCCGTCTTCGGAGCGGTTGCAATCGTTCTTGGCGGACTGCTCCTGTACGGCGCGCAGCTGGTGTAGTGCGTTGTAGTCCGATGATGTACGCATCGCGGTGCGGGCGAATTACTCGTAGTTCCTCGCCGCGTTCGTCCCATGGCACTCTTCTTCCTTACTCCTTAAAGCACTTCCACCAGCGTTCCCTCCTTCGCTTCCTTATTGACTTTCATTCCGACTTCCTGCCCCTTGCCCGCTGACGGGACAGGCGTGTGATCGATCTGGAGCGACATCACGCGCTGTGTGAATGCTTTCTCGCCGTGCGAGAGGCGGATGGCATCTCCCACTCGTAGAGGTTTGGTGAGCTCGACGACCGCGACAGAGATACGATCATAGAAGTGTGTCACCTTTCCCACGGGAGTCCCCTTCTCCGCTTTCTTCGCCACAATTTTCTTGGTGGCTTTCTTGGCTGGTTTCTTCGCGGCCTTCGTCACCTTCTTCTTCATCACCTTCTTCGCCTTCTTGACGATCTTCTTTGCAGGCTTGCGGGCTTTCTTGGATTTCTTCGCTTTTGGCATAGAGATGAGGGGGAAAATTATCTTCATTGTAGCTTGCGGAATGATGCGGTAAAGCGTCGACTTTTTCTCTCTGGATCGCAGTTATCGGCGATTTGACGAACGAAGAAATTCATTCGTATGAGGTGGTGAGGATCGGCTTCCTGTCCGCGGATGCAAATGCGTATCGGTCTTTGAGTGCGGGCATAAATAGCCGTACAGTACTGACTGATGAACGATCACGAGTATCCCATGACCATGGGGTTTCTGAGGCCCCCTTCCCGTTTCGTCCTCCTCTGGATCATCGGCGGATTCTTCGCGCTCACGCTCGTCGTGTACGCGGCGTCGTTCAGTGGCCATTTCGTCCGCTGGGATGACGGGATGCTCATCTACGAGAACCCCTTCATCCGAGGGATCAATCTCGGAACCCTGAAGAAGATTTTTACAACCTACGATCCTGAACTCTATATCCCACTCACGTTCTTCAGTTATCAGATCGATTATCTCATCGGCGGCATCTATCCCGGGATCTACCATTTGCAGAACTTCCTGTGGCACACGGGCAACGCACTCCTCGTCGCGTGGCTCTGTCTCCTTCTCTCGCGGCGCAGGTGGGTCGCGGTCGTTTGCGGTATCCTCTTCGCCGTCCATCCGCTCCATACCGAGGCGGTCGTGTGGGCGAGCGCTCGCAAGGATGTGCTCTCGACCTTCTTCTTCCTGCTTTCGATCATTGCGTATCTCTCGTACCGCGCTCACAGGCAGCGCGGGTCATACTATGGAAGTATCGTCGCCTTCCTCTTGGCGCTCCTTGCCAAGGTGTCAGTGCTCACTCTCCCCGTCGTTCTCCTCCTGATCGACGTTTTCCAGCGTCGCAAATGGAGTGTATGGATGTTCGTCGAGAAGCTTCCGTACGTTGCTCTCTCCTGCGTTTTCGGCGTCATTGCTTGGATCGGCAAGGCTGGCGTTCTTGGTTCGTCTCTGCTCACGGAAAAAGTTCTCATGGCACCGGTGAGTGCAGTCTTCTACCTGGAGAAGATTTTTCTCCCTGTGCGCCTCTCGGTCCTCTACCCGTTCGAGGGAACGCCGACTCTCGCGCGAATGGACATCCTCATCCCCTTCATCATTTGTATTCTCCTCGCTGTTGCGATGGTTCTGACTTGGAGGAAGCGGCCGGAGGTGTCCTTCGGTCTTGCTTTCTTCTTTGTGACGGTCTCCCCCACTCTGCTCAATTTTGCCAAGGGAGATTTCTTTTACTTCGCTTCCGATCGCTATGCGTATGTCCCCTCGATTGGTGTTCTTCTGATGGTTGCGATGCTCCTGGCACTTACAAGCGAGCGTTCCGAGGCATGGGCGAAATGGTCCACGATTGGTGCCGTGATCGTGTCTATCATCTTCTCCGGATTGGCGCTGAGACAATCGCTCGTCTGGCACGACAGCACATCACTCTTCACTCATACGCTCTCGCTCTATCCGGACGCATATGTGGCCCTTAATAACCTCGGCAATGTGTACCGTCAGCAAGGGGAAACACAGCAAGCCATGGAGTCCTACGAGAAAGCCCTCTCTGCGAGCGAACGCTACAGTCTTCATCGCGTACCGGGCAGCGTGGATACCGCGCGGTCGAAAATCCTGAGCAACCTTGGGTCTGTCTATCGTGAATCCGGCGAAACGCAGAAGGCAACCGATGCTTACAAGCGAGCCCTCGTACTCAATCCCGGTAATGAGTACGCGCACCTCGGCGCGGGCATCCTCGCGGGGCAGGCAGGTCTCTACCAGACGGCGGAAGCGGAGTACCGTGCCGCCCTCCAGATCGCGCCGGGATTCTCGACCGCCCTCATCAATCTCGGCGCGCTGTACGTGGGTATGGGTAGGATCGAGGACGGTATCCGTGAGTATGAGCGTGCCATCGATATGAATCCCTTCTATCCTCAGGCGTTCTACAACTACGGAGTGGCGCTCAATAAGGTGGACCGCAATCGCGAGGCGATCGTGGCGTATCGCAAGGCCGTTGCCCTTGCGCCGAACTTCGTCGCCGCACGCTTAAATCTTGCAATTCTCCTCTACGAGCGACAGGATCGCGAAGAGTCCATCCGGCAGTTCTCTGAAGTGCTGCGCTATGATCCGACGAACAGGATGGCGCTCTCCGCGTTGAGACAAATCGAGGCTCAGAGCACATCGTCTTCCCGCACAAGGTGACAGTAAACTCAGGATCGCTATACTGCCGCTACTCATATGGACTTTTCAGCAGCATCACTTCGGGCTCATCTGAAGGCAAAAGGCAAACTGTCGGTGGAAGGTAAACTGCCGATTAAGAATGTGACGGACCTCTCCATTGCCTACACGCCGGGCGTGGCTGCACCGTGTCTTGCAATTGCCAAGCGCGCGGAGGATGTCTATCGCTACACTATCAAGGGAAATTGCGTCGCCGTGGTGACGGACGGCTCGGCGGTCCTCGGCCTCGGCAATATCGGGGCGAAGGCATCGCTCCCCGTGATGGAGGGCAAGTGCGCGCTCTTCAAGAGGTTCGCCGGCATCGATGCGTTCCCCATCGCCATCGACTCGCAGGACCCGGACGAAATCGTCCGAACGGTCCAGCTCATTGCTCCGATTTTTGGGGGTATCAATCTCGAAGACATCTCGGCGCCGCGGTGCATCGAGATCGAGCAGCGACTCATTGAGTCACTCGATATTCCGGTGATGCATGACGATCAGCACGGTACGGCGATTGTCGTCCTTGCGGGACTGATCAACGCGCTCAAGATCGTAGGAAAGCGGGCTGCGGATGTGAAGATCGCGCTCTCGGGCGTAGGCGCTGCCGGTTCGGCGATCGCGAAACTGCTTGTTCGCTACGGCATCGGGGATATCGTCCTTGTGGATTCCAAAGGGATCGTGAGCGGACACCGGGATGACCTCAATTCGCTGAAGCGCGAGCTCAGCATCATTACGAACAAGCGGAACATCTGCTGCACGCTCTACGACGCGTGCAAGGATGCGGATGTCTTCATCGGTGTTTCCAAGCCCGGTACGCTCAAGCCTGAGATGATCAAAGTGATGGCCCGCGATCCCATCATCTTCGCGATGGCCAATCCCGTGCCGGAGATCGCGCCGGAAGAAGCGGTTAGGGCTGGTGCGGCAATTGTTGCGACGGGCAGGAGCGACCTACCCAATCAATTGAATAATTCGCTCGCCTTCCCGGGTATCTTCCGCGGAGCACTTGATGCTCATGCGCGGCGCATCACCGACGAGATGAAGATCGCGGCTGCTTCGGCACTCGCTGCACTCGTGAAGCGTCCGACTGCGCTGAAGATCATCCCCTCCCCCTTCGATCGCGGTATCGTGCAGGCAGTCTCGGGCGCGGTGAAGCGGCTGGCGTAAAAGAAGTTTCAAAAAATGTGTAACACATCTCCGGATGTGCCGTTTTATGATTCCCATGTCCCATGACACCCGTTCCGTCGGCATCGCCCTCCTCGCCTCGATGGTGATCGTGGGCATCGCGGCACATCTACCGTATATCATCGGAATCGGATGGTAGGGACGGACAAGCTCTTTCATCGTAGGTTCTCTGCGGTATACTTTTCACCATGCTTTTCTCATCTCTCTTGTGTATCGGAACGCTGTTCGCGTTCTCTCCAGTTTTTGCCAGTGCCGAGATTGCGCTGTCCAACCCTTCTTTTCTTGCTGTGGAGAATGCCGAGGATGAATGTGAGGTGAACGGTTGGTACAATGATGAGACGTGCGATGAGGGATGCCCCAAACCGGACCCCGATTGCGCAAAAGTGGGCAACTCCCAAGAGGATACCGACGACGAGTGCGAAGCGAACGGTTGGTACGGAGATGGGATGTGTGATGAAGATTGCCCAAACGTTGATCCGGATTGCACGGGAGCGGGAGCGGAGGAAGATGACCCTTGCGTCCTATACCGCTCGTACAACGACGGGGTGTGCGATGACGATTGCTTCCAGCCGGATCCGGATTGTACGCATGGCGAACAGGCATCCTCCGAGGTACCGGTTATTATTCCCACGCAGCGCTCCAGTGCGACGACAGTGATTCCCGCGTGTCCGAATAGCAATCCCGTACGTTGTCTGGATGGCACCTGTGTCTCGAAGCTTCCCGACTGTGGTAAACAGTCGTCAGTGCCTACCGGATCCTCTGTGGCATCACAGATGTCATCTGCGGGCATCGCTCAAGATAATGAAATGCTGCAGGCATATATCACGCAGTTGAAGCTACAGAATTCGTCGATCACCGATGTATCCTTGCAGGATGGGATCCTCTCTGTATCCGCGACCCGCTCCGCCCGCATTCTCTGGTTCATTCCAAGAGACTACATCCTCACGATTCTCGTAGATGGCGCGGATGTCACATCTTCGGTGCCCTTCTGGCTCTTCATAGCATCGGATGATGCTTCAGACGTCGTGTCCGCTATCCAATCGGCAATGACCGAGCAAGCGGACGCATTTGTGGCATTGCCGAGCGACCTCATGCGCGCGCAGTTCACATTGCAGGTGATCGATGCGATTCTTCGGACACAATGACAACATCTGCTCCGAGATGCGGCGCGGTCTTCCTGCTGTCTTGCGGCATGACGTTTGCGCTTGTGGGGTGCGGGAGCCCTCCTTCCTCGGGCGGTACGAATGCCAGTCTCACGCTTCCCCTTTACCCCGCTCTCACGTGGTCCATTCCGCGTGAGGCAGTGCGCACCTTCAGTGCTTCCGGAACGGTGAAAGATGTTCCCGGTTTCGAAACCATGGCGTTGGCGCAAGACGATGAGAATTTTCCATTCGTCTATGCGGACAGCGAGTATCCCGATGAGGATTTCTGGCGTTTCTACCTCGAGTCGAAGACGATCGACGACATGGGCTATGCCCTCATCGCATCCGAGGAGAAGGATGACCGCAGTTTGATCGCTTTCGGAGATGAAGAGGGACATGCATTGGTGCTGTCGCACATCATGCAGTATGACGCGGTCGAGGATGGTGAGCCGCTCTGTCCGTGTACCTACGCGTTCACGATCTTCTCCGATGATCCGCGGGTGGTTTTGATGCGGTGAGGGGGGATATTGAGGTGCCGTGTCACTCTGAGTGTCCAGCCGCTCATGGGACGCTTGCGTCCAATCAGCCTCCTGTCGGAGGCTCTGGCTCCCCGTGGAGCCAACCTACTGCTGAGGAACTTTTTGCATTAGCAAAAAGCCACGAATCCATGCACGCGGCTCGCACCTCATCATGACACCTGGGCTCACGTACTATATTTCAAGGAATAGTTACCTTTTATTTCCACACCACTCTCACAAACTTCCTCTTCCCCACCTGTACCACTACCCCCTTCGCCAAGGCTTCGGGGGTCAGGCCTTCCTCAATAGTCTGCTCTAAACTCTGAACAACTTTGTTATTCAACTTCACGCCACCCTGTTCGATGAGCCTGCGCGCTTCGGACTTACTGGGGGCGAGTTTTCCATTCACGATGGCATCGATGACAGTACTTCCCTTCTTCACGGAGAGTGTGGGCATATCCTCCGGTTGCTCCTTATTCTTGAAGACGCGGTCGAATGCCTCCGCCGCTTCCTTCGCCGCTTTTGCTCCGTGGTAGAGCGTCGTGATCTCGAGCGCGAGGCGGGCTTTGGCGTCTCGAGGTTTGCCTTTCAAGATGGCCTTCACCTCCTCCATCGGGACATCCGTGCAGCACTCGAAGTAGGTGGCCATGAGGTCGTCTTTCACGCTCATGACCTTGCCGTACATGTCGTTTGGCTCGTCCTCAAGGTAGATGCAGTTGTCGTAGGTCTTGCTCATCTTGCGGCCATCGGTGCCTTCGATGATCTTCACCGTGAGCACGAACTTCTCGCGCTTCGAGAGTGCTTTCTGAATAGTGCGGCCTGCGAGCATGTTAAATTCCTGATCCGTTGCACCCAGTTCGCAATCCACATCGAGGTGCGCGGAGTCGTATCCTTGCAGTAGCGGATAGAGGAACTCATTCACGTAGATGGGTTTCCCCTCTTCTTCGCGCCGCACGAACATGTCGCGCTGCTCCATCTGCTGCTTCGTGAAGAAGCTTGCGAGTTTCAAAATTTCCTGCAACGAAAGCTTCTCCAACCATTCGTGATTGTAGACAACCCTGACTTTTTCAAAATCAAGGATTTTGCTCGCTTGTGCTTTGTAGGTTTTGAAGTTCTCCTCGATCTGCTCCCGCGTGAGGGGAACGCGCGCTTCGTCACGCCCGGACGGATCGCCGATCATGGCTGTGAAGCTCCCAATGAGAAAAATCACCTCGTGGCCGGCATCGGCGAATGCCTGCAGCTTGCGTAGGGGCACGGTGTGCCCGATGTGGAGCTTGGAGCCGGTGGGATCCACTCCGTTATAAATTCGAAGGCGCTTGCCGGAGGCGAGCTTCGCCTTGGCGAGATCTTCGGGAATCACTTTTGCGACGGCGCGGGTGAGGAGTTCATCGATCGGCGTCATGCTTGCCAGCATAGCAGCGGCATGCGCAGAAGAGTAGACCGTCGAAGTCCCTTGTTTATAGGCATACAATAGCTGGAAGATCATTCCATCTTTCCCTGCACTCTCATGGATCGATTTCCGACTTCCCTCCTCCATTAGGTGTATCCGGAATGATGTGGAACGCCGGCATCTACAAGACGTATCCGAGCGGCGAGGCTCTGCGAAAGAGTTGGGAGGCGTACCGCGTACAGCTGCGAGCCGCTACTTTGAAATCGGATGATTGTCCTCCGCAGTCGCCTCCTCAAGCGGAATCATCTCCGCAATAGCGAGGATCGCCGGATCCATTCCGAGTGTGCGAGCGACCGCGATGGCCTGCGATGGTTGGTGACCTGTTTGTTTGAGGTAGTCGAAGGAGAGAGTCCCGTCTGCATTCAACTGCGTATGGAAGTGATGTGCGGAAGCGCATTCGGGATGTGCCGCCGTGAAGGCATCGATGAACTGGTGGTGGTGCGACGCCATGTACAGGCGATGTCCTTTCCCGAGAAGATGGCTGCAGACGCCGTAGCTTAAGGCTCCCTGATACTTCGGGGAGGTGGTGGAGAATGCTTCGTCCACGCCGAAGAAGGTGTGCCCTTGCTGCGTCCTCTCGCTCAAGCGTCTCCAGTGCATCACCTCGTTGCCAAACGCGCTCAAGTTTTCGTCTTCGTTCGCCTGCACGCGGTCCAGATAAACGACGCTCTCATGTACGGGCGTGGTCATGGAAGCGGCAGGTGCGTGTCCGGTGGCTTGCGCGGAGAGGAGTGCGAGGGAGACCTTCTTGATGTCGAACGTCTTGCCGGACATATTCGCGCCGGTGGCCAGTTGCACCCGCTGTTCTCCGGCGAATGTGCAGTCGTTGCGCACCTGTTCTTCTTTCGGTTTGGTGACGCTCCAACCCCCCTCGATGGCCAGCTCTCCGGTATCATTGAAGGCGACGCGGCAGTAGCCTTCCTCCTTCATGGTCCGTGCGAACGCGAGGATGGCGGAGAGCGTTGTGATTTCATCGCGTATCCAATCGAGCGTCCGGTTATTCGCATTCTGGCACCATGCATCTTGCATCTTCGAGTAGTGGTGTTGGTCTGCCGATTGTTCGGCTGCGATCTGCTCGAACATGATCCGGAGTTCTGCTCCACTTCTTTTGCCGTTCAAGAATGTATCGAAGATACTCTCGAGATAGTGCGAGAGGCGGTGCAGATGAACGGAGTCGTATGAGCGCAGGCATTGCACCAGCTCGTCGACGGCGGAGCCGTCTCGCAATAGATGCTCGAGAACTTGGATAAGGATGCCGTCTCTGCGGATGATGAAGATATCATCCTTGGTGACTTTCTGGAAAGTGTCGTACATCCGTGCGATGTGCGTACGGACGCGTCCGGTATCGCAGGAGCGAAGCGCAAGTGGTCGAATGTGCGGGGAGAGCTTCGTCACGATGCGATCGACGACGGCGAGCATGGGCTCCTTGCAGCTGTGATAGGGGTGCTCCTCCTTGCATGGGATGCGCGCAACGGCGTATGCCTCTCGAACCGGCCGGAAGCAGCGATCGAGTACTTCGGCTTGGTCTGTTCGAGGATCAATCATGGCGGAAATCCTTTCCTCCAGGCTGTTTTCGCATTCCGCTTGGAGAGCACAGATGCGCGTGAGGTCGGCCATATCCCTCTCCACGCCAATCGCTGTGAGATCGAGGGAGAGCAGGTCGGCGTTGAGGGCGATGACTTCCAGAAGCAATTGGCCGTCGAGAGCCTTGAATCCCAGATCCACCCTGTCGCCGAGGAAATGTTCCGCGCATCCTTTGAAGAGGTGCTCGTTGAATGCGATGAGGCACTGTGCGTCGCAGCGTTCCGCCGCCCAGAGCAGCGCCCAGACGTTCTGGACGGCGTTTGTGAGATCCTGATTGCGGTCTCCCTCCATGAGGGCGTCGTACATCTTCTGACGCTCGAGAAGTTCTTTCGTGTCACCTGTCGCCCCCTCGAAGAGGAGCGCCTTGGTGCACTTCTGGAAGGCCTGTGGCTGCCCGGGCATGAGCGTGTGATCCACGTGGTACCGCAGTTCCGGATCGTTGCTCAATTGAAGGAAGAAGGGGTGGTCCCTGAGTGCCTTCCATTCGCGTGCTTCATCGGTGTCCCGTACTTTCCGGGCGTGGTTGCAGCGGTCATCTTCAGTGAAGCACCAGTCGAGGCGTCGGTAGCTCTCCCCGTGCCATTTCTGTTGTTGTGTGATGACCATTTCGTCCGCGTACGGGAGGAACATGCGCAGCGAGCCTGATTGGCTCTTGAGGGCTTCGCGTTCTTCGGGGCTGTAAGCGGTGATGGGGGGGAGGTGGAGCGGAGGAGTGTTCGCGGGGAGGTGCTCGCGACGCAGGTAGGCATCCGCCGCGTCCGTCACCTCCGACGGCATGCCCATGCGGCGCGCAACTTCGATGGCGTGCGATTCGTCGATCCCCTCCTCGATCTTGTAGAGAAAATCGATATCGCCGTTCGGTTTCGTCCCTGTGCGGAAGTGGTGTATGCCGCAGTCAGCCATCCGGGCGCATCGTGCGAGGAATTGCTCGTTGTGGTTCGCCATCATGAGGCGTGCCCCGCGATTCTGCAGGTATGTGAGGAGTCCCACGCAGAGGCGGTACTGATCCTCTGGTGACGTGGTGGAAGCGAATTCGTCGCTCAAGACGTACGGGCGACCGCGGCATGCTGCGATGCCTGCTTGTAACTGGTTCACCTCCTTGCCGAATGCGCTTAGGTCGTGCGGCGCGTCCGTCGAGGCGCGGTCGAGGTAGACGAGGCTGTCATAGAGCACGGGGAAATTGCCGGACCGCGCAGACACATATCCGAATGATTGTGCCCAGCGGTGCATGGAAAGCTCGCGCCTGAGTGCGAATGATTTCCCGGACATGTTTCCCCCACAGAGAATCGTCACGGGACGGTCGGCTGGCGCATCGTTCGGCACCTGCCGGATGTAATGATCGCCTTCTCTTCTGTAGCTGTACGCCTTCTTCTCTTTAAGTGCATTCCATCCCCCGTGGTAGTCGCGTGGCTGCGCGGAATCGAATGTCGCTCTTCCAAATCCTTCATTCATGACATGCACGGCAGCGCTGAGAATCGCTCCGGCTTTCACGATGTCGCCCGTGATCCCGCTCACTCTCTTCTCTAGTGTATGGAGCCCTTGCAGCGATGGGTCTGCCAGCGCGTCTTGTAAGATGCTCTCCGGGGTGATGGAGGGAAGATCTTGTATGCTCTCAAGCAAGTGTGTGCCGATTTCCTGCAGAACCGGATGAGTTTGATCACGCAGAGACTGTGTAAAATCGAGCATCATCTGCTTACCTTGCCCGGCGGCGTGCAGGGATTGCAGCCCCGGTATATCTTTCGGGCGATCATCGTCGGTGGAGACATCTTCATGCAGGAACGTACGAACGGATTCAGGATTGACGCCACATTCCAAGAGTTGTTCGATGCGCTTCTTTGGTCTCTTGCCATGGAGCAGTGCATGCTCTTGTTCCTGCTTGTCGGAATCAAGAAGCGCATGGAGAGCCCTCGACAGTGTGTAGGCCTTCTCGAGATGCCTGCAGAGTCGCTGGAGCAGGTTGACATTGCTTATGAGGAGGCGGATCACTTCCTGTCGTGACCTGATCACTTGAGGATCGAGGCAGGGGTGGTCGAGCATGTCCTCGACGAGGGCATGTTCGCCTGCGGATCCGCTGAACTTCACATCATTTAATCCGTCCAGGTGGTAGCCATAACTTGGTTGAGCTTCCGAGAGCGTCGTCACGGTTGCGGCGTCGGAGTTATCGTAGAAAACGTCGAGTCCGTGCTGGCGGATGGGCGTGGTTTCCGCTTGTGAAGCGGGTGAGGATTGCTGTTCGCGTTGTGCAGCGAGGGCAGCGAAGCTCGTGACTTTCTCCCATTGCAGTGCGGGTGGTTTCTTTTCCATAAAAGGGAGGTATTCCAGCAGACGGGTGCTTGTTCAGCAAGAGAATGAAGATGGAATTCTTCGCAATGTATGACGTTTTGCCGCTACACTGCATAACGATGGATCTCACCTGCGCAGAGCGCGGTCGGCTCGACGCTTTCCTCGCACAAGCCTGCGGGGGTTTGAGCCGCGTGAAGGCGGGCGCGCTCGTTCGGACGGGCTGCGTTCTTGTGAACGGCCGGATCGTTCGTAAGCCTGCGCAGATCGTGCAGCCCGGGGATCGCGTCGAAGTATCTCTCTCGGAAGAACCCGTCTCCGAGTCGCACCTCACGCCCGTTGATTTGCATCTTCCCATCCTCTACGAAGATGGCGCGTGCCTCGTGATAGCGAAGCCCGCCGGCGTCGCCGTTCATCCCGCGCCTGGTATGAAGAAGGGCGAGCCGACGATCCTCCACGGGATCGCTCATCTCTTCGCCGAGCGGAAGATCCCCTTCGGCGCTTCTTCTGTTCTCGTGCACCGCCTCGACCGCGAGACGACGGGATGCCTGCTCATTGCGAAATCCCCGCAAGCGCACGCCGCGCTCCAGAAGGAGTTTTCCGATCGCACGGTTCGGAAGTTCTACCTGGCGATTGTCGCCGGCGTCCCCTCCCACGCCGCGGCCGTCATCGACGCGCCGGTTGGTCGTAATCTCACGGATCGCACGAAGATGTCTGTTCTCAAGACATCCGTCAGCCGCGAGGCGAAAACGACCTACCAGACACTTGCGGCTGGCATGGACTGTGCGCTCCTGCTCTGCGAGATTCACACTGGTCGCACGCATCAAGTGCGCGTGCATTTGCGTTCCGTCGGTCATCCCATCCTCGGCGATCCGACGTACGCATCCTCATCAAGTGAGAAGATAGCGACTCATTATGGGATTGTTGGAATGTGTCTGCACGCGTGGAAATTGACATTCACGCCGCCCGGGCAGCTTCATGAGCAGACGGTGATTGCTTCGTTGCCGAAGCAGTTCGAAGAAGATCTGGGCAGGGTAGGACTTGTTCTTCCTTAGTACCGCACTGTGTACGTTAGGGTGTCTAAGATCATGTTGTTCTTGTCGCGCGTCACGATGCGGTAGAGATTCCGCCCGCGGCTTAAGGTTCCGTATTGCACGTCTGCGATGTAGTTCCACGTGATCTTGCCGGGCAGGTAGAGCTTCAGGCGGTAATCGTTTACCCAGATGCTTGCGGTTGCGGGGGAGGTTATCCCTTCAAGAAGGAAGGAGCTGCCGGTCGAGGTAAATTGCGTGCCGGCGGCCGGACCGGTGACGGCAAGGCTCCCCGGGGAAAGCGGAGCGTTATCGGGAAGAGTCGCGGCATCTTCTGTCGGTATGGTGGAGGGGGCAGCGGCACCCGTCCCGGCAAGTTTCACCAGACCTTCCTGTCCTTGATTGAAAAGGATTGTGATCACGGCGGGAGTGCTGCGGTAGCCTCCTTTGTTGATGGCGACGACGGAGTAGGTGTTCGATCCCGGCTGCATGTTGGCAAGCTTGGTGGAGGCGAGGTAGCTCCAAGTCCGCTCGCCCGGCGTGAAAAGCTGCAAGCGGTAGTCGTTCACGACGATGCCCACTGTTCCGTCGGGGGCCTCGCCGCTGATCTCGATAGGATCATGCATCGTTGCATACGTCTCCCCTGCCTTTGCCGGGGTGAGGATTATCGGAGCTTCCGGCGGTTTGCGGTCGCGCTTCAGAATGCGTTGAATCTTTTCATTCACCGTGCCATCGGCGTTGAGCGCTTCGACGAGCACCGTCACCTCGTCCTCGTCTGGAAGCGATATTTCCCGCTCGAAACGGCCGTTCGTCGTCTCCACGATGTAGCCGTTGATCCGTACCTTCTCAGCGGGTTTGCGCACGGAACCGATCACCTTCACGGTTGCTGTCTCCAGTGTAATGCCTTGTGTCGGCTCGCTCACAGTGAGGACGTCCTGGCTCTCCGTCTCGGGGGGTGCAAGTGTTCCGCTGCCGCTCACATTCACACCGATCGAGTAGCGCATCGATCGACTCTCCTCTACGAACGATGAACGAACCATGAGGGGGTCCAATGGCGAGCGGAAGCGGTAGAGGTTGCCGGCGAGCGGAGCACCCGCGGGGATCGTGAACTGTTGTCCTTCACCGATGATCACAGACGTACGATTGCCGGCGACAAGCACGGAAATGCCTTGGCCGTCGGCGGCGAAGGTCGTGAAGGCCGAGGGCGTCACGACGACTTCTGTTCGAGAAGGCAGGGTGAGATTCATCTGGGTCGTATGTATCTCGCGCAGGATACTGCCTGAATAATCATCCACTGTTGGTGTCGAAATCCAAGCGGATCCTCCGTTCAAGGCAAGGACGATACGCGATTGTTTCACGCCATGCTCGCTCTCGACTACCTGCAGGGTCGTCGTGGTATCGAGTCGCACGATGGTTCCATCGAAGAGTGCCAGAGCCGCTCGTGCATTTCCGCTCGTAGTCACCTGATCTTTGGGATAGAGCTTCAGGCGATTCTCCGCGCGTTTCAGTTCCCCTCCGTCAATGGAAACGTTCACGGTTCCGGGCCCTTCCGTCAGGAGAACCGCCGCATTTTGGCGGACAGCATTGCCCACGTTGAAAAACTGCATCACTTTCCTTCCTAGATAAAAGAGAACCAGAGCAATGAGAATCAGGGCGATGATTGAGCGCAGCGCTGAGAGCGATCCCGGAGCGGTCGCGAGCGGGTACTGGCCGGTGTAGTGACGGCGTCGAAGCACGATAAGGTCTCATAGTATGGATGAATGAGAATTTCATGCAAGAGACTTTCGAAAGAGGAAATCGAGGATGCCAAGGATCCTCGTTATTCTTGAATTCTTTGGTTTCCTTAAAGTCGATGAACAGCAAGAATAGATTTGTTTGCTGCTATACGCTGACACGCACCACCTCCGACGGAGACGTAACGCGGTCGGCGATGTATTTCTCCCCCCACATGCGCATACTCCAGTATCCCTCCGCTTTTGCCTGAGCTTCGATGGCTGCGGAGGTTTCGTTCGTCAGGATCATCTCGCGGATCTTCGGAGTGACGATGAGCAGCTCCGGAATGGCGGTCTGCCCTCCGTACGTATCGTGAGCGAGCGGGTCGCATTTTACTCCTTCCTTGCTGCACTCGGGCGTGAAGGTTCGCACGAGACGCTGAGCGAGGATCGCTCTCAGCGACGGAGCAAACGTGTACGGGCTGACTCCCATGGACAGAAGGCGGGGGATGGCTTCGATGGCCGAATTCGTGTGAAGGGTCGAAAGCACAAGGTGACCCGTGAGTGCGGCGTCTACCGCTGTCTGAGCGGTTTCAAGGTCGCGGATCTCACCGACAAGCACGACATCTGGGTCGTGGCGGAGGATGGAGCGCAAGCCGCTTGCGAAGGTGTAGTCATGATCGAAATCAACTTGACTCTGGACGATCCCGGCCAACTCGTATTCGATCGGGTTCTCGAGGGTGATGATGTTGCGCTCCGTGCCGACGAGTGTCTGAATGAGTGAGTACAGCGTCGTCGTCTTTCCCGACCCTGTGGGTCCCGTGACGAGGATGAGCCCGTTCGGCAGTTGCACAAGCTGTGCGAGTTTTGTGTGGATCTCCGGCGGCAAGCCGAGTTTCTCCAAAGGTACGATCCCCTTCTTTGGGTCGAGGAGACGAAGCGTGAACTTTTCGCCGAAACGTGTGGGCATGCTCGCGACGCGGACGTTAACGATCCGGCCCGGAGCCTCGAACGTGTACTGTCCGTCCTGTGGGATATTCGTGATGTTGAGCTTGAGCTTGGAGAGAAATTTCACGTGGCGCACAAGCTGGTCGTAGGCCGTCGCGGAAATGTGTGCAATGAGCCGCAGGACACCGTGGAGGCGTACTTCCGTGCGTACGAATGTTTTCTCCGGCGAGAAGTGGATATCCGAGATGCCACTCGACATCGCGTACTCCTGCAGTTTGAGCAGGAGTGATTTCCCATCCAGCGCCTCCCAGGAAGTTTGTGTAGGCTCAACCATATCGAAGTATTATACCACAGTTCTCGTACGAATGGAATCCACTGCGGGAAGAGGAAACCAAAGAAATCGAAGAAATCAAAGATGACAAGGATCCTCGATTTCCTTGAAGTTTTTGAAATCTTTAATTTCTTAATTTGATTTGAATTATTTCACAGCACACCTTGTTCGTATATGTGTTATCCTCTCTGCCGTGGCTCTGCGGATCCCCGGAACACCTTCCGAAACGCAACGGAAGCGCTCTCTTCATCAGCGCATGTTTCTTGTGCACGGATTCATTTTCATTGCTTTGCTCATTATCGTCGCTCGATTGATCGAGCTTCAGGTGATCCGTGGGACTGAGTATCACGAGCTCGCGCAGGCGCAACACTACGGCGGCGTCGTCCTGCCTGCGAAACGTGGAGAGATTCTTTCGTACAATTCCAAGACCGGTGAAACGAGCATTCTTGCTACGAATACGACGCTCGACATGGTGTACGTCGATCCGGTCATCACGGACGATCCGGCGAAGATAGCGGATCTGCTTTCGACCGCGCTCGTGACCGAGCAATTCCACGCGCTCTGTTCGAAGGGCGATCCTGCGTGCCCACGAGAATTGGTCCCCTATTACGCTGCAGCGTTTGATCCTCTTGCACGCGTGGCGAAGGCATTCACCGGTGTGCTTCTGGAACCAGAGCGTCTTAAGGTAATGCAGACTCCTCTTGATCCTGCGCAGATACCGGATCTCGGTGAGGTACGCAGGCTCTTCGCGCGTGCGATTGAGAGTCGCATCGGAGAGAAGCGGGTGACGTTCGTGCCGCTCGTTTACAGTGCGACGAAGGCACAGATCCAAGCCGTGAGAGATCTCGCCGTTCCCGGTGTGGATGTATCTGTGGGAAGTCGTCTCATCTCGGCGGATCCGGAAGTGGTGAATCAGATGCAGTTGGGCTCTATCGCCCGTCAACTTTCGGATATCGTCGGCATGGATCAGACGGCACTCAAAAATCTATTGCGCAGCAGGCCGCTCCGTTACGTGCCGATCATGCGCGCACTTCCGCCGAAGCTATCGTCTGTCATCCGGGAACTCAAGCTTCAGTCGCTCAAGGACACGCGCGAACGCAAGCAGAATGCACCGACCCGGGAAGCGGCGGACCGCATCGCGGATCCCCTACGCTCGATTGCGCTGCTCGCCGAGCACTGGCGGTACTATCCGGACGGGACAGTGGGATCGCATGTTGTGGGTTTTCTCAACGCATTGCAGGAAGCGCAGTACGGTGTTGAGCGCACGTTCAATCCGCAGCTGCGGGGACAAGAGGGGCTCATTTCCACTGTGAGTGATCCGCAGGGAGGACAGATCCTCACGTCCGAACAGACGATCGTCGATCCGAAGGACGGCGACACTGTTATTCTCACCATCGATCGCTTCATCCAACAGGAAGTCGAGCGTGCGCTCTCCGAGTGGGTGGAGAAGGTCGATGCGGAGAGCGCTCAGGCGATCGTGATGGATCCGTTCACCGGGCGCATATTGGCTATGGCGAACGCTCCCCTCTTCAATGCGAATGATTATGGAATGGTTTACGAGAAAGAGCCGATCTATCTCGATGATGGCAAGCGCAAAGAGATCGTTGTAGATATCATTCATCCGCAGACAAATGCTTTCGTGCTTCGAGGATATATCGGCGATATCTTCACGTCCGAAGGGCGGGCAAACCTCAGCACCGAGAAGAGTAAGCAACTTACGGAAATCGAACAGCTCTACGATCTCAAAGATGTCGTGCGCTACTATATCTATCTCGGGGAGAACAACCGCATGGAGATCTTCCCGACGGATTCTCCCGATGTGTGGTTGAAGTATAAGAATTCCATTGGCGTCGGCGCGTATCTGAACAGAGTCGTGCAATCCATCTACGAGCCTGGATCGGTCTTCAAGCCGATCACGATGGCCATCGCCCTCGATCAGGGCGAGGTGACGCCCACGGACACATACGAAGACCTGGCACCTGTGAAAGTGGATGAGTATACGATCAAGAACGCTCTCAACACGTACTTTGGCCATGTGACGATGACGAACTGCCTCGAATTTTCCATCAATACCTGCATGACGACCGTTTCCGCTAAACTAGGGCGCAAGCTCTTCTACACGATGATCGAACGCTTCGGGTTCGGACGTGTCACAGGTATCGAACTGGAGGATGAACAACCGGGTGAAGTGCTCCCATGGCGCAACTGGAGCAATGCGCTGCTCGCAACATCCGCGTACGGGCAGGGTCTCTCATCGACGCCCCTCCAAGTGATCACGGGGTGGTGTGCGCTCGCGAACGGCGGCAAGCTCATGCGTCCCACGATCATCGATTCGATCGTGCATAACGACGGCACGGCGGAGAAGACCCAACCGAAAGTCATTGATCAGGTTATCACCTCAGACGCCTCCGCTACGATCACAGCGATGCTCGTGAGCTCCGGTCGCAACGGCTATGCGAAGGCTGGCAAAGTTCCAGGCTACCGCATCGCCGGTAAAACAGGGACGAGCCAGATCGCCGGTCCGGGAGGTAAGTACGAAACGGGTACAGGTTCCACCTTTGCCACGTATGCCGGCTATGCCCCACCCGATCACCCGAAGTTCGTTCTCTTGGTGAAGCTCGATCGACCGAAGGCAAAAGGTATCATCCACGGCGCGCAGGCCGCCGCGCCGGTCTTCAAGGAGATCGCCGCGTTCCTCTTCAAGTACTACGGGATTCCGCCGGACGACTTATAAATTCATGAAAGACAAACCTGTGGTTTTTCTCTCATGAGCTCTCTTTCCCCTCAATAAGAAGGCGCTCCATGCGGGCAGAGCCCGCCTTCGCGCATTATCAAATAGCACAACGATGGAACTCAGACCAATTTGCGATTAAAATGCATGTCATTCTGAGCCCGTCGAACGACGACGTGCCGTGATGAATACAAATGGTTCGCAGTTCGCCGAGCTCACATGACATAGCTCAGGGCAAAAAGCGTTGAGTGTGGTTCATTTAACTGTAACGCTCTTTGCCAGATTCCGCGGCATGTCGGGATCCTTCCCCCGTTTCACCGCGAGGAAGTAGGCGAGGATTTGGATCGGGATGATATTTACGATGGCCTGTGCTGCTCCGGCATCCGGGACCTTGATCCACTCGTCGAAGACCTCCTTGCGTTCGGGCGACACGCCGATGATGAACGCGCCGCGGGCGGAGAGCTCCCTGGCATTAGAGAGGATGTCAGCAGTCACTTCGTCCTTGCCGGTGAGAACGATGCAGGGGGTCCCCTTCTCGATGAGGGCGATCGGTCCGTGTTTGAGCTCGCCACCGGCGAATCCTTCCGCGTGGATATAGCTCACTTCCTGGATCTTGATCGCGCTCTCAAGAGCCATGGGGTAGTTCCAGCTCTTCCCGATGATGTAGAGATTTTCGTGGCGTTTGATGGTGTCGGCCAGTGCCTCGAGGTGCTCGACGTAGCGTGGGTTGAGCATGTCATTAATCATTTCGCTCGTTTCGAGCAGCAGCAGCTTGCCCTCTTGCAGCTTGTCCGCGAGCGCGTAGGCGATCAGGAGCAGCACGGCCATCTGGCCGGTCAATGCTTTCGTCGAAGCGACGGCTCGCTCCGGGCCTGCGTTGATGAGGAGCGTGTAATCGGATTCGCGTGCCACCGTGGACCCCTGCACATTCACGATGGAGAGGACTTTTGATCCTTTGGCTTTGGCGATCTTCATCGCCTCGAGCACGTCCGCCGTCTCGCCGCTCTGGGTGACCACGATCAAGAGGCTCTCGGGTTTGAGGAAGTGATGGAAGAGTTTGAATTCGCTCGCAGGCGCATAGTTCACGTGATGTCCCGCGAGCACGGAGAAGAAGTACTCCGCGGCGACACACGCCTTGCCCGCCGTGCCGCAGCCGACGAGGAACGTGCCCTGTGCATGTTTGATCGCTTGGGCAATCGTGCGGATTTCCTCCTCGTCTTGATTGATCGCGCGGGCGATGGAGTCCTTCTGGTCCATGATTTCCTTGAGCATGAAGTGGCGATACTCTCCCTTCTGCGTCTGCTTCACCGACCAAGAGATCTCGATCTCGCGCTTCCGGACTTCATGGCCCGTGCGGATGTCCAAAAAGAGAATGGTCTTGCCGTCGGTCGCGATCATCTCTCCGTCATCGAGGTACTGCACCGTGCGTGTGTGTGCGAGGAACGCGGGAATGTCCGATGCAATGAAGTACCCGTCCGTATCCACGCCGATGATGAGCGGTGAGCCTTCGCGGGCAGCGACGAGCGTTTGGGATTCCGTGTGAAGTGCGAGGAAGGCATAGCGGCCAGAGAGCCTGAGGCAAGCCCGACGGACGGCTGCGGTGAAATCACCGGATACCGATTCGCTCTTTTCTGTGTTCGCATCCCGCGTTTTCAGTTCCTCCTCGATCAAGTGTGGGAGTATTTCCGAATCCGTGTCGGAGCGGAAGGTGTGCCCTTTCCTCTTCAGATCCTCTTTCAATTCTTCGTAATTCTCCACGATGCCGTTGTGGACGACGGCGATCGTGGATGTTTCATTGAGGTGCGGGTGCGCGTTCTCTTTCGTCACGCCTCCGTGCGTTGCCCAACGTGTGTGACCAATCGCGATGGAACATGCTGTGCCAAAATCAGCCGGATCCACCGCGGAGATTTTGCCGGTCTCTTTCTGGATTGTGAGCGTGTTGCCTGTCTTGCATGCCACGCCCCACGAGTCGTACCCGCGGTATTCCAAGCTCTTCAAGCCGTCGATGGCGAGGCTGCCGGCATCGACTCTTCTCCCGACGTATCCGAAAATCCCGCACATAGGATGGGAGGATTCTAGAGATTTTTGGCTTAGGGTCAATCAATTGACTATGAAAGAAGGGAGAGGCTTCTGATCGCGCGGATGCATGTACATGCTTCCCAATTTCCTTTGCCGGACGGGAAAGCCCTGCCCCACACTTTTACTTTGCCAGACGGGACTCGCCGACGAGGAGGCGCAGGACCGGGTAGAGGGGCTCTGTGGCGCGCCGGTGTTTTGACTCCACCTTTGCCGCCGGACAAAGGTGGGAGAGAGGGATTTAAGAAGGAAGATCAATAACCACGCACGAACATCCGAGTAATCAATACCTTTTCCCTCCTTCTCTTTCCTTGACGCCCCCTTCCCCTTCCCCTACCCTTTCGCCGCTCTATGCCTATTACGAAGTCTGCCATCAAGCGTGCCCGGCAAGATGAGAAGCGGCGCATTCGTCGCCGCCCGTTCTCGACGCACATGAAAACCATGATTTCCAAAATCATTGCTCTTGCGAAGGAGGGGAAAAAGAGTGAAGCGGAGAAGCTGCTGCCGCTCGTCTTCAAGTCGATCGATACCGCAGCGAAGAAGCACCTCATTCATCCGAAGAACGCTGCACATAAGAAGAGTGCAGTGAGTAAGCTCTTGAGAGCGAGTGCGAAGAAGTAGTATGCAAAATATCCTCGCTCTGGACATCGGCGTACGTCGTACGGGTGCGGCGTTTGCAGATATCACAACGAAAATTCCCCTTCCACTGGAAACGATTACTCATACTTCGCTCAAACAATTGTGTGATCGTGTGGCAATCCTCTGTCAGGAGCGGGTCATCGATGTGGTCGTGCTCGGCTGGCCACTCCTGCCTTCGGGGAAAGAGGGGGCACAAGTGAAGATTGCTGAGGATGTCAGAGAAACACTCCAGAAAGCCGGTCTATGCGTGGAAGTGCTCGATGAGCGCTACACAACGCCAAGAAGTGGAGATATCGCCCCGGATCCGGATAGTGCCGCTGCTTGTGCTCTTCTCGGGGTTTTTCTTCAACGGAAGGGCTTTGGGAAATAGTTGACAAAGTCATAAAAGTCTGTAAATTGTTATCCTTTTGCTCTTTGGACAACTCTGTTCTACCTATGGAGAGAAAGCCACAACTCATTCTCTCCGTCTACTGGTTCTGTTAGATGATCTTTCGCATCTGTCAAATATTTGGTAGAAAGAGGGTTGTTTCTTTTTCCCCACTCCCATGCCTGATACCGCCACTTCTTCGCAGCATAAAGCTGGAGCACAGATCACCAACCTCAATCTCGAGGAGCTGCTCACAAATCTTTTCCTTGTTTTGACGGAGAAAGAGGCAAGCGTGATTCAGAAACGCTTCGCTCTTCTTGGCAATCAGAAGCAAACGCTTGAGAAGATCGGCAAGCATTTCAATGTGACGCGTGAACGCATCCGGCAGATCGAATCAATCGCGCTTGGGAAGCTCCGGCGCACGGTGCGTACGACACGTTTCGATGAGGTGAATCAGTTGGCGAAGTCTCTACTCTCCGTGAGCGGAGGGGTCATGCGGGAGGACACGCTCATCTCGAAGGTGCTCATGCGCATCCAGGGCGGGAAGGAAGTGGATGGGGCGATCCTGCGTCTCTCCTTCTCCATCGATTCCGAAATGGCACTTGGTGCGCACGGCAATACCTTCGTACCGTTCTGGAGACTTGAGTCCCTTGCCATGGATGATGTAAACAAGATCGTGAACGGTATTTCAAAGATCTTGAAGAAGCGCAAATCCTGTATGAAGGCCGATGAGATCATTTCCGCCATCCAGGCACTCAATCTGTTTGAAGGCCGCATGCCGAGCGCGGAGCTTATCGGGAGTTCTTTGACCATCGACGAGCGTTTCCGGGAGATCCTGGAAGGATGGGGACTCACTGAGTGGCGCTTCGTCCGGCCTCGCTCTATCCGCGATAAGGTAGAGATCATTCTCAAAAAGTCCGGTGAGCCGCTGCACTTTATGGAAATCGCAAACCGCATCCGAGAGGCGGGTTTCGACAAGAAGAATGTCACGGTGCAGGCTGTGCACAACGAGCTCATCCGTTATCCGCAGTTCGTCCTCGTCGGGCGTGGCTTGTATGCGCTTCGGGAGTGGGGCTATGAACCGGGGACCGTGTCGGATGTCATCGAGCGGATTCTCAAGGAGAAGGGGGCACTGTCAAAGAAAGAGATCATTGCCGAGGTCGCCAAGCAGCGTACTGTGAAGGTGGGCACGATTTCTCTTAATTTGCAGAAGATGCCCTATTTCAAGCGCGTAGGCCGTGCCGTGTACGCTTTCGATCCGTCGAAGAGGTGATGTGTTAAGGTAAGATGAGGTTTAGGATGAAGGTCCAATCCTCTCCCCTTTCGTATGCGTCATCCCTTTCTCGTCGGCTTCCTCTGCATTACATCTCTTCTTACGCTCTCTGCCTGCGGTAAGCCGCCTCTACCGGAATTGCCTATAGGGGAGCAGACGGTCACAGGATTTCTTATACCCGCTTCTCTCTCCGTCGTACGCCGTGGATCGCATATCCTGCGACAGAGTGGGATGGATATCACCTACGTAGAAAGTAAGACGGTGAATCTGAGTGCCTATGATGGACAGGAGGTTACTTTGAAAGGAGTCTACGAATTGAACACGGATCCGAGTGATCTCCCTGTTCTCGTCGTAGCCAAAATGGATGGAGTCGCACAGTCGACCTACAGGATTCCTCTCTCCAATCTTCGTACTTCTCTGGAGGTGCCATTCACTTGGAAAATGGCTCAAACCGCAACTGGTACCGTTTTCACGGTTTCAGGGTCGTCCACTCCCCTGCTCGTCGTGACAGAGTCCATAGCGGGGCCAACTCCTCCCAAGGGATTTGCCATCGTCGTCGGATCCCTTCCTGCCATTCGTGGTATCGACGAAGTGACCGGTCAAGAAGTGGTCTCTTTCCTACGTGATACGCGGGTCTTAAGCTTCCGATTCTCTGCACGGGGACTACCTGATGAGGAACAGCGGAAATCCGAGTGGCTTGCGGCACTCAAAACCGTATCTGTCGACGGACTCTCTTCCTCTACCTCATCACTCTCGTCCGGTGCGACGCAGTCAGGATCCAGTGTTGGTATCCCCTGTGGCGGAACTGCGGGCATCCTCTGTCCATTGGGGTATTTCTGCGACATTACGGATGTAGCCGAGAACATCGGTAAATGCAGAACAGTGAAGGGGGGGCAGAAGTCATCTTTGTAGAACCGCAAAATATCTCATATCCGGAGTGCCCTCTCTGGCTGTACGGGAATCCTCTGTACTGCTGTTGTGGCGGTAGGCCTCCCGCAGCCGATTGCGATGTTATTGACGCAAACGCTACACATCTCTGTTGTTCGTGCAGCCAGTGGCGAGACTATGGAATTGGGGTCGGGGGCAATCGTGGAATCAGTTGTTGGAGAGGGAGCGAATGCATCGGGAACGGTTTTGGATGGCACGAGTGGCAGCACCGCATTGCTCGTTTATCCTGAACAACGTCGAAAGGAGAAGGGTCTTGGCGATCTTCTTGAAACGAAGACGGGATCTGCCATTTCATCTTCTTTGAGTTTCAGTTGCTTGCTCATGCAAGGGGAATCCGGCGCAACCATCGAACCTTCCGCCCGGAACGGGTCCATTGTCATACATGAAACGGGAAGCATCATTGGTGCCTCAGGGGCCAAATTCCGGCGGGATCGCGACCTTTCATGATGTGGAAACCGGTACGCACCGGTTGGAGATTCACATATCGGGCGATCGAATGGAGCAGCACGACCTCATCCTCGAGTCGCCTTCCGGCCTTACTATGGAAGCACTCAAGAGTCTCGATGTCTTGCTCCCGGTCATCTCTGTCATTCTATCGGAGTCGACACTTGGTAATATAATCTTCGGTTATTTTGTATGGAGCGGTAAACGACCGAAAAATCGTTAAGTAACGTATATAGGTGTACGATATTACACCACAATGATCTGATTGACTCAGCAAGCAGAAATATTTGATCGTATGTCCATTTCAATTACAGTGGTGTACGTATTTACACCTTTACTTCCTCCTCCTCTCCCCTACCATGACGCCCGTATCCGCTCCCCAGAAACATACTATGAAGACGGACATGAAAGCCGAACCGAAGGCCGTGAAGTCGGCCAAAGATCCCAAGGACGACGCGATCAGTGCTGCACTTGCACAGATTGAGAAGCAGTACGGTAAGGGTGCCATCATGCTCATGGATCCAGCACAGCAGGCAGTGAACATCGAGCGGTTTTCCTCCGGCTCCCTCTCTCTTGATCTTGCACTCGGTGGAGGCGTTCCGAAGGGGCGTATCATCGAGATTTTTGGTCCCGAATCTTCCGGCAAGACGACCCTCGCGCTCCATGCGATTGCAGAGTCACAGAAGACTGGCGGGCGGGCGGCCTTCATTGATGCCGAGCATGCACTTGACGTCCAATATGCACGTAAGATCGGTGTGAACGTGGACAATCTTCTTATCTCCCAGCCGGATGACGGTGAGCAGGCGCTTGAGATCACAGAAACTCTCGTGCGTTCCGGCGCCATCGATGTCGTTGTCATTGATTCCGTTGCCGCGCTCACGCCGCGTGCGGAAATCGAGGGTATGATGGGTGACAGTCACATGGGTTTGCAAGCGCGTCTCATGAGCCAGGCTCTGCGCAAGCTCACATCCATCGTAAGCAAGACGAGCTGTTCAGTGATTTTCATCAACCAGATTCGTATGAAGATCGGCGTCATGTTCGGTAATCCCGAAACCACGACTGGCGGTAACGCGCTCAAGTTCTACGCATCCATTCGTTTGGACGTCCGACGCATCGACAAAATTCTTGAGAAGGGGGTTGCAGGAGAAGGCGCGGCAGCACAAGAAATCGTCGGGAATCGAACCCGCGTGAAGGTTGTGAAAAACAAGATCGCCCCCCCCTTCCGACAGGCGGAATTCGACATTCTCTACGCACAGGGCATCAGCCGCGAGGGTGACGTACTCGATCTGGCCGTGAAGTACGGCATTGTTGCGAAATCAGGCGTGTACTTTCGTCGCAATGATGAAACCCTCGGTCAGGGTCGCGAGCAGGCACGGCTCTACCTCGCGCAGAATCCGAAGCTGATGGAAGTACTGACTAAGGAAATCCGGGAGGCAACGAAGATATAATGATCTTCGAAAGCTCGGTCACTCAAAATATGAGTTTGCTGTTGTTCCTGTGTTATTCTCGGGAGTATCGCCTAAAACGTTTTATATCGATGTTCTTTCCACATCCTCTCCACAATTTTCCCGCGTAGCGCACACCAGTAGGCACCCCATTCAAGCCCGATCGTTTGCTGACGGGACCTCATGCAGTACAATCCGCTTCCATGCCTCTCACTACTACGCCTCACGTCGAAACTCAGCCGCACTCCGTCGAAGCGGAGCGTACGGTCATCGGAGCACTTCTCATCGATCCAGATGCCATCGTGCGCGTGACCGATTTCTTGCGACCGGAGGATTTCTACGACCCGACTCTACGGCAAATCTTCGAGGCGATTTTTGCGCTCTATCAGCAACATGAGCCTATCGACTTCGTAACGGTGAGCAGCAAGCTCATGGATAATAAGAAGATTCAGGAGATCGGCGGGAGCGCTTTCCTCGCACAATTGGCTTCCGACGTGCCGACAGCCTCGCATATCTACCAGTACGGCCAGATTGTGAAGACAAAAGCCGTTCACCGTCGCATCATTGCAGCGGGGCAGAAGATCTCTGCGCTTGGTTATGAAGAAGGGCGTCATGTTCCTGAGCTTCTCGAAGAAGTGGAGAAAATGGTCTTTCAGATCACGAATACGTATCTCAAAGAGAAGTTCATGCATATTCGCGACATTCTCGAAATGCGCTACGAACGATTTGCCGAGCTGCATGAGTCTAAGGAGGAGGATGCCGTGAAGGGTGTCCCGACGGGGTTCAATGCTCTGGATTCCAAGCTCTCTGGCCTTCAACCGAGCGATGTCGTCATCATCGCCGCCCGTCCGAGCATGGGCAAATCATCCCTCGCGCTTAATATTGCCCAAAATGCCGCTATCCGTAGTGGAAAAGTAGTCGGCATCTTCTCTCTTGAAATGAGCAAGAACAGCTTGTTGATCACCTGTTTGTCTCCATGCTCGGTGTTGATTCTTGGAAACTGCAGCGTGGCAGATTGGATGACAGCGACTTCCAGAATATGGGTCCGATCATGGACGAGCTCAACAAAGCCAATATCTTCATCGATGATTCCGTCGTCTCCTCCATTCCCGAGCTCAGGGCGAAGGCGCGTCGCCTCCAGATGGAACACGGGCTCGATTTGCTGATCATTGACTACCTCCAGCTCATGAGTACGGAGAACGCGAGTTATGCAGGGAACCGCGTACAGGAGATCTCCGAGATCTCACGTTCCATTAAACAGCTGGCGCGCGAACTCCATATCCCCATCGTGGCACTCTCCCAACTGTCGCGCGCGGTAGAGAGCCGTCCGGGGAACATCCCGCAGCTCTCTGACCTGCGCGAGTCCGGTTCCATCGAGCAGGATGCAGACGTTGTGCTCATGATGTATCGCGAAGATTACTATGAAGAGGACTCCGACCGTCCCGGGATGACGGACATTTACATCCGTAAACACCGTAACGGTCCGGTAGGGCGTGTGGAGCTTCTCTTTAAGAAAGAACAGATGCGTTTCTACGATGTGGATCGGGTACACTCTGCACCGTAGCCGTAGGCATTTCAGCTTATCCTTGCCGCATCCCGTCCGTATTTCCTCCCGGCAGTTCTTACGTTACCCTTTCTCTCATGCCCATCTTCTTCACACCCGTTCGTCCGGATCTCTCTGTCGCCGCTATGCTCGGTTATGCGGTGTTCGCGTTCGCCATCGGCCTCCTGCTCACCCCGTACTTCGTGAATTTTCTGAGACGCAATCGCCTGGGAAAGCAGTTGCGACTCGAAACAATTGACGGGCGCGATCCTGCGGTCTTCCGCAAGTATCATGCTGAAAAGGGTGGTACTCCGACCATGGGTGGTATCCTCATCTGGGGATCGATCTTCCTTACGGTCTTTCTCTCGCGTCTCTTCTCCTACTTCGGTGTGGTGGAGCACTCCCTCCTGCAACGTGGTCAGGTGTACTTGCCACTCTTTATGCTTCTCGCGCTAGGCATTCTCGGGGCTGTGGATGATTACCTGAATATCGCCGGCATCGGCAAGCGCGGATTGGGATGGCTGCCAAAGCTCTTCTTTCTCTTGCTTGTCAGTGGTAGTTGCGCGCTGTGGTTTTACTGGAAGCTTGGATACAATGAGATCCATGTGCCGTTCTACGGCTCGTTTGCGGTTGGCTGGTGGTACATTCCGATTTTCATCTTCATCATCATCGCGACGGCGAATGCCGTGAATTTCACGGATGGTCTCGATGGCCTCGCGAGCGGGCTGCTCCTCATCGCCTTCCTCTCGTTCGGTGTCCTCGCTTACATCGAAAACCTCTCAGTGCTTGCGGCCTTCTGCGCGGTATGCGCCGGCGCAATCGCCGCGTTTTTATGGCATAATGTTCCCCCTGCCCTTTTCTTTATGGGCGATACAGGATCGCTCGCTCTCGGTGGCGTACTTGGTGTCATAGCGCTCATGACCGATGAAGTGCTGCTGCTGCCGTTCATCGGTTTTATCTTTGTTATCGAAATGCTTTCGGTCATCATCCAACTTACAAGTAAAAAGCTGCGCGGAGGGAAGAAAATATTTCTCGCTGCACCCATTCATCACCACTTCGAAGCACTCGAGTGGGGGGAAAGCAAAGTGACGATGCGTTTTTGGATTATCGGAGCTTTCTTCGCATTTCTCGGAATTATTTTAGGGGTGTTCGGTTGAGTAAACTTCTGTTTGCCAGCTTCCATTGCAGTCTGATTTGGCATGTGTATCATTAACACATGTTACGCGTCGCCATTAACGGATACGGACGTATTGGAAGGGTTGTGCATCGGCAATTGATTGAACGGTTTCCTACAGAAATTTGCGTGGTCGCCGTGAATGCGTCCAGCGACGCAGCGATGCGCCGCTATCTTCTCAAGTACGATACGCTCCATGGCCGCTTCGGCCACTCTGTGGAAGTGGAGGGTGAAGATCTGCGTATAGAGGAGAACCTTGTTCGTGTCGTAAAAGAGAAAGATCCTACCAAGTGTCCCTGGAAGGAGCTCAAAGTCGATCTTGTCGTGGAAGCTACGGGCAAGTTCCGCACGCGGGAAAAAGCACAGGCACACCTTGTCGCGGGAGCTAAAGCCGTCCTCATTACTGCGCCTCCCAAGGATGACACGCCCATGATCGTTCGTGGTGTAAATGATGATGTGCTTCAGAGTGCGCTTCCCATTGTGAGCGCGGCTTCCTGCACGACTAATTGCATTGCTCCTATTGTCAAAGTCTTGGACGGGTGGAAAGGCATCCGACGTGGACTTCTGTGCACCACGCACTCCTATACGAGCTCGCAGAATCTTCTGGATAATTCCACCGACAGTTCAAAGCTGCGCATCGCGCGTGCCGCGGCGCTCAATATCATCCCTTCCACCACAGGAGCCGCGAAAGCGGTCGGCAAGGTCTTTCCGCACCTCCAGGGAAAACTCGACGGCATGGCACTGAGAATTCCTGTGCCCGACGTTTCCGCTTCCTACCTCGCTTTGGAACTCAACGAACCCTCAACCGCGCAGGAGGTGAACCGGACACTTGCGGAGGCAGCCGAAGGCAACCTCAAAGGTATTCTGGCGGTAGAGGAGGGTTTCCTCGTTTCTTCGGATTACCTCTCCGATCCGCACTCGAGTACGGTGGACTTAGATTCCACAATGGTTATTGACGGCTCTCTTGTGCAGCTTCTGGCTTGGTATGACAATGAGTGGGGCTATTCCATGCGTGTTACGGAGATGGCCATTCAGATTGGCAAGTTTCTGCGGTAAACTCTTACCATGAATCCCTCCCCTTCAGCCCCGGCGGAACGCCGCAGCCTCAATTCACATCTCTACCACGTCTCGAAGGCGCCGGATAATCTGCGTCATCTCATTCTCGATATTTCGCGTGCTGCCAAGTACATCAGCTATGCCATTCAGACGACGGAAGCCGGACTCTCCGGCACGGTAAACATGTTCGGCGAACAGCAGGAGAAGCTCGACATTCTTTCCGACCAGCTCATCCAAGAACATCTACAGGAGAGCCGTCTCGTCGCCTCGTTCGCCTGTGAAGAACATGACAGCGTGATTGAACTCGATCCGAAGGCTTCGTACTCCGTTGTCTTCGATCCCCTGGACGGCTCATCCCTCGTGGACGTCAATTTCGCCATCGGTTCCATCTTCGGGATTTACGCAGGGAAAGAGCTCATCGGACGTAAGCCTTCCGAACAGGTTGCCGCGCTTTATGTGCTCTACGGTCCCCGGACGATCCTCATCTACTCGACGGGCAAAGGTGTCCACGAGTTTCTCCTCAATGACGTCGGGGAATTCATTCTGCTGCGGGAGAATCTCGGCATCGCCGATACTGCGAAGAACTACAGCCCAGGTAATCTTCGCGCCCTTGAAGATAATCCCGGCTACAAGCAAGCGCTTGATCAATGGTTGAAAGAGCAGCTGACGCTGCGCTATTCGGGATGCCTTGTCGCAGACGTTCATCATATTTTCTCGAAGGGTCAGGGTATTTTCACTAACATTGGTGGCAGCAAGTACCCGCGCGGTAAACTCCGTCATGTCTTCGAGTGCGGACCTTTTGCGTATCTCGCCGAACAAGCCGGTGGGGCTGCGTCGGATGGAAAGAAGGCAATTATCGACTTGCCTATCGAAGCAGTGGATCAGCGTTGCCCGCTTATCATCGGCTCGAAGAAGGAGGTGGAGAGAGTATGTAAAATGTTGCAGTGATACAAAATTGCATTCAAAACATCATCCAAGGTATGTCACCCCATGAGCTCAATCCCAAAACGGATCCTTCGTTGCCTTCTCAATCGCTTCATCTAATATTTGCGCACTGACCGGCTCTTTCTCCTTTTTCTTACCAAAGACGCGTTCGAGAGAGTGAACGGTTCCCCAGGGATACGTGCGCTTCCGACGACGTCTCTCACCCTTGGTATCTTCCACCTCCTCTTCTTCTTTCATTGCGAGGGGCTTGGGGAGACCAGCCTTCGTCCATTCGACCGGCCCAATGATTGTTTGGGTTTTTGGGTCGAAATAGACGAGATCCTGTGGTCCGAAATCCATAAGCAAAGGGGGGAGCAATTACTCTCGTGGCAACAACCTGTGTTCCTCTGGCAATGGCGGAGGAGGTGGAGGCGGGAGAGGTTTGAGAGGTAATTCTTGTTGGTCCTTGCTAACGATTGCCGGCGCATCATCGTAGGGATGATGGAAGAGCTCCTCCACCTGGTTTCGTCGTTGCTCCTGCACGCGCAAAAACGCATAGAGCAGTACGACGAGACTTCCAATGAGTGAGACATAGATGCCGAATCGCACCTCCATACGAGAAAACTCAAAGGTCACTTTTGTGAGAACAGACAGTGCAGCAAGCACGAGGACTGTTGCCAGTACGCCGAGGAAAAGACGTACATATTCACGATATTGCTTGCGGATCAGAACAGGACCTCCCGTGAGAGGAATGGCCGTGATGAGGAGAATCGCAAGATGACAAAGGAGAGCAGTCAATCCGATGAATGAGGTGTAGAAGCCTAAACCAGAATACGTGAGAGAATTGCCGCCGAGCATCTCTCCTCCTATCCAAGGAAGGAAAACACCGATCATTGCGGCGCATGCACCGACATTGAGAATCTGCTCCTCCGTTTCCAGCGCCTTGAGCCGTCGTAGGAAGGTCGAGGACACATTTGTGAGCATAGCACGCACGGTGAGAAATCACTAGACTGTGCCCATATGACAGTGGCAATCGATGTCCGTGAGGCCTTGAAATCGCAGAGAACGGGCAAAGGCCAGTGGACGCGGGGGTTCGTCACCGAATTGATTTCCCGGCGGATCCCGCTTGTTCTCCTTACGAATGCACCGATCCCTGCAAGTTGGCAAACCGAGCATGTGCGGATTCTTCGTAGGCCACCCGGACTCCTCTGGCACTGGGCTATCGCCCGCGCAATCAGAGCCGATCGGAGTATCACGCATATCGTCAGCACCACGAGCTTCATCGTTCCGGCGCTCTTACCGAAACGCATTGTGAGCTTGCCGGTCATTCATGATCTCATCGCATTTGCCGGCGATCGGCACGAGTGGAAGGCACTACTCATTGAGCGCATGACACTCTCGAGAGTTCTTGCGAAAGCTACACACATTTTAGCGCTCAGTGAAGCTACGAAACGAGATCTTCTCGTAAAATTCCATACAGTGAATGCGCCGTCTGTAACGGTGATTGGAGCGGGACCGACGTTCGCTTCGCCGACACAGATGTTCTCGGGGGAGTCGTTCATCTTATGTGCGGGTACACTTTGCCCCCGCAAGAATCAGTTGCGACTCATACGTGCCTACGCTTCTCTTCCCGTCGCCGTACGTGCTCAGCATCCCCTCCTTCTCGTCGGAGGTCGTGGCTGGCAGGATCACGAGATCATCGAAGCCGCACACAAAACAGACGGGGTGCAGTGGAAAGGTTATGCATCACAAGAGGATTATGCACGATTGCTGCGATCATGCTTGTTCCTCGCACATCCGTCTCTCTCGGAAGGTTTCGGCCTGCAGGTACTCGATGCCATGGCAAGTGGTGTCCCCGTTCTCATCTCGGACCGCGGCAGCCTGAAAGAAGTGGCAGGGGAAGCCGCGCTCATCGTCGATCCGGAGAGTGAGGTATCCATCGCGCAGGGTCTTAAAAAGCTCCTCTCGGATGCTCCTCTCAGGATGGAGCTGAGTCGGCGCGGTCGTGAGCGGGCGTCGCGATATTCTTGGGCCAGAACGGTTGATCTCTTCCTCCGTGCGGTTCATTCTTAAATCATGCTTGCCTACAAGCGGATCGGCGTTACGGTGAAGTCCGGCCTCGACAAGAAAGACAAAGCCGTGCAACACATTATGGATATTTTACAGAAGCTCGGCGCACACATCTGCTTGGACGTGAAACGTGCGGAGGGCTATGCGAAGGTGAAAGGTGTCGAACCTCTTGAGTGCATCGAAAACGTAGATCTCCTCATTGTTATCGGAGGGGATGGGACGATTCTGCGTGCCTTTCGTGAGATGAAAAATCTCTCCATCCCTATTTTAAGTGTGAACTGGGGGACGGTTGGATTCCTGGCGGAGACCAATCTCATCGAAGCGGACCAATTGCTTCCGGAGCTCCTCTCTGGCGGCGGCACTCTCGAAGAGCGCGGTGTTCTGCATGTGGAAGTATTACGTGGTAAAGAGGCATTTTTCAATGGCTATGCTCTCAATGAGGCCGTGATCGCGCAGGGAACGATTGCACGTCTCGTCGATCTCAAGGCATCTGTGAACAGCGAAAATCTCACGACGTTTCATGCGGACGGTCTCATCATCTCCACGCCTACCGGTTCTACAGCTTATTCACTTGCCGCAGGAGGGCCCGTGGTTCATCCCACCATTTCCGCGACGATCCTGACGCCGATCAATCCGCACAGCTTCAGCCAAAAACCGATTGTCATTCCGGGCGACTCCGCGGTAGAAGTGGAAGTGCTCACGCGCGAGAACAAGTTCCGAGATACGGAGGTTGTTCTCACATTGGATGGACAAGTCTATGTACCTCTCAAACATCATGACCGCATCAGTGCATGCGTGAATCGTCAAAAAATCCGGTTCTTGCGAAGAAGCCAGGATACTTTCTTCTCGACCTTGAGAACCAAGCTGAAGTGGGGGGAATCGACGGATCGGACATAGTTTCTACGAGATGACATCCAAATATTCAATTCATTGCTCCTCTACTCTCTCACAATCATCTCCTCTCTCCCCGGCCCCGTGCCGATGAAACTGGCCGGAATGGAGGTCTTTTCTTCGATGAAGCGGATGAACTCCTGCGCCGCTTTTGGAAGCTTGTCGAAAACCGTGATCCCCTGCGTGGATGTGCGCCAGCCGGGAAGTTGTTGATAAATGGGACGTCCCGCACCGTCGATGCCGACGCCTACGTGAATCACCTTCTCTTCGTCCAAAACATCGAGCTTGGTGATGTTCCAGTGTGTGAAGCCGTTTAAGAGAGCAGCCCGTTGCAGATCAGGTATATGGAGCCAGCCACAGCGGCGTGGCCGGCCGGTTGTCGCTCCGTACTCCCCTCCCCGCTTGCGCAATCGTTCGGCGATCTCCCCTTCCGCTTCGGTGAGGAAAGCACCGGAGCCGACACGGGTGCAGTAAGCTTTTGCCACGCCAACGCAAGAGGTGAGAATGCTTGGAGGAAGTCCAAGGCCTTGCAGAGCTCCGGCCACCGTCGTTGCACTGCTGGTCACGTACGGATACGTACCGTGATCGATGTCGAGGAGTGTCCCCTGCGCCCCCTCGATAAGAACGGAGGCTGCCTGGCGGATCTTCGTGGGTGGATCGCCGATACATCCCTTGAGAACATCCACGGCCTCCCGGAGATGGGAAAGTTCTCCTTCCACATCGATTGTCACACCGTAGAGTTCCTTCACGGATTCTGCCCTTGTCGTGAGCTCTGTACGGAGATCGTCTGCGAGATGCTCCATGCGGATACCCGAGCGTGCGGATTTTTCCATGTAGGCCGGCCCGATGCCGCGCTTTGTCGTACCAATCCCCTCTCCCTTCACTTTGCTTCTTCGCGTTTCGAGCACGGTGTCGATCTCCTTGTAATAATCAAAAAGAATGTGTGCGCTGGAGGAAATGGTCATTCGTGAAACGACTTCGATACCTGCCTCCTTCAGTGCCGCAATCTCCTCAAGGAGTGTGGGCAGATGAATAACCATCCCCGCGCCGAGCATGATGGGCTTGCCTTTATGGAGGCAGCCGGAGGGAAGAAGATGGAAGACGCGTTTCACGTCACCAACAACGATTGTGTGTCCGGCATTGGCTCCACCGCTTGCACGCGCGATTACGTCGAAGTGCTCCGCCAGGAGATCAATAACTTTCCCTTTCCCTTCGTCTCCCCATTGCGCTCCGATGACGGCGCATCCCTTTCCAAGTGATGTGCAGATGGTGTGCATGTGCTCACACTATCACGTCCGAACCTTATTCGAGAAGGGCGGATACCTGATCTTCCTGACATTCCAAAACCACGCCTATGCAAAAAGGATGACGCCGTGCCTGTTTCATCAGCATTTGGAGGACACTCAAGCCGTCCTTTCCTGCGAATAATGCCCCTGCAGGCTCAAAACCTGCTACGTCGCGGGGAAGAGTATGCCCTTCTGGAATATACGGGGGATTGCTCACGACGAGGAACGGTTCTGAGATCTGCCTGAGAGGTTCTAAGAGGTTGCCCTGCATGAAGCGGATGCGGTCCGCGACTTTCAGTCGCCTGGCGTTCTCGGATGCGACCTCCAAGGCTTCCTTACTAAGATCGACGGCCATCACCCGCAGGTCAGGCATCTCGCATGCGAGCGTACCAGCGATGCAACCGCTGCCTGTTCCGATGTCTGCCACTATAGTGGCGCGGATATGCTGCTTCAGCATCTTGGCCACCGCGACGATTCCACGATCGATTTCTTGCGTCTCATCATGAGGGACGCGAAGGATATCCATGGCAAGTGAGACGAGTCCTTCCGTAGACGGGCGCGGAATCAGCACATGCGGATTGACGGAGAACGGACGGCCGAAGAACTCCTGCACTCCCATGATGTACGCAACCGGTTCCCCTCGCCTGCGCCGGGAAACGAATGCTTGAAATGCCGCCTGTTTGTCGGCCGGTAGGTCGTCTTCTCCATGTGCGATAAGCCATGTTCGATCCTTGCCGAGTGCAGTCGAAAGGAGAACTTCCGCTTCCGGCGGGGGGATCGAGCTCATTCGGAGTGCATCATGAATGCGCATGCTGTCGGCATTGTAGAGACACCCCGGCGGGGTGTCTCTAGGGACGTATCCGCTTTTTTCCCGTACAATGCATATCATGCCGCTGATAGGAATCGATTGTCGGTTCGCTTCCACCCAATCCGGACTGGGGCGCTACACGCGCGAATTGGTGACACGCATGGCTTTGCTCGCTCCGGAGTCTTTCGTTCTCTTCGTGCGTTCTTCAGAGGAGCCTTGGCTCTCGGCTGTTCCGGCGAAACTTCGGCGCATCGGCGCCCCTTTCCGTTCCTATGGTTTCGCTGAGCAGGTGTCCTTTCCGGGACTCATCAGGAAGTCAGGCATCCGCCTCTTCTTCTGCCCGCATTTCAACGTGCCGCTTCGCTGCCCTGTCCCATTCGTCGCCACCATCCACGATCTCATCCTCCATCGCTATCCGAATACGCGAAATCCGTTCAAACGTATCGCTTACCGTCTTCTCATGCGTTCCACGATTCGGCATGCTTGCCACCTCATCACTGTCAGTGCTTTCGCCGCCCAGGAAATCGTCTCACAGTACGGAGAACAGTTTCGTAGGAAACTCTCAATCATTCCTGAAGGCGTCTCGAAGCGTTTCGTGCCGCAGCCTGCATCTGCCGTTGAATCAGTGCGACAAAAATACAGCTTGTTTAAGCTATTTTATCTGTACGTCGGCAACGCGAAGCCGCACAAGAACATCCACATACTTCTTGATGCCTTTCGCCGCAATCCGAATGGTCGCGAGCTCCTTCTTGTCATGAGCGGACCCGAAGTGAAGCAGTTGCACCTGCCGGAGAACGTGCGCATCCTCTCCACTGTTCCGGAAGAAGATCTCCCCGCACTCTTTTCGGCAGCGGATGCGTTTGTCACCGCAACGCTCTATGAAGGATTCTGCCTCCCGGTTCTCGAGGCACTCGCATGCGGCTGCCCTGTCATCGCAAGCAATCGCGGCGCGATTCCGGAAACCGTGCGCGGGACATCTGCACGACTCGTAGAGCCCGAGAGCGAACAATTGGCACATGCCCTCGCACATCCGCCCGCCCGCTCCCCTCTCGTTTCTCCTCCGTCATGGGATGAAGCCGCATCGACAACACTCGATCTGTTACTGGCAGCGTAAATCCCTGTGTTCATTGGCCCTTGCTTAATCGAGCCTATTGGACGTACAGTGAAAGACGACGTTCCCCAATATTTCCATGAAGAATCTTCTCCTGCGCGCCGGAATCGTTTCTTTCCCGGTCGCCCTTTTTGTTTTCGCGGTGATTGTTTTAAGCGGCGTCTCGCAGGAGTCGGTAGATGCAGCTGGCACGTGTACGAAGAACGGCGATTGCGGTAATACGAAGGCGATGTATTGCGACAAGATTGCAAAGGTCTGCAAAGTCAAAGGTACTACCGGTTATTGCAAGAAAAATCTCCAGTGTGCCTCCGGACAAATCTGCAACCGTAAGTCGAGGACGTGTATGCAGAATACGTGCCAGAAGAATGCGGATTGCAAGACTTCTCTCTATCTACCTTCGAATTTCAGCTGCAACAAGACCACGCACACCTGCCAGTGAAGTGGATCATCTTCGTACTTTCCTTCCTCAGGTTCTCAGGAAGCGTGGCATCTATCACGAAGCTGAAATGGCTTTGATCGCCCATCAGAGCATGCAATGGCTCAAAGAGTCTCTCCCGGGTTGTTATGCCGCGCTAAAAGTTCGGTCGTATGCCGATGCGACATTGACAATTGAAGCGGCTGACGCTTCCTCTGCCTTGGAAGTACAACAGGCTTCCGAGGGGCTGCTTACGTATTTAAGCGAGGAATGCGGGCATGATCGTATCAAAGCCATTCGCCTCGTACCTACATTCTGACGGACGGCGAATGGCCTGCATTTCGCTTGCGTCTGCCGGTGCGCTTCCGTACACTGCGCCCGTTCCCGTCCTTATTTACAAAGGACTGTTCCTGTTATGCTCACCATTCGTCTTCAAGGCACCGGCAAGAGAAACAACCGCACATTTCGGATCGTGTTGGCCGAGAAGAGCGCTCCCGTGAAAGGCAAAGTGCAGGAAATCCTCGGGCATTACCTGCCGACACGCACGCCCAAAACGTTCGAGTGCGATATGGAGCGCGTCAGTTTTTGGATCGGTCGCGGAGCGCAGGTCAGTAATACCCTCGCTCGTCTCTTTAAACGTCAGGGCGCGAAAGACATGGAGCGATTTATTACAACCTATACGAAGAAGAAGTCGAAGGGCGAAGAAGAGGCCGTCCCGGCTCCGGCCGCTGCTCCTGCAACTGCGGAGACCGGCGAAAAGCCTGCAGCTTAGGAGTGATGGCCATTCGGTAGCACTGCCGTGGTACTCAGAGTGCCACGTGAGTCCACCTTCGATACGTTCTTCGCTCGTTGCGCGCTTGGAACACTCAATAACACATGAGGTGTATCGAAGAGGCGACACAGCAAGATCGACAGGGTCTCTATTGCAGACTCGCGAAGATTTGATTCACCAGATCGATGATCGTGGAGAAGTTCAATTCAAACGGAATGTCGAGGAGCACCGTGATGAAGCGCACCAAGAAGAAGGCGATAAAACAAACGAGCAGGCCGATCACCGAGAAACGGATGGTATTCACGGCCTTCTTGATCTTTTCCTCGTTCCCGGCAGAGAGAATGAAAGTGATGCCGCCGATAATGATGTAGAAGAGACACAGAATCGTCGCGATAATGAGAGCAAAAGCGATGAAGGTGGCGACAATCTGAACAATCGATGCGTTTTCGAGGAGATCGCGGAGCATGGGAAGGGTTGGGAAGAAGGAGGGAGAGGAATTACGCGGTCGCTTCTACGGGCTCAAGCACTTTCAGGTTGATGCGCTGTGCTGTATTCCCTCCGATGATCCGCAGAAGCGTTCGGAGTGCCTTGATCGTCTGGCCGTTCTTGCCGATGAGCTTGCCCATATCCCGATCACTCACGGCGACCGTCAGCAGAATCCCCAAATCATCGACTCGGGAATCTATCTTCAGTTGGTCACGATCCTCAACGAGGGATTCAAGAACGTACTGGAGAAAGGCATACCCGGGGAGTTTCGTCGTCTGCTCAGAGCTTGTCATGATGCCGTGCAGTATACGGATCTTTCCTCAGCAGGGCAAACGAAGCTTCCGGCGGGTCATCCAGAATGTCGGCGCAGAAGCGACGAGACTCATCATCCCTGCGAGCAGAGTGTCGAGAGCCGCCCCCGTCTTCGGAAGGTCTGACATGACGCCGATACGAGCGGTGAGTACACGTTCCGTAAGGGATACGGTCTCCATCCCTTCTCCCGTGGCGGTCACCACATTCGCAATGACTGTACCGTGTGGAACATCCCGCGCAATGCGGACATCGTATCGCACCGTCCATTCTTCACCTGGATCAAGAGTCGGTACTGTCCAGATCAGAGCTCCGTCGACCATCTCTCCCGTCTGGCCAGAAATCACGGAAACGTATGGAGAATTCATACGATCCTCGATGCGAACATTGGTGAGTCGGTGACCGAGAGTATTCTTCATGTACACCGTGAAGCCGACAACGGAACCCGGCTGCACCTCCGTACGATCAGCCACTTTGCGCAGCATGACGCTGTCAGTCGTCACCGTGCGGTTGATGAGGGCGAGATCTGCAACCTCTGTCGTATCCACCGCCTCGCGTCCGAGAGCGGATACCGTGTTCTTCAGGATTGTTCCGAGCGGGGCATCGCTACGGACGCGTGCTGTTACATGCAGGGTGCGCTGACCTTCCGGACTGATTGTGAGGCCATGCCAGTGAACGTTCTTTCCATTCCACTGACCCCCTTCCGTTGCGGAGACAAATTCCGTGTATACGGGTAGAGCATCAGTAAGATCTACATCCGTGGCAAGCTTGGTGTGATTGTTACGGAGCACGATCTCATAGGTCAGTTCCCTACCGGCGATTGTGGCCGTCTGACCATCATCTACGGAAAGATCCACAACCGACGGCGGAGTTGTATTGTAGAGAACGGACGTTGTGTCCACTCCGATGGACGGTCCGGAGGAAGCCTTCATGCGGATCACAGCAAACTGAGGGGCATCGCGATCAATCACCGCATCAATCACATACTCCAGGATGTCATCTGCAGCGATAAACTCGTTATCCCAGTAAATCATCTGACCTTGGAAATGGTACTGATCCGTCGCGCCGATGAGACGCAATTGCGGAGGTAACGCCGCGCGGAGTTCGAAAGTCCGATCACAGCCGTCGGTATTATCAACTACGATCGAGTAGTGCAGTGCCTCATCGGGTTCTGCAAAGACCTTTCCGTCATCGACGGAAATGAGAAGTGGAAGCGGGAGAGGCTCTTCACCGGCTACAAGCGTCGTGTCCTGAGCATTCTGTCCTTCGGCATTCGCTTCAGCAACGAGCAGTGTCTCTTCGGGGGTATTCGGATTCACACTCATCGTAACAATGAGCGAACGTGTTGCATGCGGGGAAATGGTCACATCTCTCCAGAGGACGAATGCACCGCGCGAACTGCCTCCGTTACTCACAGAAAGAACATCCGCATAGGACGGTGGGAAGAACTGCACGTCCGTCGTGAAAGGCTGTTCGCTCTCGGAACGGACAGCAACTGTATAGACGAGAGCATCACCGATCTGCACCTCATCCAAACCGTCGCTCACGGCAATGAAAAAATCGGATACATGCACGCCCTCATTGTCGTCGAAGAGTGATTCACAATGAATATCGGCCGGATAATCCGTCTGCCCATCCCGATCATTGTCGAGAGCATCCGAGCATTCCGGTGCCCGTGCGCTTGTTTGCTCAGCGGGAACACCAACGAGGATGGAATGCGCAATCGTCACTACAAGAGACAGGAGTCCCACCAGGGCGATCGTCTGAAGTCTGCGGGATGCGGAAGCCATCTGGGAAGATGGGAAAAGAGACAAAGGCAGATACTTTAAAGTATCTTTAGTATTGTGTCAAGTATCTATTAATGGCTTATGTAAGGTGTATATATGAGCTATGTATAGTATATATGGCACTAAGTTACGACAATGAAGTGCAACCTCGTAAAAGCCATGAATGTACCACGGCTTGCGAGCGGAGTGTGGTGGGTGGTACAGGAGTCGAACCTGTGACCTTCTGGGTGTAAACCAGACGCTCTAGACCAACTGAGCTAACCACCCGTCTTCTCCAAGTCTATCAGATCATCGAGAGGAATGTTGCTCTCGCGAGATTCTCCACGTACACTGGCTCCATGAGCTCCTTTTTGACTATCGTGCAAGTTGTCCTGAGCGGACTTCTCATCCTGAGCATCATGCTGCAACACCGCGCTTCCGGTCTCTCTGCAACATTTGGCGGAGGCGGAGCGGTTGTCATGCAGCGACGCGGAGCGGAGAGAGTTCTCTATATCCTCACGATTTGGATGAGTATCGCCTTTTTCCTCATTCCCGTCGTCCAGTGGTATCTGTGAAGATCGGAGAATAGGAAGACTCCCCTGATTTCTTGCTGTGTTGCAACTCCCCCCTTCCGCTTCGATTGTTTCACGCTGGGAGCGGATCCTCCTCGCAGTGTGTGTTGTCGCGTTCTGCGTCAGCTTGCTTCTGCTCTTTCGGCGATTCTATGTCGAATCCACCATTCTGCGTCCGTCACCCGGTGGAACATATATTGAAGGCTCTGTCGGCGAACTTCAGCCTCTCATCCCGTGGTTCACTGTTACGAACAATGTGAATCGTGATATCGTTTCCCTTGTTTTTGCAGGACTACTCAAATACAACCCGGAGACGAAACATATCGAAGAGGATCTGGCAACACTCTCAGTGAGTGCCGACAAGCGCATCTATACGCTCACACTCAAAGATGGGCTCTTCTGGCATGACCACACGACGGAGCACCCCCATCCGGTGACCGCGAATGACGCTCTTTTTACCTTCAAGACGATCCAAGACCCCGCCTTCCCCAATCAGCTCCTGCGCCAGAACTTCCTCGGTGTGAGCATCGACAAAATCAATGACCGGACGATCCGGTTCAAACTTGATGAACCTTACAGTTTCTTCGCGAGTAATCTGACGATCGGCCTTCTTCCGCAGCGGTCGTTCGAAGGGATTCCACCGAGCAAGATGGATCAGGCGATCGATTTCGGTACCGCACCGATTGGTGCCGGCCCTTATGTATTCAAGAGCATCATCGAAACGGAGATCTCCACCGAAGTGACTCTTGAACGATTCCCGCGAACCCTCGAACCGACTTATCACTTGAGTCGGGTAATTTTCCGCATCTTCCCGGACTACACCACTCTTCTCTCGGATATCCGGAACTTGGATGGTGTACGCCTCGTGCCTCGCGGAAAGGATGGGAATCCGATTGTCCCCCACCAATTCAAAGCGAGCAATTATACATTGCCGCAGTACGTTGCAATGTTTCTCAATCTCGAACGCCCTATTCTGCGAGACCAGAATTTGCGACTGGGTTTACAATTGGGAACAGACAAACAGGCAATCATCGATGCCATCGGAGAGACGACTATTGTCGACACCCCCCTTCTCGAACTGGATACGACCGATTGGCGGTATCAATTCTCCCCGCAGGCAGCACAGGGTGCACTCTTCTCTTCGAATTGGCATCTGCCCGAGAAGATTCGTCTGCAGAGATTACTCGAGATGAAAGAAGCGAACGATGTCGGTCCGCTCCAGATCGACCCCGTCGTTCTCCTCGATACGGGAGCTGTCCTCACCGTAACCGGCTCCGTCGTCGATGTTGGCAGCGGCGCCGCGCTCCTCGATCATTCTGTATCAGTGATCGCAACCGCTACGGGGACATGGGCCGTCGCTCTCCCAACGGCGAACGAAACGGGTAGTTTGCGGCTTGGTTACAATCTCGTAAAACTCACCAATCATAAAGGGGCTGTCATCGATTCCTTTTATCTGTGGCGCACCTCCGATCCCAAGGAATTCCGCAGGGCAGCTGAAGAGCAGCGCCTGCTCGCTCTCTTTGTCCAATCGCGGGATAGGCCGGAAACCTTGGAAGAAGACCAACGGATCACCACGCAAGATCTCTTCCTTGATCGAGGAATGCTCCGCCGCAGAATCGAAAGCGATCCAGTGGAGATCCGCATAAACGACAAAGGCGATACACTGAAATTGAAACTTCTCACGACTGCCGCTCCTCCCGAATATGGTGAAGTTGCCCGCATCACCGCTGAGCAGTGGCGTTCATTGGGTGTGGATGTCACGGTAGAAGTCGTCGCTGCCCGCAACATCTTCGAAGATAAACTTCTCCACAGAGATTACGACGTCTTGCTCTTCGGCCAGTCACTCCTCGACAATCTCGACAGCTTCCCTTACTGGCACAGTTCGGGAGTGCAGAAGCTCACGGGCAACCGCAATGATCTCCGCCTCGATGCGTACAATCTTTCACAGTACTCTTCTCTTGAAGCCGACTCGCTCTTGGAGCTCATCCGTAAGACACAAGACGAGAAAGAACGGCAACAGTCACTTAGTGATCTAAAGGAGATTCTGAAAACCGATGTTCCGGCGATCTTCCTCTATTCGCCTCTCTACACGTTCGCCTACAGCAAAGAACTCCATGGCGTGAAACTCGGGGCGCTCTCTCTCCATTCCGACCGCTTCCTCACGCTGCACAATTGGTTCGTGAAAGAGGAACATGTATTCCTTCCGGGCAAGAGCTGGTGGTCGTTCCCGGGTTGGCTGCTCTCCCTCCTGCATCTGAGCTGAGTAGTGGCAGGGCATCGAACCTCCTTCTCTCCAAGTTCATTTGTTAAGGATACTGGTGCAAGTTGAAATTTGCAGAGAGCCCACTACGAAGCCATTTTCGCTGCTTCTTGCCGCACAGAGTGTGAAGTATTATTGACCCTTGACTCAGCCTGACACTGCGGATAAGATGCTTCGGCTTCGGAGAAGAAAAGCACACTTATCATCCGAACACTTCGTCCCATGGAAATCATTTTACTTCAGGACATCCCCGGCATCGGTAAGAAGAACGACCTCCTGCTTGTCGGGGACGGCTACGCCTTGAATTGCCTCCTCCCGCAGAACAAAGCACTCGTCGCCACCCCCACGGTGCGCCGACGCTATGCAGAGCAGATCAAGAGACGCGCGGAAGAGAAGGAATTGGAGAAGAAGCTCAAGAGCGGTGCCGCCGCGCAGATCGCCAACAAGGAAATCCGCTTCACGAAGAAGGCCACGAAGACCGGCAAGCTCTATGCCTCCATCACGGAGGAGGACGTCGCCGAGGCCGCGAAGGAGCAGCTGAAAGTAGAGCTCGCCCCGACCGCTTTCGAGCTGGATGAGCCGATCAAGGCTCTCGGGACCTTCGAGATCAGAGTGAAGATTGTCGATGCCACCTACCCGCTCAAGGTGACGGTCGTGCAGGAGAAGAAATGAGAGAGGATGTCCTGGTACATTCAGTGTAGAATACTGGCCGGTTCCTTCGGGCCAGTAGCTCAGTCGGTTAGAGCGCCGGACTTATAAGCCGGTGGTCGATGGTTCAACTCCATCCTGGCCCACCATTCAATTTCTACAAAGATTCAATGATCACCCTTGGTTTTTCTACGTGCTTTTTGGACTTTACTGCGAGGTGGTTTTTCAGAATTACTCTCACCAGAATATTGTTCATCGTCCTTTCCTATACTTTTACCAAATAGCCAGCTTATAATTATGTTAAGAATGATTGGAATAGAGAATATCCAAACTGGTAGTTGCTGCATTGCATATGCAACAAAATTTATAATATCATCAATTACAACAAATACAGCAAATGAACTAATTGCCCAATAAAAGAAAATACGTGCAGCCGCCGACCATCTCCGTCTGTATATGACAGCTTCTCTTTTAGCTTCATCCGCTGCTAATTGATTTCGAAGATAGGCTTCATTCTCTGGATGTATCCTCTTGAAAGCCTTGCTTCTCATGTAATGAGCCAAATTTACCAGTTCATTACCTGCGTAATAATTTCTTTTTATTGAAGCAAGAATTGTCAAAGAAAAGAATATCACTGCAACAAACCACGCGATCTTTTCTCCATGGCCTGGATTATGAGGAACATTTTCATTAAAAATACCTTGCCAGTATGAAAACAATAGTCCTAGTGCAATGGATGATATAGTTATCAGATGCTCAAAGGATTTTATTCCAATATTTACACCTAAACTGAATACCTGATTACTTGCGTCAAACCTGCCTTTTATCTCAGCATCAAACGATTGGCATTTGCTAGTATCTTCCATGCGCTCAATAATAATACGTTTGACATATTTTTGGAACTCCTACGACTACGCTCGGGGCTCGTTCAGGGTCAAACGCCTGATCTGCTCATGCGTTTCACAAACTCCCTCGCCTCCGCTTTCCGCGTCACTTCACCCCGCACTTGCGCGTCGTGGAGCGCTTTGAGCACCTCCCCCACCCTCTCGCCCGGATCGATGCCGAGGAGCTCCATCACCTCATCGCCGGAGATGAGCTGCTTGGGCGGGCGGGGATTGCGATCGAGGAACGTGTGATAATCCTGCACGATCCTGCCGTAGAGTGTGTAGTCAGAAGGCTCCGTGCCTGCGATATCGAGCCAGAACAGCTGCAGAAGCTCGTGGAACCACGGGTGGAAGTACCAGTGCGCCTTGCGCTCATCGGGCATGGAGAAGAAGTTCGTCATCATCATGTGATGCTCGATCAGCCACGCGATTTTGTTTCGCTGTTTGGCATGGCATTGCAACCGCTCGAGGACGGCGGCAGCGATCTCGGCGGAGATCGGCGCATGTGCATCGAAGCGTATGCGTTCTTTGAGATCGAACGTTTTCGCTTTGCCGATATCATGAAACAAGGCCGCGAGACGCACATCCAAGTCGTGCTCCTCGATGAAGGACTTGAGGATCATCATCGTGTGATCCCACACGTCGCCTTCGTGGTGGTAGTCCGCCGGTTGCGCGATCCCCTTGCATGCGTAGAGCTCGGGTATGATGTATTGGAGGATGCGCATCTCCCATAGATCCTCGAATGCACGCTCGGGCCGCGGTCCGAGGAGCATCTTCTCGATCTCTCGATATTGCCGGCTGCCGGAGAGGTGTTCGGCTAAGGGTGCTCCTTCCATGAGCGCTTGGTAGGTCTCCGGGTGATACTGGCCGTCCAAAAGAGCCCGGAAACGCACGACGCGCAGCAATCGGAGTGCATCGTGCTTGATGCGCACGCCGGGATCGCCGATGAAGCGGATGAGACGCTCCCTGAGGTCTCCCTCTCCATTGAAGGGGTCGAAGAGCATGCGGGAAATGGGGTGCCAGTACAGCGCATTCACCGTGATGTCGCGGCGGACGGCATCTTGCTCTCTGGTTCCGAAGACGACAGACTCCGGATGGCGCCCGTCCGAGACTTCGTCGTCTTCGCGAAAAGTCGTCACCTCGAACGGGAAACTCCTTTCCGTCACGATGAGGCTGCCGAGCTCAGCAGCCGAGGCGTCGTGCTTCGGAAAGGTCTTCTGCACCATTTCCGGCGTCGCAGCCGTCGCGATGTCGATGTCTTGCGGAATCCTCCCCTGCAGCATGTCGCGGATGCAGCCACCTACCCACCACGTGTCGCAACCGGCATCCGTAAGCTTCTCCACGACTCCGTACGCCCGCGAGCCGTGGGCGGTCGCGAGTGTCTTATCGACGATATCACGGGGAATGGGCATCGCGTGCTACACTACCATCATCCGTCCTTCCTGAGCAGTGCTCCACTTCGCCGTCGCCCTTCGGCTTCGCTCAGGGCAACTCGTAGAATGATCTTCGGAAATGTCTCTTCCTCACAATGCTCCACTTTGCTGTTGCCGGCGTCCCGCTCTCCACCCCCGCGCCCGGCGGTACGGTGGAGGGTTTGCGGAGCTTAAAGAAACTCGGGCTCACGGCGATGGAGATCGAGTGGGTGCGCAGCGTACCCAAGAGTGAGGAGCGCATGGCGGAGATCCGGGAGACCGCCGAGGAGCTCAAGATGGCTCTCACGGTGCATGCACCGTACTTCATCAATCTGAATTCTCCGGACCATGCCAAGCTCGCCGCGAGCAAGAAGCGCGTAATTGACGCGCTCACGATGGCGGAGCTCGCCGGCGCACGCTCCGTCTGCGTGCACGCGGCCTTCAATCTCGGCATGCCTCCGCAGAAGGTGTACGACAACGTGCGTCGGGCGACGGAGGACATCCTCAAGGCACGGAAATCCTTTTCGCACGTGAATCTCGCCTACGAGACCATGGGCAAGCCCACCCAGTTCGGCACGCTCGAGGAAGTATTGAAATTGAGCAAAGAGTTCGGGCTCTACCCCTGCATCGATCCCGCACACATGCACGCGCGCACGAACGGCGCGTGGAATTCGGCAAAAGAGTGGGATGAGATGTTTGAGCTCTATGAACAGTATCTGGGGAAGAAGGCGCTGCAATCCGTCCACATGCACTTCTCCGGCATCGCCTACACGCAGAAGGGGGAACGCAAACACCTGCCGCTCAAGGAGAGCGACGCCCGGTGGGAGGATTTTCTCAAGGTTCTCAAAAAGCGAAAGATCGAAGGAGTGGTGGTGTGTGAATCACCGCTCATGGAGGATGACACGCTACTGATGCAGAGAACGTTTGAGAAGTTTTGAAACCAATGTGCAATTAAAAGCGGATAAGCACGTCATGGTGAGGAGGCCCGCGCTCATGGTTCGAGACGTGCTTCGCTACGCTCAGCACTCCTCACCATGACGAGCGCGGGCCGTCTCGAACCACGACGTACCTGTCTTGGCACATCATTTTCATCGATTCTATTCAATCCATCAAAAGTCTTTGCTAAGGTACGTTCAACGTTTCCCCTGCACCCATGAACATCGCCATCAACGGTTTCGGACGGATCGGCCGCCAAGCGCTCCACATCATCCTCAAGAAGTTCCCTGACGTAAATGTCGTCCTCATCAATGATTTGTGTGATGGGGCCACGATGGCACACCTGCTCGAATTCGATACCAACTATGGGCACTTCGATTGCGCCGCTTCCTTCGCAGACGGCGTGCTCACGGTGAAAGGCCGGAAGATCCCTGTCACGCAATCGAAGGATCCCGCAGCACTCCCCCACAAGGATCTCAAGGTGGACGTCGTCCTCGAGTGCACGGGGAAGTTCTGCAAGCGCGAGGATGCGGCTCTCCATCTCAAGGCGGGTGCCAAAAAGGTGATCCTCTCCGCTCCGGGCAAGGATGAGATCGATGGGACGTTCGTCCTTGGCGTGAACGAGGGCACGTACGACCCCAAGAAAATGCATATCCTCTCCAACGCCTCCTGCACGACCAATTCTCTTGCGCCGGTGGCCAAGGTGCTCGATGAAACGTTCGGCATCGAATACGGGCTCATGACGACGATCCACAGTTACACGAACGATCAGGTGATCCTCGATATCGCGCACAAGGACCTGCGAAGAGCCCGCGCCGCCGCGCTCAACATGATCCCCACGACGACGGGTGCGGCCAAGGCGGTCGGTCTCGTGCTCCCGCAGCTCAAGGGTAAATTGAACGGCCTCTCGGTTCGCGTCCCCACGCCGACCGTGAGTCTCACGGACCTCACGGTCCTCACGAAGAAGAAGGTGACTGTGGAAGCGATCAATGCCGCCTTCGAGAAGGCGGCCAATGGTGCCCTCAAAGGCATCCTCGGCGTCGAGAAGCGCCCGCTTGTGAGCATGGACTACAAGATGGACGAGCGATCGAGCATCGTGGATGCCCCCTCAACCCAAGTCATTGGCGGCAACCTTGCGAAGGTCTTCGCATGGTACGACAACGAGTGGGGGTATTCGAACCGTCTCGTGGAGCTGGCGAAGTATGTGGGGAGCAAGCTTTGAAGGAAACAGCCAACAATTATTGGCTCCCTCCACCCCTGGTGGAGCTGATGTAACCCATCCCCTCTCCCCCATTGGGGGAGAGGGTGAGGGGGCAAAAACTACTTTTTCTTCTCCTCATCCACCACCTCCGCGTCCACAACATCATCCTTCCCCTTCTTTCCACCCTTCTCTTCCTTGCCCTGCTTGCTCGCAGATTCATAGATGATCTTGCTGATCTCCTGTGCCTCGCGTGAGAGCTCTTCCGTCACTTTCTTGAACTCTTCGGTCGATGCATCCTCCTTCTTGAGGAGATCTTTCACAACTGCGATCTTCTCGTTCACCTTCTTCTTCAGAGGATCAGGGAGCTTCGCATCGTGCTCGCGCATCTGCTTCTCGATATTGAAGACCATCGCATCCGCGCCGTTGCGCGCCTCGATCTTCTCCTTCTTCTTCTTGTCCTCCTCCGCATGCACCTCGGCATCTTTCTGCATGCGGTTGATCTCGTCTTTGGAGAGCCCTGTCGACCCCTGGATGGTGATGTGCTGTTCCTTGCCCGTACCCTTGTCGGTAGCCGTCACATGCAGGATGCCGTTCGTGTCGATGTCGAAGGTTACCTCGATTTGCGGGATGCCGCGCGGGGCCGGCGGGATCCCATCGAGAATGAAACGCCCAAGAGATTTGTTATCCGCAGCCATCTCACGTTCCCCCTGTACCACGTGTACTTCCACCGACGGTTGGCTGTCGGCGGCTGTGGAGAAGATTTGGCTTTTCTTCGTCGGGATACGCGTATTGCGTTCGATGATCTTCGTTCCGACTCCACCAAGTGTCTCAATGCCGAGCGAGAGCGGCGTGACGTCTACGAGCACGATGTCCTTATGGATGTCTCCGCCGAGCACGCCTGCCTGCACCGCGGCGCCGATGGCCACCACTTCGTCCGGATTCACGCCCTTGTGCGGCTCACGCCCGAAGATCTCCTTCACCTTGGCAACGACCGCCGGCATGCGCGTCATGCCTCCCACGAGCACCACCTCGTCAATCTCGCTCTTCTTGAGCTTGGCATCTTTCAAAGCAGCTTCGCACGGCTGTGCGGTCTTTTCGATCAACGCTCCCACGAGCGACTCCAGCTTCGCACGGCTGAGCTTCATCTGCAGGTGTTTGGGGCCGGTCGCATCCGCGGTAATGAATGGCAGGCTGATTTCTGTTTCAGCGGCAGAGGAGAGCTCGATCTTCGCTTTCTCCGCAGATTCCTTGAGACGTTGAAGGGCAATCGTATCTTTACTCAGATCTACACCCTGCTCTTTCTTGAACTCTCCCAGGATCCACTCGATGATTACCTGATCGAAATCATCTCCGCCAAGCTGCGTATCGCCGTTGGTCGCACGTACCTCGAAGTGCCCCTCGCCTGAGAGCTCGAGCACCGTGACATCGAAAGTCCCTCCGCCGAGATCGTAGACGATGATGTTGTGCTCCTTGCCTTTATCCAGACCGTAGGCGAGGGCGGCCGCCGTCGGTTCGTTGATGATGCGCACGACCTCGAGACCGGCGATCTGACCGGCCTCCTTGGTCGCTTGGCGCTGGGAATCGTCAAAATACGCCGGCACGGTGATGACTGCCTTATCCACGGTGGTGCCGAGGAAGGCCTCTGCATCCGTCTTGAGCTTCTGCAATACCTTCGCACTTACTTCCTGCGGAAGCATCTCTTTTCCGCGGATGTCGATGACCGCTCGATCTTCCTTTCCCTTCTTCACTTTGAACGGGAGCCTTTTGGTCTCCTGCTCCACTTCCTCGAAACGTCTGCCGATGAGACGCTTGGAGGAATAGACAGTATTTTTTGCGTTCGTGACCGCTTGACGCTTGGCAGCCACTCCCACCAACACGTCGCCGTCTTCCTTATAGGCAACAACAGAAGGAGTCGTACGGTTGCCTTCCGCATTTGAGATCACCGTCGGCTCGCCGCCTTCGATGACAGCCATGCAGGAATTCGTGGTCCCAAGATCGATTCCAATGATTTTAGACATAGAAGAAAAGGGGTTAGCACTCGCTAGTTTAGAGTGCCAGACACAAAGAGTCAAAAGAAAAAGAGGTAACAAATCGTCATGGTGAGGAGGCCCGCACTCATGGTTCGAGACGCCCTTCGCTACGCTTCGGGTTCCTCACCATGACGAGTGCGGGCCATCTCGAACCATGACGCATTTTCGGCTTTCTCTATTCAATTTCTTCCTCTGACTCCTCTTGCTGGCCTATACTCCGCGCATGTTTTTGGACGAAGCCACCATCGATATCGTCGGCGGCGCAGGCGGTCGCGGAGCCGTAAGCTGGCGACGGGAGAAGTACATCCCCAAAGGTGGCCCGGATGGCGGCAACGGCGGCCGGGGCGGAGACATCGTGTTCCTTGCCGACGAGAACACGGACACGTTGAGCGACTACGCATCGAAGAAGAGATTCGCTGCTGAGAAGGGGCGTTTCGGCTCCGGCAACAATCGAGCTGGCAAATCGGGTGAAGATCTCGTCTTGAAGGTTCCGCCGGGAACAGCCATCACGGAAATCTCGCAAAAAGGATCTTCCGTCGTCGCTGACCTCGCCATCCACGGAGAGCGCATCCTGCTGGCCCGTGGCGGGCGCGGCGGATACGGCAACGCGCACTTCAAATCCTCCGTGCGTCAGCGTCCGGATTTCGCAGAACTCGGAGAACCCGGAGAGAAGAAGACGATTCTGCTTTCCCTTAAGCTTGTGGCCGACGTAGGTATCATCGGTTATCCGAGTGTCGGCAAATCCTCGCTCATCGCCGTCGTGAGCGCTGCCCGCCCGAAGATCGCCGATTACCCTTTCACGACCCTTGTCCCGAATCTCGGTGTTGTGAAAGTGGCCGACCGCTCCTTCATCATCTGTGATGTCCCGGGTCTCATCGAAGGAGCAAGCGAGGGGAAAGGTCTCGGAGATCGCTTCTTGAAGCACATCGAACGTTGCGGTTTATTCCTGCACCTCCTCGATGTGCAGCGGGCGCTCAGGGACAGCCATACGGATGCCGATCAATTGATTGCCGACTACCAGTCGATCCGCAGCGAGCTCAAGGCTTACTCCCCTGCCCTCGCCGAGAAGAAGGAATTTGTCATCCTCAATAAAATAGACCTCATCGGCAATGATTCGGGCGAACTGGAACGCGTGCTGAAGGCGGCGAATATCCCGGTCTTCATGAGCATTTCCGCCGCCGCCACATACCATACGGCGGATCTCATGAAGAAGATCCTTCCGGAAGTGTTGTGTGAGCGCGAGAAGAGAGCCAGGGAAGCAACAATGCCATCGAATGATCTCCCGGTACTTAAACCGCAACTACTCTCCAGAGCCATGGGGGCGTATCGCATCGAGCGTAGGGAGAACGCCATCGTTGTCCTCGGCCAGCGCATCGAGCAATTCACGAGCATGACGAGCTTCTCCTCTCTGGGTGCCCGCAAAAGGTTCCTCGATGTCTGTGAGAGAATCGGCCTCAAGAAAGCCATCAATCGGGAACGGTCGCAGGACGATCTGCCCGTCTACATCGGCAAAATTCGAGTAGATTCGTACTTGTAGGTTCTCTACAACTGCGGACATTGTGGCTTGCCCCGTACCGACGCGCCTCTATACTTGATGCACGTCCAATGCGTTGGTTTTGTGTAATTCGTAAGCGCGTCTGGTACGGGGCTGTAGCTCAGTTGGCTTAGAGCGCCGCATTCGCATTGCGGAGGTCAGGGGTTCGACTCCCCTCAGCTCCACCACTCAATCTATTGTAGACAGTCTTGAGTGAGATACCGAGGATACCGGCTGCTTTCACCTTATCGCCATCAGTCGCCGCAAGTAACTCTTTTAGCAATGCATCCTTTACTTGTGTCTCGATATTCCTGGAGACATCCGTAATAGTCACCTGAATTCGCAGACTCAATATCGTACCTTTCCTCGAAGATTCGATAGCCACAGATGAGAGTTGTTCTGGCACAGGGTACATATTGTAAGTTGATTTATCTTTTGGTCAACTGGTGGCCCAGACCAGGATCGAACTGGTGACACCTCGCTCTTCAGGCGAGTGCTCTACCAACTGAGCTACCGGGCCACGCGCGCACTATAGCAAGATTGATCGCGACGGAATAGTCGTGCGTCACAATCGAAAGTGCTGTTTGGAGTGAGGAACCTTCACTTGTCAGATATTGACATTATTATAAAAATATATTACAATATTCATAATAGAATTAGACAACACACATACATTACATGCAACACCCCCCTTCACACCTCAAGCATCTCACGCAGACTTTCACAGTCCTCTTGAGCATCTTAACCATTCTCATCACGCTTCCACGTATGCCGCAGAATGACGGCGCTTCGATTGTTCCGCAGCACAGAGCGGCTCCAGAGATGATCACGGGGCGAGTCACCCCGCAGGCGGTCGAGAATGCCGTCCATGTCCCCGATACCATGGAGTATCGCGTCGCCCGCAGACTGAAGACTCGCTTACAGACGACAGGATCGCCCTCTCCGGATCTCGAAACCCTTGTCGGGGGGCTTACCGAGCGTGAAGAGCTTATGCGCCAGACGATAGCCGCCATCGTGCAGACCGATACGGGTGAGAGGGTGTCCGATTGGGAACTCTCGCTCGAGCGAACGCCGACGTGGATCGCTCCATCATTTTCTCTGACATCTGCACACTTCACCGTAAGTTCACAACGCATTCAAGGATACCTGCAGAGCAATCCCCTTCCCGGCACTGTCCGACCGATCGACGCAACCGTACTGTCGACGCAGACAGACGAGGATACTATCCTCCGAGCGCAGACAGACACGATCGCCCAAGGCGGCTACGAAACGGATGATGTGCAAGTGTCTCGGGCGATTGCGGACGCTTTCGCGACACACATGTCTTCCCTCGTCCTTACTGTCCGACAACGCGGAGGGCGGATTTCCTACCTCGATGAAAACGGCCGACAACTGACGCTAGAACGCCTCTCCGTCGGTCAATCGAATTACAAGTATTCCCCTGCCGACCGTATCTTCAACGTCCGGAAGGCCCTCAAAGAACACGTCAACAATGTCATTGTGCCTGCAGGACAGGTCTTCTCGTTCAATGCAACGCTGGGTGGAGCGGTGAGCCTTGGGAACGGCTGGCGCAATGCGAAAGTCATCGTCAGCGGTACGCAACTGGAGATGCGACCGGGCGGCGGCATCTGCCAGACATCCACAACCGTGTACCGCGCTATCGTGAACGGCGGTTTCCCCGTCATCGAACGCCGCTCCCATAGCTTGTATGTCACCTATTACAAACAGTACGGCGTTGGTATCGATGCAACAGTCTATTCAGGAACGCAGGACCTCACTTTCGTGAATGACACCGGTGCCCCTCTGCTTATCCAAGCATCAGACAATCCGGAGACTTCCGACGCAACGGTCAGTTTCTACGGAATCCCTGACAACAGAACGGTACAAGTGGAGGGTCCATATTTTTCCCGCAACGCTCCGGATGATCTGCTTGTGAACAATCGTCATGTTGCCGGTAATGAGATTGTCTGGGTTCAAACCGTCAATCGGCCAGACGGCACCGAAGAGAAAAACCTCATTGTCTCACGGTATCTCAATATGCCTCGCTCGCTCGCAGCCGAATTCCAAACGCCTGCGGACACGACGAAGGAGCTGATGGCCAGCAGGGCCTTATGAAGCTGTACCACCGCATATACCGAACGTAAAACGGACATGACTTTTCTCATACACAAGAAGTGCTATGCTTCGCTTCGCGCATTTCGATGACGCTTTTATTTTCTTCTCACCATACGATGGATTCTCAACGTTCCAACAGTATCTGGTTCTCCATTTCCATGGGCCTTCTCGGCGTCATCGTGGGCTACGGCCTCTCGATGGCTGTCGGCAAGCCCGCTGCGTCGACCACTCCACCACCGACTGCTGCTCAACCGACAGACCCGGGAGAAGAACAGCCGACCGTCGTGACCGTGAAACCGATCGGTGAAAATGACCATGTTCGCGGAAGCAAGGATGCCAAGCTCACTCTTTTCGTCTACAGCGATTTCGAATGCCCGTACTGCAGCCGTCATCATCCGACTCTGAAGCAGCTCCTGCAGGCATATCCTGAAGATGTAAATATGGTCTTCAGACACTTCCCGTTGAGTTTCCATGCCAATGCGCAAAAAGCATCTGAGGCTGCTGAGTGTGCGGGAGAGTTGGGAGGAAACGATGCTTTCTGGCAGATGCATGACATGTTGTTTGAGAAGGGTGTCGGTGCAGAGAAGTACAGCGGTTATGCAAAAGATATTAAGCTCAACGCAACGAAATTCGACGAATGCCTCTCGAGCGGTAAGACAGCGGAGCGCATCAAGGATGATGAGGAGAGTGGTACGCAGGCCGGCGTCCGTGGAACGCCTGCAACGATCATTTACAACAATGAGACGGAGGAGGCACAGCTCATTTCCGGCGCTCTCCCGTTTGCCAACTTCAAGACCACGATCGACGGCATTCTGAAGTGATTCTGACTCAAACATTCTGAGGGGCGGCTTTGCCGCCCCTTTTTGCAGTCTACAGAGCGACAAATTACTGTTTGCTGCTTCAAAGACGAATGATTGTACCCGGAGACTGCTCCTCGCTATACTAGCGCTCCCGTTTCCCCTTTATTCCAATGCGCATTCCTCTTGCTCTGCTTGCAACCACTCTCTTGCTCGTGGCATGCACCACCGCTCCCGCAACGGAAGACCCCTCCATTGCGACAAGTTCCTCAAGCGAGCCGACGCAAGGGTCGGGAGCAGAGATGGAGACGAGAAATGTGAGCTACGAGGGAACTGTGAAACCAGCTGGCATCAGCATCTACCAACAAGGGACGCATCGTCTACTGCTCCCCGACGGACGCTTCATCCTACTGGAGAGCTCAAGCGTCGATCTGAACGGATACGTGGATGAGCGTGTGATGGTTCAGGGGTCCATTCGCCCCACCGTGGAAGCGGGTGGGGTTATCATGCGCGTGGATAACATTGCTCTCCTGGAGCCAAGAAATGGAGCATCATCTCTGTCGAGTAGTATGGAGTCGAGTGTGACAGTCAGCAGCATCGCCTCCTCCACTCCTCCCACGACAGCATCTTCGAAACCAGGAGTAAGCCAGACGCAGAGCAGCACCGCGGATGTCGCCTCTTCGACTCCTCCCATCATTGAAAGAGAGACGCTCTCACCGGAAGTAGAGGCGCGCACCAAGACGATGGAGAAAGACAAGACAACGGCTGATCAGTGGACACAACAGTACTGCACGGGGCACATCGGCTTCTGCGTTCCGGTTCATCGCAACTGGTACTACAAATCATTCGGGACAACCACATCAGCATTGTGGCACGTGGAAATGAGCTCTGAAGATATCGCCTCGGTTTATGCAGGGCCGATTCAAGTGGATCTCTATCCGGGTTCCGTCTCTGCGAAGAAAGCGACGGACGGGCAGGTGCGTGTGCAGGGCTCGGAAGTGGTGGGCTTCCGTGAGTGGACGGAAAATCGGCATTTTGAGATTTCTGCACCGGCGAGTCTGGAAGCTGCAGTGGGGTACATTACAGTGCACGTAAGTCAATACACCGAACAGTAAGATGGCTTCTTTGGCGTTGCTTTAAGCATAACGAAGTCTGCTAAGATACCATCATGCCTCTCTTCACGTACAAAGGGCACAAGGAGGATGGCTCCGTCACGGAAGGTGGCGTAGATGCCGTGAGCCTGCAGGCTGCGCGGGATTCGCTTCTTGAGATGAAGATTTTCGTGGATGATATCCAAGAAGAAGGTGGAGAGCCCACCGTAGATTTTTCGAATGCATGGACGGTGAGTGACGAATCGCAAAAAGCCCCTTTCGCTCCGAATGTTGCCGTGCATGATGACCCAGTGGCGCCGACCTATGATGCAGGATTGCCGCCCGCTCCTCCGGCAATGCGCGTCTATTTCCCGATCATCGACACCCTGCGTCTCTATGCAGGATGGCTACTTGCCGGATATATCCTCGCTTTCGCACTCGGTTCCTATCAGGCCTTCAAGCCGCTTCCATTCGAGATTCCTTATGTGATGGCTTTTCTGACCTCCCCGCTTATCCTGAGCTTCTGTCTCGCCGCATTTCTTTTCCTTCTCTTCACAGATCTCCATCGATTACTGAAAAGAGGAGTCTTCAAAGGATTTGTTCTTACTATCCTCGCCGCGGGAGTCTTCGTGCTTTTCCGCATCAACGTTTAACAACAATCGGCGGCGAAAAAGCGACCAATACGTCATGGTGAGGAGGTCCGCGCTCATGGTTCGAGACGTGCTTCGTTGCGCTCAGCACCCCTCACCATGACGAGCGCGGGCCGTCTCGAACCATGGTCATTGCCGCACTCATCATACTGTCACAGCCCCAGCTGCTTGCGGATCTCATCCGCTTTCTGCTGCTCGGTCTTGCGGGCCCCCTCCTGAACGGTGACGACTTGGAGATCCTTCCAATCTGCGGCGTGCTTCTGCTCGAGTTTCATGAGCTGCGTCAGGTGTTTGGGGGAGAGCTCAGAGAACTTGCGCCTCTCCTCATCGAGGATCTTCTGCAATTCATCGATCTGGAATTGACTCAACTTCGGGATCGCTTGAATGATCCGCCACTTCTCATCGCGCGTGAGGGAGATACTGCCGCGCAAAAGGGTGAGGAAGAGTTGCTCGTCGAACGTTGTATCCGCATGAG
>JAQTSD010000001.1:58595-94566 GCA_028711445.1 Candidatus Peribacteraceae bacterium
CTCGTTCGTCAGCTGCGAAGTGATGCTGCTGAACCGGTAATTGCCCACCTCGGTAAGAACGCGAATATCTTCATCGTCGAACCCCATTTCTTTGGTCGCCTGAGTCCCCGGAGGCGGAGGTGGCGGACCCATATCCTGCGGAGGCGGAGTGCCTGCATCTCCCTGGCCACCTTGCGCACTGCCAGCCTGCATGGAAGGAGGCGGCGTTGGGGGCGAGGCGAAGACCTGTGTGGGATCGAGACCGCCGGTCGGCACGGGATCCCCCGGACGCGGCGGAGTCGGTTGCGCTCCCCCTTGGGAAGCCTGCGGAGTCGGATCAGCCATAGAAGTGATTGGGCAATGCTTCCGGGATTCTACCAGTCCTCATGAGGGAGTAAACAGAAAACCCTCTCTTGTACGCAGGAGTGAAAAGCACTTCCCCCCGCCTCCACGGAAGGAAGTGCTGATCGTCGCCGCATCATTTCTGATCTGGAGAAAAAGATCGATCGACAATGACTTCTGTGATTTGTCCGCGAGTGCCCTGTGCCGCGGCGTATACCACGGGTGGTTGCGGTGCTTTCCCCCAGGCAAATTCGCCGGATGGAAGCTGATGAAAATCCGCACCGAGCGGGATCTCTTTTTGATTAACGAAACCAGTAGTGCCATCTGAACGAGAGAAAGGGAGGAGATTGACCATAGATGGAAAGGAGAAAAAGAAATAAAAAAAGCCCTCGCGCTGCGAGGGTTGGAGGCTGAAGTGAGAAAAACGTTTACACGTGAGCCTGCCCTCGCACGGAGCGCATCATCATGCTCATCATCACCTGTCCTGAGCGAAGTCGAAGGGTGGCGCCGGCAGAGGGAGTCGGATGACTCACGGGCGAGAGTGTAGGCCTGTTGTGGATCCTGTCAAGGAAAGGGCTTCGGACATCGGACGTCGGATTCAACTAAGGAACCTCTGAACCATCACCCCATCACAAACGATCCGGACTCCTCGAGCCCCAGGGCTTTTTCCGCGGCGTGGCGCGCACGCACAACCAGTTCCGGATGGAACATCCTGCGAATGTGCATATCGGGTATGCCGCTCTGACGCAGGCCGAAGAGTTCGCCGGGACCGCGCAGGTTCAAGTCGATCTCCGCAAGCATGAAGCCGGAATCGTGCTGTTCCATGGCTTTGAGCCTTGGAGAACGTGCCTGAGACGGCGTCGTCGTGAAGAGAAAGCAGTGACTCTTGCGCTCGCCTCGCCCCACGCGTCCGCGGAACTGATGGAGTTGCGCCAAGCCGAATCGTTCCGCCCCCTCGATGACAATGATCGTGGCATTCGGCACATCGATCCCCACTTCGATGACGGCCGTGGAGACGAGGATGTCCGACTCCCGGGCTTTGAACGCATGCATGACAGCGTCCTTCTCCGCCGATGTCATCCTCCCGTGTAAGACCGCGATACGCCTTCTCGAGAACGATTCCTTTAACCGCTTTGCCTCCGCTTCCACGGATTTCACTTCCGAGAGCTCCTCCGCCTCAGAATTCTCGATCAGGGGACAAATGACGAAAACCTGCCCGCCGTCCGCGATCTCGCGATCGATGAAGCACTCCACCGTCCGCCGGTCAGCGGGCGGGACGACTTTGGTCTCGATACGGAGGCGATGCCCCGGCTTCTCGAGTAATACGGAGAGATCATGATGTCCGTAAGCCGTGAGGGCAAGCGTCCTGGGAATGGGAGTCGCGGTCATCGCGAGGAAGTGCGGACTTCCCTTCTCCTTGAGGAGTTGGCGCTGCTCCACGCCGAAGCGGTGCTGCTCGTCCACGATCACGAAACGTAAGTCCTTGAATTGCACCGATTCCATGATGAGTGCATGCGTTCCGATGAGCAGATCAACCGTTCCGTTCACCGTCGCCTGTTTGATAGCATGCGCTTCGGCAGAAGGAGTGGAACCGGTGAGCAGTGCCGTACGCGGGAGAGGAATCGAAATCGAATCATCCTTATTTTTGCTTTGTCGATTGAGGAATGTATGAAAGGTGAGGAGCACACGCGTGATGCTCTGCACGTGTTGCTTGGCAAGGACTTCCGTCGGAACCATAAGAGCACACTGACCTCCCGCACGCATCACGTTCGCAATGACCGCCGTCGCGACGAGTGTCTTGCCCGATCCCACGTCGCCTTCCAGCAGGCGCGACATCGGCCGATCACGCTCCATGTCCTTCAGGATTTCATAGATGGCAATCTTCTGACTGTTCGTCGGCGTGAAATTCAGCGACTGGAAGAATGCACGGATGAGCGCGACGTCCATGGGAATCTTGAGCCGCTCCTGCCGAAGTCCCTGCCACTCCTTCTTCTGTGTGAGAACTTCGGTCTGGATGCGGTACATCTCCTCAAACGCAAGGCGCTGCATAGCAGCTTCGACTTCCTCAGGCGACTGTGGAAAGTGGAGTGCCCGCACTGCCTCTGCCCGCCCAAACAGCTTTTCCTCCTTTACAACGTCTTGAGGCAATGTCTCGGGAAGGAGATCGATCGCTTCCCGGATGAGGGACATCTTCTCCCTGAGCCATTTCGTCGTGATGCGATTGTGCGCGGGGTAGATGGAAACCAGTCTCCCCGAATGGATGAGCGGACGGTCCGCACGCTCGAAGGCGGGGCTCTGCAATACGAGCTTGAACCCGTCCTCGACTACTTTTCCGGTCAGAACCACCTCTTCCCCCTCCTTCAGCATGCGCTTCACATGCGGCTGGTTGAACCAGACGACATCCGCCGTCGAACCTTCTACATCGGTGAACTTGGCGGTCACCAGGTGCTTTCCTTTGCGGGTGCGCACGAGCTTGATGTGGTCAATCACGCCGCGGATTGTCGCCTTTGCATCCTCAGGAGCCGAAGCCAACGTCTGCAACTGACTCAGATCCTCATGCGAACGCGGGAAGTACAGCAAAAGATCCTGCACGGTCTCGATCTGGAGGCCCCTCAGCGCATCGATGTATTCCCGCGTTGTCCGCAGGACCTCATGGAGCGGTGTCGTGAGCTGCATAGGAGGAGTATAGCGAAATGAATCGACAGAGCAGCAACCCAATAACCGTTGATCGGTGTCATCCTGCTTTATTTGCTTAAGGATACATCGAAGAGGATCATTGTTACCATGAATGCCTCCAGAATTCCCCTCTTTGGTTTCTTCGCTTTCTCCCTCTACCTTGTCGCCGGGACTGCCTCGGCCTACTCGGTTCGTACGTTCCTGCCCGCCAGCAGTTCCTCCTCCTCCAGCAGCAGCTCGTCATCCAAAGTGTTGCTGACAGAGGCGGATTTCCGCGCTTTGTGTATGGAGAGGCTAAACTACACCGAAGAGAAATTGGTTTTCGGGTCCAATCTATACCGTTTACGGGAATGCATCACGACGGAACGGAAGAAGCAAGACAGCGAAGTGCTTGCGAATGAGATTCGTAACCGCGAGCAGAGGTTGCGCAATGAAGTGATCAATCCGAAGGGGCAGCAGCTGAAGAATGAGCAGGAAACCTATCAGTCGAAAACGGTTGGAAAGCAAAACGACATCAAGATCAGTCAATCTGCACAAATCCGACAAAACTGGCTGAAGCGCGAGCAGGAGTTTCTTAGGATCCGTGCCAGTAAGCGCGTTTTCACACAGACAACGGAAAATGCAGCGAAGAAACTGGAGCAGAACTTACAGAGGTGGACTCTGGAAGCCCAACGCCTCTGCCGGCAATTTCGTGGCACGGAACGTCTCGCATGCATCGAAGCACGCGTGAAGGAGTTGCAAGACGCGCAGCCGTAGAATTATTTCTTGCCGGTTGCCTTCGAATTGGCTTTGCCATTTTTTTGAGTGTGCGCTGAATCCTCATCAAGAATGATTACCCCTGTCAATTCCCGAAGCACGGCACGAATTTTCTCAATTTCCTTCTCGGATCGATGCGCGACATCGATATGCATGCGCCCCCCCTCAGTGGGAATCGATACTGTGCAATTCGTTTGCTCGCATATGACCTTCGGCATGATGCCGGGGCAGACCACTTTGCCGTCGATTTCGATACGGAGAAAATCGTTCATGGGAAAGCGAGCGGATATTGTAGGCCATGAAATCACGAAAGCAATTTGAAGAGGAACAAATTTTGCCAGCGGGTCACGTGACCCGCTGGCAAGACTGTCTTGTCACAGGATCGTCCGCACTCCCGATAAAATACTCTAGCCCCCTGAGGGTACTTTTGCTGTATCCTACTTACGATCGGGGCGTAGCTCAGTTGGCTGTCGAGCGCCGCCTGCGGCGCGAGCAAAGAGAAAAATCACTCTAGCCCCCTGAGGGTACTTTTGCTGTATCCTACTTACGATCGGGGCGTAGCTCAGTTGGCTAGAGTGCCTGCTTTGGGAGCAGGAGGTCGCGCGTTCGAGTCGCGCCGCCCCGACCATCCGGCTTCGTCTGCGGACTACGCCGTGATGGTCGTTCGAGTTGAACTGCCCAAGATTGACCAAAGGAACAACGATTGTCATCTTCGGAAGGATCGAAATGTCACACGACGTGACGAGAAGCTTGCCCTGAACCTGACGAAGGGAGTCGCGCCGCCCCGACCAATTCCATTGAAACTTACAGAAATCGCCGTGCGTAGTCGGCTTTCTCATACTGCGTACCGGTTTTAAGTTTCTCCTTTTCCGCTTTCTCGATCTCTTCTTCCCGATCCCACTTCACCTTCTTCACGCACCAGTTGCCGAACCGCTGCGCGGTGAAGACACGCTTGTTCTTGGTCAAACACCAGTCGATGCAACGATCGACCTCGGCAGCCATCCCCTGCACGCGGCCGTAATAACGATACACCGTCAAATAGAAATGCTTAGGCTCGCACTTCTCGCATTGCAAACCCACGAGCGCGCAAGCATCTTTTGCATGCTGTGAAAGTTTCTCCGCAAGACTGATCTGTGTACTCGTGAGCTCGATCGGCATAGCGAAGAGCATGGTAGCAAAGCCGTTATCACCATGCACGTTGTGCCTGCGAATCATCGCTCTACAACCAGATACCAATGCGCCGTAAACCGCCATACGGAACAATTGGCAGAGGATAGCGACTCCTCTACCCTCTCCGCTTGATATTTCCCAACCACCATCATGCGACGCACCGTCACTCTTCTCGCTGGACTCTCACTGCTTCTCATCGCACTACCATCCTCCGCAGCGACGTTCCGTGCCTCTGAAGAGGAATCCTTCTCCATAGATATTCCGGTGAATGGCGACCTCTATGTCGCCGGAGGCGCAGTACAGATCAATAAAAATATTGACGGAGATTTACTCATCGTGGGCGGTGACGTTGCCGTAAAGGGTGACGTAAAACAGGATGTGCAAGCTGCTGGTGGGACCATCATGATCGAAGGAAAAGTAAGTGATGATATTCGCGCCGCAGGCGGGGATGTCACAGTGAAAGGCATCGTGAACGGAGATGTCATTGTGACAGGCGGACGTGTGCGCATCGAACGTAGTGCCGTCATTGCCGGCGATACGGTCATCATGGGCGGCGACGCCGTGATGGACGGCGTGGTTCGCGGCAAACTCACCGTGCGATCCGGGCGCGTGATCATCGGCGGCAGCGTCGGAGGCGATGCCGACGTGCGTGCGGATGCAATTGTCCTGAACGGTAAAATCACCGGATCGAGTGTCTTCGTCTCAGAGACGGTCAGAACAGGATCCGATGCGCGCATCGGCGGCGACTTGAGCTACTGGCTTCCGCGCGGCGAGAAGGACTTCAGCAGTGTCGTGAAGGGAGAAGCAAGCTTCGATCCTTCGCTCCGGAAAATCCCCGTCCGTGTCGACAAAGCAACCATGATAGGCGCCATTACCCTTGCTGTCATCGCAATGGCCGGCTTGTCGCTACTCTCCTCCGCTTTCTTCATCCTCCTCGTCACGATGGTGACGAAGACCTTCTTCAGGGACACCGCAAAGCGCGCACGCAAGACTCCGTGGACCTGCCTCTGGCACGGACTTGTCACCGTCGTCATTATTCCCGTGGTCGGTATTCTTCTCCTGATCTCGGTGATCGGCATTCCGCTCGGCCTGCTCACGTTCGTAGCCTACGGCTTCATGCTGTTCTTCCTCAAACCCATGACCGCCATCGTGGCCGCTCGCTGGCTCGAAGTGCACTACCAGCGCAACTGGGGTCGGTGGATGGCATTCATCGTGAGCGTCGGCTGCTTCATCATCATCAAGCTACTCGGCCTCATACCGTTCCTCGGCTGGATCGCCGTCTCGGTCGCTGCCCTCATCGCCCTCGGCGCCATCACGGTGACCAAGTGGGAGAAGTTCAAGAAAGTCGCTTAGGCATGAGAGGAAACCTTGACGGTTTCCTCTCATGAGCTCTCTTTCCCTTCAAGGTGTCGCTCCAGCGCGGGAACCCGTCCTTCGTCAGGCTCAGGACAGGCTATGACCCGCGCTTCGCGAATATTCCATTCGTAACGGAGGTTTATCGTACTGTCGACGTCCGCAAATGATGCAGGGCGATTCCTGCCGCCACGGCGACATTGAGCGATTCCTTCTTCCCATGCATGGAGATGTGCACGATGGCATCGCAGAGCGCAAGAAGCTCATAGGGAACGCCGAGGACTTCATGCCCGACGATCAGACACACCTTCGAAGGTGGCTCATAACTTGAAAGCTCGATCGCCTTCTTCGCCTGCTCGAGCGCCACGATGACATAGCCTTTCTCCTTCAGGGCTGCGATCGCCTTCTCGGCCTTGAGGATATATTCCCAAGATACGGAATGTTCCGCCCCCAGAGCGGTCTTGGAGATCTCCCGCCGCGGCGGAGTCGCGCAGTACCCCGCGAGGATGATCTTTTCGATCTTAAACGCATCGCAGGTACGGAAGAGTGAACCCACGTTCCACAGCGAACGAATATTGTAGGCCAAGAGAATGATCTTACGCGCCATGCGAGCGTAGAATACAGCGGTGCTCATCTTTTTGCCTCCCTCAGATTTCGAACCCGGAACCATTGAACGTTTGCTTCGGGAGAGCTACGCATCGATCCAACCGCAGCTTTCGGAACAAGACTGGCGGAAGCTCACAAAACATCACAATGATTTCGGGCAGGAGGTCATGCTTCACCCCGAAATTGCACGGTGTACGTTCATCAGTGTCGATAACGGAATCCCTGTCGGACTCGGCAGCTACGATCCAAGGAAACGACCGACACTTGGCATCATCGGGGATAATGTCATCCTGCCCTCCGCTCGGGGCAAAGGATACGGAAAGCTCCAATTGCTTGAAATTCTTCGACGATTGAAAGACATGGGGATTCGGAAAGTTCGAGTAAGTACGGGCGATCATCCGTTCTTCCTCTCCGCACAGAAGAACTACCAATCTGTCGGATTCAAAGAAACACGCAAATTTATCGATGATCATTGGCAATCCGGTCAGATCGAATACGAGATGAATCTGACGGATTAGCTCATTCGCTCCAGCGTGCTCGCGTGGGGATTGGCAAATACTTCGAGGACTTCCCGTCTTGCCATTTCCTCCTCGGAAGCACCGCGGCAGATATAGCACACACCGGTCTCACTCCCCTTTCCGAGTGACGTCGCTCCCGTATCCGGATCGTCCCTGCGAAGGAGTGTGACCGAATCTTTCAACGGCGAATCTTTCAGAAGCTGCAGTTTCTTCGAAACGGTATCCCATCGGAAGAACGCCCCGTCCTTGCGGACGATGGCCGTCTCCTTGTTTGGGTTGAAGCGTGAGAGATGTCGTAAGACGCTCTCAGGAGTTCCTTGAGCCGGGGCGAGATACTTGAGCTGCGTGAGCGTGAGAGACGGAATCTTGCGCTTGAGCGCCTGTTCCACCGTCCGCTCTTCATTATTCGTGATGATGGTCCCGATGAAGAGCTCCTGCGCCTTCGCCGTGCGCTTCGAAACCTTCCACGGCTGGTCAGGAAGCGATTTCGTAACCGGAGGCGGAGTCTTCTTTGCCTCGATCCAGCGCTTCATGGAAGCAAAATACGGATCGCCGTTCGCGGTCCGCTCCGGATGCGGCATGAGAGCCACGACATTGCCAAAAGGATTACAGATGCCCGCAATGGCGAACATCGAGCCGTTCGGTGTGACGATCGGATCTTCGGATACCTTCCCCGAACGTCCGCAGTATGAAAATGCCAGCTGATTGTTCTCCTTCAAGGCCCGTATCACTTCCGGATCCTTCGTCGTAAACCTCCCTTCACCATGGGCGATGGGCAAGTGCATGATGCTCGTCCAATCGGACGTCGCGCAGCGATCGCGTCCAGCCGTCGGCGTGATCCAGACCCACTCATTGAGGAATCCCACTGCCTGCGCACCTACGACATTGCGGGCGAGCGACATCTTGAGTCCGTGATCGAGAGGGATGAGCCCGCTCTCCACGAGCACCTGCGCACCATTGCAGTTGCCGATGATCACCTTGCCGCGCGCTGCTTCCTCATGAAGGAAATCGAAGAGCGGATCGCGGGCTGCAACCATCCCCGCCCGCCCGCGGTCCTCGTAGGCAAACCCACCGACGAGAAAGTAGCCGTCCACATCCCCGAGAAGCTCCCGCGAATCATTCCACTTGAAGAATATCGCCTCCATGCCAGCCCGCCGGGCGGCACCCAGCGATTCCACCTCGCAATTGTTGCCGGGGAAGGAGACGACGGCGATACGAGCTGTTTTCATTGCATGCACATTCTAACAGCTTTGCTCCAACGGAAATACTGTCACAGAGGCAAGCTCTGCTTGCCTGGAGCGACACCTTGAAGAGAAGGAGAGTTCGCGGGAGGAAACCGCTACGGTTTTCTTCCGCGCCAGTGGTACCCCGGACAGGATTCGAACCTGTGACCCGCAGCTTAGAAGGCTGCTGCTCTTCCACCTGAGCTACCGGGGCATTACCTATAGTATACACGAGTTGTGGCTTTCCTTTGAGCCCATTGGTATCATGGAAGCCATGACCTACAAGCGCATCATGCTGAAGCTCTCCGGCGAGGCCCTCACGAAAGCGGGCAGCTTCGGCCTCGATCACCTGATCCTTTTGGACGTCGCCAAGAGCATTAAGCGCGTTTCCGACGAAGGCATCCAAGTCGTCATCGTGATCGGCGGAGGGAACATCTGGCGATTTCGGGACACCAAGGACAGCGGCATCGAGCGCACCGCGAGCGACGCCATGGGCATGCTTGCAACGATCATGAACTCCGTCAGTCTTCAGTCCGCCCTTGAGTCCCTCGGAGCCTACACGCGCATTTTAAGCGCTATCGACGTTCCGCAACTGGCGGAGCCCTACATCCGCCGAAGGGCGCTACGGCATCTTGAGAAAGGTCGCATCATCATCTGTTCCGGCGGCACGGGTAATCCGTACTTCACCACGGACTCCGCGGCGGCCCTGCGGGCGCTTGAGCTCAATTGCGAGGTGCTTCTCAAAGCGACGAACGTGGATGGCATCTACGACAAAGATCCTGGAAAGTTCAAGAACGCGAAGAAGTACGCGTCCCTCTCATATCAGGAAGCGATCAGCAAGCACCTCGATATCATGGATCAGGCGGCTTTCAGCTTGTGTCAGGATCAGAAATTGCCCATCCGCGTCTTCAACTTCCAGAACCGCTCTAACCTGCTGAAGGCGGCTCTCGGCAAGGACATCGGAACATTGGTGCACAGTTAATCTGCTTCTCGTTTTTCCCTCAATCCCTCTATGACCGATGCACGACTGATCGCCTTCAAAAAGGATCTTGAGAAAGTCCTCTCCCACCTGCTCAGTGAGTATTCCAAGCTCCAGACCGGCCGTGCGAATGCGTCGCTCGTGGAACACGTTCTCGTCGAAGCCTACGGACAGAATCAGCCCCTGAAGACGATTGCCGGCATCACGATCGACGGCGCGAAGACCATCGTCGTGCAGCCGTGGGATCCCTCGATCCTCGCGGCGGTCGAGAAAGCACTGCGCGCCTCCAATCTCGGAGCCAATCCCGTGAATGACGGACGCGTGATCCGCCTCGTTCTGCCTTCTATGACGGAGGAACGGAGATCTCAACTGACCAAAGTCGTCCGCCAACTCGCCGAAGAAGCCCGCATTTCCGTCCGCCAGCAACGTCAGACCCTCCACGATCAGATCAAGACGAATGAGAAGGACGAGGACGCTCGCTTCTCCCTCATCGATGCGTTGCAGAAGGAAGTAGAGAGCGTGAACGCCTCCCTCGATCAGTCGATGAAGAAGAAGGAGGAAGAGGTGATGAAGGTATGAGAGAACCGCCCATCCCACGAAGGGGACAGGCGGTGAGTGGTCATGTGGCCAGATGACGACTTTCAGTGACTCTCAACCCCAGTAGGGGTCGTCCCCACCCGAGATCAGCTCGCTCGTGAGATTCCACCCCTGACCCACCATCTTCTGGGCCAAAGGATTGAGCGGATCCACGCTGACGACCTCGAGAGTTCCCGCATAGCGGATGTGAATGTTGCCATTCACGCGCCGCGGGTTCGGGGTGCGCAGCACCCCGTCGAGGTACAGGTTGTAGAACAACCCGTTCACGCCGGGGTAGATCACCTCCTCGAGACGGACGTTCGTCGCCTGGTACAGGCAGTTGCCCGTGTAATCATCGACCTGATCGATGACCTGCACGGGGCCGCCCATATCCCTGAGAGCGACGTCGAACGCAGCCCGCCATCCCGGCAGGTAGTCGTTGGCCGGCCTGCCGTCCCTGGCATCGAGCGTGGTTGTCCCCACGCCGTGACGCAGGACGTCATCGCCGTCTCCGCCGACGAGCAGGTTGACACCATTGCCACCCGTCAGGTCGTCGTTGCCGGCATTCCCGTAGATCGTCAGACGGGCGTTGAGGCCCGTCATGTTGATCGTGTCGGGACCGGGGGTTCCGTAGATCGTGACGTCCCTCACCCCCTGGAAGTTGAACTGGGTGCTGTCCCAGTACACCAGGAGATCCCACCCGTTCGGCTGGGGTTGAAAGTGGACATTCGGCGCGCTGTTCATATCGATGACCAGCACCCCGGTGTCCACGTTCCATGTCCAACCGGAGGGGAGCTGCGGCATCGGGCCGGGGTCGGTGTCGTCGGGGAACACGATGTCCTGATGACGGGCGTAGCGGTCATCGATGTGCTTGTCCCACGTCTTGCCGTCCTTGTATGCGGCAAAATTGCCATAAACGGTGTCCGTGATGCCACTCCGTCCCGCGTCGAAGTAATCGCGGTCCGGACCGCCCTTCAGGACATCAGCACCTCCCTGCCCATAAAGGAAATCGCGGCCGCCTTCTCCGGAGAGGAAGTCGTTGCCATTCTCTCCGTAGAGCTTGTCACTTCCCTCGCCTCCGAAGAGGCGATCGCTGTGATTCCCTCCTTTGAGGAGGTCGTTGCCGTCCTCTCCGCAGAGAGTGTCAGCCCCATTCTGTCCGTAGAGCTTGTCGTCTCCCTCGCCTCCGCGGAGGGTATCGTCTCCGGATCCTCCGTAGATGGAGTCCCCACGGGACCCTCCGATCGCGACATCGTTACCTTTCCCGAGGCGGACATTCTGGGGCTTGTCCACGCCGCTCCCGTCCCAGCGGTTGTTGCCGTTGCCCAACTTGACGTTAATCTGCAGCACGTCATCCGCATCGAACACGGCAGTCCGGTCATTCACGGTGAAGACCAACTGCGCATCTCCTTGCGCAGGGTACTGCGTCACCACAGAGGCGACGTCGTCGTAAGCCGTCCCTGTGACGGTTACGATGTGATTGCGAAGGGCGGCTCCTGCTGAAAGCATGAACCGGCTCTCGCACTGCTCAAACTGAAGTTGCCGCGTCCGTGGCAATCCCAGCCTCCTTTTCGGCGAGACTGATTTTCCGCGTTTGAGACTCTTCTTCATGTCTCAATTCCTTTATGTAAGAGGTAACACACCCTGTCACACTTCCGCAATCCGGCTAAATTCTAGCTCCTTTCACTGAAAGCCGTTGGTTCGAATGACCGTCCGCAGGCGCGAACAGAATCCCCTGTCATTCGTACGCGTGCGGACTGGATAATTTACGTATATTTTGTAATTCTGTCAAATATTCTCCGGTCCTTTTCGTTTCCGCAAGCGGACGCTCACAAAGGTCACCGCCATGGCCATTGCCGTGACAATCGCCATGGCACTGGGGCTATCGTGTGACGCAGATCCATGGACCGGAAGCGTCAAAGCAAGGAGTGACGGCAGCAGCTTCAGACTCGCCGGCTGCGTCTCGAGGATGATAACGGGAAGTGATCCCGTCGGCGCCTGGATGCCGATCGATTTGGCTGGAACAGTGATGGTTGGCTTTGTTGTCATGTCGAGCAGTGACGGAACATCCGGAACAGAGAAGAGCAAGACCGGGATGAGATGACACGATGCCGAGCATCCATCGCCATTCCTCACATTGCCATCATCACACTCCTCTCCGGTATCGATAACGCCATCCCCGCAAAGGGGCTTTTTCGGTACGTATACCGGCTGAGCCGGTGCGGACGATGCAGCCGATTCCGGTGGTGCCATAGATGAGGAGGAAACGGACTTCGTCGTCGGCGATGCAGATACAGCAGATCGGGAAGACGCCTGTGCCGTGGCTGGCACACTCGCCGGAACAGACACGGACGTGCTGCTCCCCTGCTGTGGTGCCACGGATGCCGTGGAAGCGGGGGGTACGACCACAGCCGGCACCCCGCCCGCCGGGACTGTCGGCTGCGTCACAGACGGGGCGGATGAAGTTCTCGCAACAGGAGTGAAATCCTTCGGCGGACCGATAGCCCCGCCTTTGTACAGAAAACCCTGCGGCGTCTCTTCGGCTTTTTCGTTTCTGATGACATTCGCATACATGCAATCCTCGCCACACTGGCGCATAAGGGATGCATCGGAACGATCCGGAACCTGCATACCCGGCGGTTCACACTGCTCTGTTCCTTCACGGATATATCCATCACCGCACCACGGTTTCTGACAAGTGGGGAGACAATCATTCGTACCATCCTGATCGCCGTCATCGCACTCTTCCCCGGCTTCCGCGATACCATTGCCACAGACAGCAGCAGCTTGTTCCGTCACGGCCTCCGACGGCAGCTGCACCCCCTCAGCGGAAATTTCGCCGACACCGGAAGTTGAAGGTGCCTCTTCGGATCCGACTGCACTTGTCGGCGCGAACGGTGACCGGGCCGTCTTCGTAACAGGGATGATCTGTCCGCGAATCTCCCCTTGCGGGAACTGGCTGCTGGGTACATTCACATAAAGACCGCCTGCTTGGAGCGCCTTGACGAGCTCTTCGGCAAGCGGCTCTGTCACACCACCGGCAGCAGAGAGAGTGAAGCGTAACGGTCCCGTTTCTCCGACTTCTCCCACATAGACCGCTATCTCATCATTGTTCATGAGGCCGTTCATGATCGTATACGCAATCGTAGCATCGGCATTGAGACGTAGCAGAATCCGTGCGGACCGCGCCGTATCCGCCGGTGGTATCTGCTGACTCCCGTCCAGGAGCACTTGATAGTGCCGTCCGTCCGCGCACTCCGCCTCGGAAAATCTTCCCACGCCGCAGAGCGGTGCACAGACAGAAGGCGAAGCTGTACACACGAACCCCGTCTCGACGGTGCACGCCGCCGAACAACCATCACCACCAAAACCATTGCCATCGTCACAAGTCTCTCTGCCGTTTATGACACTGTCACCACAAACGATAGAGCAGTGACTCGGCTCTCCACTGCATCCATAACCAAGTTCAAGCATGCAGCTACTGGAACAACCATCTCCGTCGGTCTCATTGCCATCGTCACATTCCTCGATGGTCGCTACAAGTCCGTCACCGCACTTTGATGTACAGGTACTCGGCTGTTCCTTCGAACAAATAAAGCCGTTCTCAATCATGCAAGAGGCACTGCAACCATCGCTCGATACGGCATTGCCGTCATCACACTCCTCCTTACCGCTCGCTTGCCCGTCACCACACACCGTTTTACAGATACTGGGCTCCCCCTCACAGATGTAACCATCCTCTTGCACGCAGGAACTGGAACATCCGTCATTTGGACTCTTATTACCATCGTCGCACGTCTCCTTCCCGATGATCTGGGAATCTCCGCAAACTGCTCTGCAAACGTTCCCTGAACAGGTGAATCCCTCTTCGGCTTTGCACAGCGGCGAGCAGCCATCTCCCGTTCGCAGGTTGCCGTCATCACAATCCTCACCCGCCTCCTGTACGCCATTGCCGCAATCGGTTGCGACGAACGTGCACTTCTGGTTCTTAAACGTCCAGTTTGTGGCGTTGCCACGGTTCACGCATTCCGTCGTACAGGGAATGCTATCGGCACCTTCGCCTCTCGCATCCCGGACATCGAGAGAGAGCAGCGACGATGTCCCTGTCATGTCCACCCTCCACTGCATACCTTTCGCTGTCGAACGCAAACGCAGGAAAGTACAACCGGTTCCTGCAAGCTCCAACTTGTTCTCTATACGTTGCGCGGAACCGCTGCCGAACACCAATGTATCCGGAGCGTCTGTACGCGTCGCCCGTTTCTTTAAGTTGTAAAACGTATTGTTTCCGACAAGCTCTTGTACGCGACCTTTCAGCACGACCGTTCCGGATCCAGTGATGAACTCACCACCGTCACGAATCCAGTTGCCACCCACGATGAATTCCTGTCCCGTCATCTGGAAGACACCGCTGCGCAGGATGAAATTGCCACCGATCTTCAACCCCTTTTGCGGAAGCGAGAGCAACGCATTGGGACCTCCTTCGATAATGAGAGAGGTATAGGGCAGATCCTTAATCGTCCCCGTTCCGCTCTCTGGTGCGTACGCGACCGTGGCCCCTTCCTCGAGTACCGGCGTGGAGACGGTATCCGCAAATGTCCAACGCAGCGTACCTTTCGGTTCCACAACAATGCGCGCAATCGGAGGTTCTGCCTTGACTGTAAATCCGGCCGTATCGAATATCCCGGAACGGATGCGGATTTCTTGCCCGCTCATGAGGAGCTCCAACGGCGAGGCGAGGATGACTTTCCCTCCTGATTTCCGGATGAAATACGATCCGGAAAATTCTGCTTCCTGCTTCACCGTCAGTGTCTGTTCCTTCGGACCGCTGAAGATGAGTGATCCTGATCCACCGCCCACCATATCCTCGATTTTGACATTGCCCTGCACATCGAAACCTCCTGCACCGAGTGTTCCGCTTGCGAGTGTCAGATTGCCAAGTGCCTTGAGAAGGCCCACGCCGTCAACGGTGAATTTCTCCTGCCCTTCCTTCTGGACGATCACGTGATTGAACTCGCGTACCGTTCCGAAATCGAGTGTCCGTGCAAAACCGCCGAAGATGACTGTTCCGCCATTGTGGTGGAAATCGCCACCGGAAAAGGTGACATCTCCGGCAAACGTAAGGGATCCGGACGGAGCCGTGAAGCTGCCGCCTGCAAGACTAAACGTGTTTTGGAAAATCATCGACCCCCGGCCGCCGCTTAGGATCCCCCCCAACATGCGCAAGTAGGAGTTCACGATGACAGTTGCATCGTAGATATTCACCTGTCCACCATCCATCTCCCACAGAGAGTTGAACGTGAGGGATCCGAGGAGCGCGCGGACGGATCCGCCAATCATGGTAGTCATACCATTGAATGTGAGGTCACCCCCCTCGACGGAGAGCGTACCGTCAAGAAAATCCACCGACGAAGAGAATGTCGCAGCACCGCCCGTGAAACTCATGGATCCCTTCTCGAGACGAACAGGGGCCTCGAAAAGGATGGTGTTGCCGCTTCCCGATGCGATGAACTGACCACCGGAGACGGCAAAGGGCGCCGTGGGGAAAAACTGCACATTGCCACTCTCGACAAGAAAGGTTCCATTAAGCAAACTGAACTCTCCGAGAATTTGCACAGCTTGCGATCCGCTGTCCGATGCGCGAATGGTACTGCCGGGCGCATTGAACGACATGCGCGGTAGACTGCCTCCGCCCGCGAGTACGATGTCGCGCGGAGCAGTCCCTTCAACCCGGATGAGTGCCGTTCCCCCATCGAATTCTGCCGAATGATTGAGGCCTCCACGGACAGTCAGCGATCCGCCGTTAATGTAACCATCTGTGAGCGAAAGTGTATTGAGGACGACGAGATCGTTACCCGCCGCTATGTCGAGATTGCTGCCGTGCACTTTATTTACAATGAGATCGTAGAACGTGAGGGCGCCGCCAACGTCGATAATGTGCGACGTCCCGTCGAAACTCACCGTACCCTCGTTGCACTTGAAGGAACCTCCGGTTTGAATCCACGTGTGGCTCATGAGCAACATTGTCGGCGCGGAGAACACTCCCCCATTGATGGAAAACATACCAAGAAAATCGTTTGTCATTTTCACCGTCGCGTCTCCACCTTCGAATGTGCCGCCATCCAGCGTAAAATCACCTGCAAAAGTTACGAGCTTGCCCGCCCTGAAGAATCCACCTGTCTGACGGTAAAGATCTTCGACAGTGATCTCTCCTTCTCCCTGGAGCAGGGTTCCCGCAAGAGTGATATTTGCAGCCTTGAGAGGACCTGCAAGCTCAAGAGCACTCCCAACAGGCACGAAGAGTGTGTAAGGATCGTGAACCTCGATGCTTGCAGCCTTCGGAGAGAAAATCGTATCGATATCCTGATTGGGAACGCCACCATTGCGTGCGGCAAGCGTGAGATCGGCACTCGTGACCGAATGCTGCTCGTCCGGACTCATGACGATCATCTTCTGCACGATGAGATTCATCGTGGAAAGATCGGCGGAAGCGGAGGCGACTGTCACGGCCTTCTCAGCCATCTCCTCGATGTAAATCGTGAGGATGGCGCTCTTGGGTAAAAGGGGTACCTGAAGAACAAAGCGACTGCTCGTGTCCGTGACGGACCGCACGGAAGTCGTCTCACCCTGTACGCTCACCGCCACCTTGATCCCCTGCCCTGCGGGCGTGAGACCGTCTTCACGGTACACCATGCCGGAAATAATCGACCCCGTCTCCGTAGGAAGAAGCGCCCCGCTCTCGGTGATTCCCACATCCAAGACAGCAGCCGTAAAGGGATGCCAGACGAACGCCGCAGCGGTCAGGAACATGCCTGCTGCAAGGATGCCGATCATGGCATGACGGTTTGCCATCAGGGAGTGGAAGTGGTTACAGGTGCACTTGTATCACAACGGTACGCTCGTTGCGCGCGCGTCGACGCCGGAACGGACGCACACTCGGGGCCTTGCGACTCCGTCACGCGTGCGATCAACTTCCGACCATCGAGTGCGAGCACGAAGGCATCCGGCTTCAAGCCGGGGACGAAGCGGCCTTCCGCATCCGTCACTATGATAGTCACATGCGCAGTAGTATCGATGCTGCTCAAATAATTCCTGCGATCCATCTGCACCATGACTGTAAATGGCTTGGATCCGTCAGCTTCAGTGGCGAAATCTTGCGGCGGTCGATGGGAAAGACCAGGAACAGGGTCTTCTTCGTGAAGCGGACTCAATCCATAGAGTGAGGTGAAGTGTGTTTCGACGAGCGTGACGACACCGCATGGATTCGTTACTTTCAGCTTGAGCGGGTGCTTCCCTTCCGTCACCGAAGCGATGTCAATGTTGGCTTCGTAGCGACCGGCACAGAGCGTGCAACTCTTCGTACAAAGCAGATTGGCTTCGATGTTGTAGAGACAAGAACCACCTGCGCAGTCGTCGTTTGTCCTGCAGGCGCGCCGTTGATCACCCGAACAGTAACTGCCATTGTCACACTGTTCACGTCCCATCAAAAGCCCGTCTCCGCAAAACTCGAATCGGCACTGTGCGGAGCAATCATCTCCTGAGCGCGGGATGGACATACCGCCCTGCCCGCGACAGAGGAGTGAAGCTGCGCGATCCTTCCACGTTGCACCATCGTATCGACCGCCGACACACAGACCTCCGAAATCGCACTGTTCGTTGTCATCTTTGCGTCCGTTGCCGCAGTACGCGGTCTCCTCCTCCATGCGTGCGAATGGAATCGTTTCCTTCTCGACTGTTTCTTTCCCGCACAAGGGCAATTCCGTGAGCACACACTCGCTATAACCACTTCCCGGTGGCGGACAGAAGGTCGCACGCGGATCAGCGCTGCAAGGAGGCAACTGCCCGTACATCGTGTTTCCGTATTCGTCGACAACCTTCTCCGGCTCACACTCCTCACCGATCTTGTAAGAGATGATGCCGTCTCCGCAGAAGAGCTTCTTACACTGCTTCGAACACGGCATCAGTTCGTTTAAGTTCCCGAAATCACACTGCTCGCCGGTTTCCACGACACCATTTCCACAGACAGCCGACGGCTTCGGCGGCGTGATGGGGGCAGTCGGCGCAGCTGTTGCGGCAGATCCGCCCGCTGTTGCGGCAGCAGTACCGCCACCTCCACCCGCCGTACGGAACAGACACATGTCCGTGCATGCCCCCGTTCCCGGCGGCTCACACTCTTCTGCTCCGGCGACAATTGAGTCGCCACAGCGCGTGGCACACGAGCTCGGCGTCCCGGAGCAGGTGAAGCCGCTTTCCACCGTGCAGGTGGCGGAGCACCCGTCATCAGCGGCCACATTGTTATCATCACAGGCTTCGGAACCCTTCAGCAATCCGTCTCCGCAGACGGGCGTACACGTACTTGGAGTTCCGTCACAGGCATAACCGCTCTCCACCATACAAGAAGCGGAGCAGCCATCTCCCGCTGTCACATTATCATCATCGCATTCTTCCACGCCGTCTATGACGCCGTTGCCGCATGTTAACGTGCAAACACTCGGTTCACCTGCGCAGGAGTATCCGGTTTCGACCGTACAGGTGGCGCTGCATCCGTCGCCCGCATCCGTATCACCATCGTCACATTCCTCGCTTCCCTCCAGCGCTCCGTTGCCGCATATCTCATCGGATGTACATTCGCTGCCGCAGTAGAAGACCGGCGTTGAACTCCCGTGAACCGCATACCACTCGGTTCCGCTCACCTGGTACGCAAAGACGATTTCGTTTTCTGAGGAAACATCCGGCTCGATTGCAGAGTAGGTGGAATCAGCAAGCGAATAAATGATATTTGTGTCCGTATCACAGGAGAGTTTCGTATCTCCATCGATACGGCTGCACAACATACTACGTGATTTTAAGGTGGACGATTCGTACCATGCTACGACGTACTGATAGGTCGCATCATCGCTGACCGCGCGGATATGCACCATACTGGCACCATCGAGCTCAGAGACTGCTTGCTCAGGACTGAGGAGAGTGATATCCGTTCCACTCACCGCCCCGATGTATGAGAACACACTGCTACCTATATTACTAATGATTGCCAGCCTCTCCCCCTCGTAGGCAACGCTCACGGAAAGCGCCGCTTCACTCGCGCTTGCCTCCGTGCCGTAGGTGATCTCATTCCCCGAGACATTCCCGGTGAACCTCCAGAGGAGCGCATCGTTCATGTTGGCTGCAATCACGGCAAACTGCGTCGATGAGATGACCGCCGCATCAGCATCGATTATATTGCCTTCAGAAAACTGCGCCGCGCTGCCGAGCACGATGGTGTTATCCGGCTGGATATCTCCGATTCTCGAAAAGAGATAAAGCGTAGCTTGTCCATAGAGAATGACCACTTTCGACGTGGAGAGAGATTCGAGAGAAAAGATGGATGATGTAGGACCGAGGGAAACCGCGGTAGCCCCGGTCACGGTATTGCCGCTGATCGTGAGAACCTGGAGCCAGGTCTTCACGACCCCATCCACCATGCTGTACGCAATCACCACTTTGTTGGCATCGACTTTGACGGCCTGCAGCCCCTGGCTAGTCGTCGTAGTCGCCTGAATCGTATTGGCCGATGCGAAGGTGATGGAGTGGCCGCTCACCGTCCCCACGGCAGCCTTCAGAGTGGTTGTTCCATCTTCCTCCCACACGGCGAGGACATGCGAAGAATCGATCCAAACAAGTTCCGGTACGTTACCACCGTCGGCATCCGCGAAGAGGGCCGCCGGGCAACCGTCCACGCAACTGTAGCCGGACTCGATAGTACATGTCCCGTCGCAGCCGTCTCCTGCAACCAGATTGCCGTCATCACAGTCTTCCCCCGCATCCATGTACCCGTCGCCGCAGGTGATGCTCACGCATATGGAGCGGCAGTAGTGAATCGGATCTGCGTTGCCGACGAGGGCGTTCCACGTCCCCGCACCTTCGGTGTGCGCGAAGACGAAGTCATTCGTTCCGTAAACGTCCGGTTCGGCGATGGAGACACCCACGAGGTCGGTGAGAGAATAGGTGACCTTGGTGTCCGGACTGTCACAGTTGAGCTGCGTATCGCTATTGACGCGGAAGCACATTGCGCTGCGTGCGCTGTCGGCACTCGCGTCGTACCACGATAACAGGTATTCATAGGATACATTGCTATTAATCGTCCGGATGTGCAGAGCAGAGACATTTTGGGCGCCGGTGATCATCGTGGCATCACCGAGAGTGATATCCGTTCCGCTCACGGTTCCGATGCGCGACCACACCTCGATGAGATAGTAGACAAACGCGATGTAGCCCGACTCGACCGCAACGGAGACTTGCATTGCCGACACCCCCGAATTCAGTGTCGTTGTTGCTCCGTAGGTGATGACATTACCGCTCACATTTCCTGTAGCCGCAAGGATCTCATTACCCATCAAGCTGTTGCCGATGACGACAAATTGAGTGGCGGAAATAACCGCGAGATCTCCTGTATCAAACATCGAGCTCGCCTCCCAACGAACCGGCGTCCCCAAGACGATGGATTTGTCCGGCTGGATATCACCGATGACGGAGTACACCCAACCAACCGAATCCTTGTACATGCCGACCACTTTGGTCGTGGAGAGCGCTTCGAGTGCGAACAATTCATGCGGGTTAATGAGGATTATCTGTGCGGGTGCCTCAGTCGTTACGGTGTTACCACTTATCGTCAACACCCGCATGACCACAGTCACACTGTCTTCGTACGTAACGAAGAGAACCACTCTGTCCGTGTCAACCTTCACCGCCTGAAGTCCGGGCAATGAATCATTCACTGATCCAAGACTATTGACCGCAGCGAATGTGATCGTGTCTCCGCTCACGGTCCCCACGACAGCTTTCAGCGTATTCGTACCGGTTTCCTGGTACAAGGCGAGAACCCGCGTGGCATCGAGCCACAAGAGACGCGGATTGTTACTGATCGTGTCAGTAAATGCCGTACCGGGGCAGCCTTCCGTACAGGAGTAACCGGATTCCACGGTACAAGTAGCTGAGCAGCCGTCGCCGCCCGTGGTATTTCCATCATCGCATGCTTCCCCCGTTTCGATCTCTCCGTTCCCACAGGTTGCTGCCTGCACCGGTTCAATCCACGAAAACTTCCACTCCTGCAAACGCATGCCCAATACGAGCGTTGCCATGAGGCAGAGCGTTCCCGTGAAGATGGCCGGATAGGGGCTGTATGCTTGTTTCATGAGATCAATGCATCAAGGAGCAGGAGGAGAGCAGAGGTACTGCCGTTGCAGACGGACAGCACCATCGGCATTCGTGCAATCGATTGATTTGGTCTCCGCGACGGAAACTCCTACAGCCTTGCGCCCGTCGAGTGCGAGAACGAAAGAGTCGGCGGTGAGTCCCGGCACGTAGTGTCCATCTGCATCCGTCACGATGAGCGTCACGCGGGCTCGCGTATCCATCCCCTTCGCATATTTTTTCTTGTCCACTGTCATCGAGACTCTGAAAGGTTGCATACCATTCACGAAGGAGGAGAGTTCCTTCGGCGGCCGGGAAGCGAGTCCGGGGATCGGGTCTCCTTCACGCGAGATCGCCGAGATGCCGATGATGAGGGAGAAGTGCGCCTCCGCTAGCGTGGAGATATCGCATGGATTCGTCACTTTGACCTTCAGGGTATGATCGCCTTCCGGAAGCGCCGACAGATCGATCATTGCGTCGTACCGTCCGGCGCACAGCATGCAGCTCTTCGTACACGCAGGATTTACTTCGGTATTGTAGAGGCACGTTCCACCGTCGCAGTCTGCACTCGTTCTGCATGCGCGGCTGTGATCCTCCGCGCAGACGCTTCCGTTGTCGCACTGCTCATCTGAGAGAAGGAATCCGTCGCCGCAGAACTCGAAACGACACTGGGAGGTACATCCATCACCCGAGCGAGATACGGTCATCCCGCCCTGCCCGCGACAGAGCAGCGCCGCCGAACGGTCGCGCCAGAGCGCGCCGTCGTAGCGCCCACCGACGCAGAGGCCACCGAAGTCACATTGCTCCGCGTCATCCTTGCGACCGTTGCCGCAGAAAGCTTGTTCTTCGAAGCTGGCAAAAGGAATCTCCATTCCCTTTTCCTTGCCTTCGGTTTTGCACGCAGGAATGGATGTAAGAACACATTCCTTGTAGGCACTGCCCGGCGGGGCGCAGAAAGTCGCCTGCGGATCTTCGCTGCAGGAAGGTAGCGGCCGATACATCGTCTCGCCATACTCCGTGTAGGATTCTGGTTCGCACTCTTCGCCGATCTTGTAGGAGATCTCTCCGTCCCCGCAGAAGAGCTTCTTGCACTTGCTCGAGCACGGGAGCAATTCGTTCAGGTTCCCTTCGTCACATTCCTCGAGCGGATCGAGAATACCGTTGCCACAAAGAATGACCTGCTTGGCAGGCGTTGCGGTTCCCGCCGCCGCACCAGCATCCTGCTTCTGCTGGTTCTGCGCCGCCGTATCTCCGGTTGTCGCCGCTCCACCGCCACCTCCCGCCGTACGGAACAGACACATGTCCGTGCACGTCGCCGATCCCGGCGGGTCGCACTCTTCCGCCCCGGCGACGATGGAATCCCCACATCGCGTGGTACACGAGCTCGGCGTCCCCGTACAGGTGAAGCCCCTCTCGACGGTACAGGTCGCGGAGCAGCCGTCACCGGCGGTCACGTTATCATCATCGCAGGCCTCCGCACCATCGAGCGTTCCATTGCCGCACAAGAAAGAGCAAACACTCGGTTCGCCTGCGCAGGAATAGCCACTCTCGACCGTACAGGTGGCGCTGCAGCCGTCACCGGCGGTCACGTTACTGTCATCGCAAGCTTCGGAACCGACGATGAGTCCGTCGCCGCACACTACCGTGCACACACTCGGTTCACCTGCACAGGAGTATCCGGTTTCGACCGTACAGGTGGCGCTGCATCCGTCGCCCGCATCCGTATCGCCGTCATCGCACTCTTCCGCTCCTTCGACCGCTCCATCACCGCAAGTTTCAGCTGGAGTAGCGAGCGTTATCTCCGCATGGTGCGTGAAGTAGACGAACTCCTCCGTGTTCAGTATATCGAGAACGCGGAAGCAGTAATCTCCTGCTGTAGCAGCGTCTGTGACATGTATACTATACTCAATTTCCGTACCGGAATATCCTTCGCCGAGACCGGTGTAACGTGTAATGTTCGTCGTTTCGTACGCTGTGCCATTGAGAAATGCGTTGGGAGGAGTGAGCAGTGAGCTCGTTATCTCCTGCTCATCATTGGTAATTTTTGCGGAATCCACCATCTCAAACGCCTCCGTTGTTGCGATACCCGGATTGGGAACCGTTGTCCACGAAGATACCGCACCGCACGTCGTCACCTTGGAGGCGTAGTGGATCTGGAAGGCTCCCGGTGATTCCATCGCCGCTCCCCCGATATTCCATACCCCTAAGCGCAAGCGATACTGCTGACCAGCCGTGAGTACTCCATCGGCAGGCGTGTCTTCCGCGGCGACCCACCCGCCGGACGTATTCAGATCGGTCGAGTCATCTCGCCAGCGATAGTGCATCTGCCCTTCCATTCCTCCCGGCATCCCCACCACATTCCAGCGCGGATACCGCGTATAGGTATCAAGCGATTCCAACGTGTTGCCATCGATAAGGCGGAAGCAGTATTGCGCAATCGGGAGCATCGCCTCTCCCTGAATGCTGTACTCAATTTCCGTGTACCCATCCGCACCAATCGGACCGATGGAACCGCCGTTGTTCGCCGTATCCATACCTCTTCCGTTCACAAACGTATAGCTTTCGCCGTTGGTGAGCTGAGATGCTGTGAGTGCCTGGCTCGTGGGATCGATGTGCGTCGAGTCTTTCATGTAGAAGGTGCCCTCCGTCTCCACATCGGGTACCGCAGCCCAATCGTCGACGTCCGTGCACGTACCATTAGAGGTCGTACCGAATTGCAACACGTATTCCTTCGCCGCACTCTGAGCAGCACCCGTATTCGCCACTTCGATACGCAGTCTCCTCGGCGCGTAGCCGCTGATCACCGGGATATCCTCATCCGCCACACCCCACCCCCCCACCGCGTTCAGATCGGTCGTATCGTCCCGCCACTGATAGTGCAGCTGGTTCAAAATCGGAGTCGTGGGTGTGCATGTAGAGCGACAATAGTGGACAGGATCGGCATTGCCGACGAGGGCGCACCATGTCCCCGCGCCTTCGGTGTGCGCAAACACAAAGTCATTCGTTCCGTAGACGTCCGGTTCGGCGATTGAGACACCCACGAGGTCGGTGAGGGAGTAGGTCACATTTGAGTTCGAACTGTCACAATCCAATTGAGTATCGCCTGCAACACGAGAACACAGGATGCTGTGCGCGCTGTCAGCAACCGTGTCGTACCACGACAGGAGGTAGGTATACGTCGTGCCGCTGTCGATTGTCCTGATGTGCAGCGGATTGGAGTTGGATGGCGTGGAGATCGTGACCGCGTCATTGGAGAGGAAGTTCGTTCCACTCACTGTCCCGATGCGCGCTTTCACCTGTCCGCCGTACATGTAGACGAGTGCTACCTTGCTCGATTCGACGGCAGTGGTGACCCACGAGTCCGTGGCCTCGCCCGCGAACGAGTACGGCGCACCGTACGTGATGGCATTCCCACTCACATTTCCTGTAAATACATTGATGGACAGAGCACTCGGAGTGTGAGCAATCACAACGAATTGTGTGGACGATACGATGGCAAGATCCGCGGACGTATATCCGCCCGATGATGCCTGCGGCGTGCCCAAGACGATGGATTTGTCCGGCTGGATATCACCAATGATGGAGTAGAGCACACTCGAATCTTTATACAACCCGACTACCTTGGTGGTGGAGAGTGCTTCGAGCGCGAAGAGATTGAGCATAGAAGTGTTGTCGAGATCCGATGCGGTCGATCCGGTAACGGTGTCTCCGCTGATCGTGAGTACTTGCATGGCCGCAGGCAAACCGGCACTCGTGGAGAAGAAGATGACGACCGTATTGGTGTCTACTTTCACCGCCTGGAGACCCGGCGAGCCGTTCGCGGAACTCCCAATCGTATTTGCCGATGCGAATGTGATCGAATCGCCGCTCACCGTTCCCACAGCCGCCTTCAACGCTTGGGTGCCAGTCTCCTCATACACCGCAAGTACATGTGTGTCATCGAGCCACAGAAGACGCGGGGCATAGGTGATGGTATCGGCAAACCCCGTAGCAGGGCAGCTTGTCTCACAGGAGTAACCGGATTCCACGGTACAGGTGGCGGAGCAGCCGTCACCGCCCGTGGTATTTTCATCATCGCATGCTTCCCCGGTTTCGATCTCTCCGTTCCCGCAAACTGGTGCGCCTGCTTTCACGCTTTCGATCCACGGAAGCTGCCACTGCTGCATCTGTAAGCCAAATATGACTGTCACTATGAGACAGAGAGTGCCCGTGAAGATGGCCGGATAGGGATTGTGGGTTTTTGGCATGAGAATCAGTAAATTATACCATTTTTTCGGCTTCCTGACCCCCGGGAGATATTTACTATATTACCAATATATGATATAATAATCAGTACTGATATTTCGCTGGCAGATGCGCAAAACACCTGATATAGTCCCCACCATGCGGCGAACCAAGATCGTCTGCACTCTCGGACCCTCGAGCACAACCCTCGAGGATATTCACGAGCTCGCGAAGGCCGGGATGAACGTCGCCCGCATCAACCTCTCGCATGGCAAGCGCGAAGACCGTCTGAAGATGCTTGAGATCATCCGCACGTTACGCAAGGAGAGTCTCACCATCTCCATTATGTTCGACACGAAGGGTGCCGAAATCCGCACCGGCGAAGTGGAGCACCCTCTTCCCATCACGAAAGGTCAGGAGGTGATCTTTTCCCCGAACCGCTTGGAGAATGAGAAGCGCACGGTGATCTCCGTAAACTACAGCGGATTTTCGCAGGATGTTCGTGAGACGAACCGCATCCTCCTCGACAACGGGGAAATGATCTTCGATATCGTAAAGATCAATGATGACGGCACCGTCACTGCACGTTCTCAGAACGAAGGACAGATCGGCAGCCGCCGCCACATCACGCTCCCCGGCGCGGACATCGACCTCCCCTCTCTCACGCAGCAGGATTGGGATGATATCGCCTTCGGCGCGGAGCAGGACGTGGATTACTTCTCACTTTCATTCATTCGCAGGGCGGAGGAGATCCAAGAGGTACGTGATTTTCTCACGAAGCATAAGAGTGCGGCGCGGATCATCACGAAGATCGAGACCAAACAGGCAGTCGCCAATATCGCAGAGATCATTGCAGTCTCCGACGGGATCATGGTGGCGCGCGGCGATTTGGGATCCGATCTCCCTTTTGAAGATCTTCCTTCCATTCAAGATGAAATCGTTTCGCGCTGTCATGACGCGGGTGTCCCCGTCATCGTGGCCACTCATATGCTGGAGAGCATGATCGAGCATCCCTCTCCCACGCGTGCGGAAGTCACCGATGTCGCCCACGCGGCGATGACCCGCTCCGATGCAACGATGCTCTCGGGCGAGACCGCCAACGGCAAGTATCCGTTCAAGGCTGTGGAAGCGATGGATCGCATCCTCAGGAAAACGGAAAGCTACCTCCAACGCTTCCCTCTCTCCCCGGTTGTCGGCGTGCGTAATGACCGCGAAGCACGCGCAGAAGCCGCAGTCTCCCTTGCCTTCGCCACCAATGCGACTGCGCTGCTCGTTTTCACGAAGAGTGGTCAAACAGCGCGGGAAGTGAGCAAGTTCCGGCCGAATGTTCCGGTCATCGCGCTGACGAACAGCACATCCACCCAATACAAGCTCTGCCTGTCCTACGGCGTCTTACCACTCGTCATCCCATTCTCCGATCCGGAGTCCACGGTACACGAAGGTATGCGTGCCGCTGTCGAATCGGGAACCGTTTCCTCGGGCCAAAATGTCGTTCTTCTCTCCGACATGCAGACGAAGGATGCACCGGTGCAAAGTGTGCAGACGAGAACCTTAGCATGAAAGGGAACCTTCTCTTCGGAGTCGCTTATGTGCGGGAACCCGCGAGACCCGCGCAACGCGAATCTTTTGAGTGCGTGAGCGGAGCTTAAGCTCCGCTCACGCACCATAAGTAATGCGCGAAGGCAGCCTCTCGACAGGCTCGAGACTGTCTGGAGCGCCACCATGAAGGGAAAAGGAGGCTCATGGAGGGAAAACTGCAGGTTTTCCTCTCCATGCTGTCATTGCCATCTGTGCCACGGCATCTCCAGTTCATCGAGCGGGATGTCGTCCAAAGATACGGCTCCGCCTGCCGAAGGAAGAGAGCCTCCTCCGATCCCCCCACTGCCACCGCCGCCTTTCCTGAGCAAACGCCTCACAAGTCCCCAGAATCTCTTCCAGAGCAGGAGCACGAGGAGGGTTCCCGTCGCCGCACCTCCGCCAACCGCGGCCTTGCCTCTATTCGTCATGAGAAATGTCACGCGATGACAGGATGTGTCGCACTCTTTGCCCCCGTCACATTCCTCACCCTCCTCTACGATTGTATTGCCACAAACCGATTCTTTGAGACACTTCTCGGAGCAGGCATCTCCATCGACAGCATTGCCGTCATCGCACTCCTCACGACCTTCGAGCATCCCGTTTCCGCATACGGGCAGGCGACAGGTATTTGGACAATCATCTCCATCGACGAGATTGCCGTCATCGCACTGCTCGTGCCCTTCGCGCACGCCGTCCCCGCATACGGGGAGCAGGCAATCAAGGGGACAGTCATCGAACGTATTTTTATTTCCGTCATCACACTCTTCCCCTATCTGGATGAACCCATCACCGCAACGCGGGAACTTGCAGGTAGTCGTACAGGCATCCGTATCCATCACATTCCCATCATCGCACTCCTCACCGGGATCTCCGATTCCATCTCCACAGCGCGCAAGCGTGCAGTGGGCACGGCAGTGTGCTCCCGGTCGATCTGCATTGTTCGTCCCGTCATCACATTCCTCGCCGGTTTGCGTTACGCCATCGCCGCACATCGGTAATCGACACTCCTTGGTGCAAGCGGATCCGAGACTGCCGTTCTGTGCCGCCCCCAGATCGCACTCTTCCGCACCGGCTTTGATGCCATCCCCGCATGTCGCAGCGCACTTGCTCGGCTGACCGGTACATAGGTACCCAGCTTCCGGCACGCAGGCAGACGAACATCCGTCCCCATTTCCACTATTGCCGTCATCACACTGCTCGACGCCCTTGAGAAGCCCGTCGCCACAGGTAGGTCGACAGGCACTCGGCTCACCGTTGCAACCCCATCCCTGTTCGGGCGTACACGCAGATGCGCAACCATCGCCTCCGACTTTGTTTCCATCATCGCACTGTTCGGAACTCATGATCACGCCATCACCGCACACCGGTGCGCACTTGCTTGGTTGACCAACGCACGTGAAGCCACGCTCAAATTTGCACGTACTCATGCAACCATCCCCCGTCACCGTATTGCCGTCGTCACACTGTTCCGTCCCGCGAACGATCCCGTCCCCGCATGTCGGCAGACAACGACTCGGTTCTCCGACGCACGACCACCCCGTTTCCGTGGTACAGGCACTCGAACATCCGTCGCCATTCACGCGGTTTGCATCGTCACAACTCTCGCCGCGTTCAATGACTCCGTTCCCGCACACGGCTGCCTGCGTCGGAACATATGCGATTTGCGGCGGTGCAGACGATGCACCTCCGACCGTAGGCATCGGAGCGGAGACCTGCTGTGGTAGGGCAGATGATGTCGCTATCGCAGGAGACGGACTCGTCTGTGCTGTTGGCGCAGTGAAGACCGGCGGCGTGTATGTTGCAACAAGGGGCGCCGAGCTCTGTTGCACAGTCACCGGCTGCGCAGCCGGATGATAGAGTGCCGCTTGCGATGTTCCTGCGGCAGCGAGCGCCGATTGTTCTGCAAGTTCCGCTGACTGCACAATAACCGTGACTGGCGCCGCACTTGACGTACCGCACTTCTCGAGGAACTGGAGCTTGCACCCGCCAGTACATTCGCCTTTCTCGGTGCATGTGGGAGGCTGGCAGTACGTGCCGCAAGTTCGTGTGACGAACTGTACCTCCGTCGTAAGCTCACCCGTCGTCTTGTCGGTTACGTAGATCTCCTGTGTTTCCGGCTCGCACTCCTCGCTGATTGCAGGTGTAACGACGCCGTCTCCGCAGTACAGCAACTTACACTGACGTGAGCAGTTGCTGATGCCATTGAATCGCCCCAGATCACACTGTTCCCCTGAATCAATCGCTCCGTTCCCGCAGCTCAGAGAGACCGTCTGCTCCTGCGTCGTCGTCTGAGTCATCTGACTCTTGAGAGGACAGCCCGGAGAACCGTAAGGTTTGCCGATGCACGTGAGTTCCGCCCGCAGATGCTGGCCACTGGGTACCGCACCCATCCGGACAGCCACTGTCAGCAGCGAGATGACCGTCGCAGCGAGGACGCTCAAGCGCGTGGCGGAATGTGTGTACATTTCCTGTTATTTTAGCACTTTTCCCACTTTCCGGCTTGGGGATGACATTGTCAAAATGAGATATTCATTGTTTTGATATATTATCTCATCCTGAATATCTTTGATGACAAAATAGAAGTCATTTCACTGTTATTGTTTTTCCGTCGCCGCCACGGTCGTATCCCCCTGCATGTAGAGGGGGTAACGGATCGTAACCATCGCCTGAACCTGCTTATCCTCTTCCAGACGATCGAGAGCCTGTGCATCGGCAACCTGCATCTTGAGTACTTCCTCCTCAAGCATGAGTGCCGACCGTTCGCGTTCAAGTGTGCGCAACATATAGCCTTTCGTCGCAGTTGCATTCTGGTGAAAGAGGATCAGCAATGCGAGGATCAAGATGATCGTACCGATGGACACCATCAGAAGCATCGTGCTCTGATTCACGAGCCGACCGAGCGATGCACGTTGGGGAATAGCCGATGGAGTTGAGAGGGTGAGCACGTTCTTCGTTACACGGTACTATAGCAGAATGTGAATGAGGGGATAGTTGATCAATGCAATCGATGCTGAAGGACACGGAATTTGGCACTGCGAGCTCTGACATTGGCAGCAATTTCCGACGCTTCAGGACGCACGGGTTTCTTCGTGATCAGAGTAAACGGAGCTTGTGTGCGGATGGCCCCCGTCGTCGGATCTTTCTGAGGCGTCGCGAGTGCGCGGAACGCATCCTTCACCAGACGATCCTCAAGCGAGTGGTAGCTGATCACTCCCATGCGGCCACCCGGGTTGAGGAGCTTCGGACCTTCCTGAAGCAAAATTTGAAGCGCACCCAGTTCATCGTTCACAGCAATGCGCAAAGCCTGGAAGACGCGTGGGAGCTCTGCGGGAGCTCTGTATCCCCTCACGCGTTCCACGCACTTCTTCAGTTGTACCGTCGTCGCGATCTCGCTTTCCTTCATTGCTTGAGCAAGTAAGTGTGCACTCGGAACTTCCCCGTACTGACGCAGCACTTCAGCAAGCTCATGCTCCGTCGAGATCGCAATCAATCGCGCGGCGGCCATCCCTGTTGTTCTGTCGAAACGAAGATCGAGCGCTGAGTCACTTCGGAAAGAAAATCCCCGCGCAGGATCATCGATGTGCGGAGAGCTTAAGCCCAGATCCGCAAACAGGATGTCGACCGACGAAAATCCGAACGATGGAAGATCCCGGAAATTGCCGTGTCTCAGATCCATCTGTGAAGCGCCTTTCGCAAGTATCCGTCCCGCTTCGACAAGATTCTCCTGATCCGCATCCAAACCAAACAAATACCCTGACGGACCGATAGCATCGAGGAAGCTTTTCGCGTGTCCCCCGAGTCCGAGCGTAACATCAAGAACCGTCTCACCCCTCTTCGGAGCAAGCAGTGTCAAAACCGCGGTGTGAAGGACCGACGTATGATGAAACACCCGTGTATTGTAGGCAGCAGCGCACTCTCTGCAATCAATCGCTCTTGCCGGCAACACCCCTGCGTATTGCTGTATACAAAAGTTATTCATCGTATTTCACCATTCTGAAGCTTTCCGGAGGGTTGACTACAAAAAAAACAGTGCTAAAGTATTACGCTTTGTTTAACGGAGCAACCGCTATTCTCGGCATACTCCTGAGCACAACTGCTCTCTCAACCTCTCCACTCGTCCAAGCGATATCCATCGCCGATTGGCAGCCGCAAATGGGTGACCACATCCTTGTCGACACGAGAGAAAATGAAGGGTATCTCGTTCATCCCAATGGGGGCTACCTCCCCTTCCCGGTCGTAACAGGAAAGAGAAAAATCGTTCGTTACATCGGGCGGACCTACGATGCGACCACACCTGCACGCACATGGACGATGACGTCGCGTGAAATCAAGTGGGACCGCATCACTTTCGGACCAAGCGGGCGCTTCCTCCGTTTGTCCTCTCAAGGAGAGAAGACCCCTTATGGATTCCACGAGTATGCCCATGAAGACGAGATGTTCGCACTCGCACCACGTTACGGAAGCATGGGGTGCATCATCGTGCGATCCACGATTCTCGACGTCATCGAGAAGACGTTCAATCTGAACGAAGGTGCTCTCCAAGTTTCCACGCAATACGGCGTCGATCCGACGTTGTTCGTGCTGCACTGATTTTCATCCAGATGAAGGGAAGAGTGGGATGGTGCACCACGGGGGATGAAGGGGAAGGCCCTGTAACACCGAAGGTGCGCCGACGAGTCGACCCCGAATCCTTAGGAGAGGTCAACGAGGAGGCACAGGACCGAGTGGAGGAGCTCTGGCGCGCCGGCGTTTTGCCCGCCCGAACGTACCGACGTTCGGTACGGGCGGGGCGCCACCTTTGCCACCGGGCAAAGGTGGCAAAGGAATCGATAACCTAAGGAACCTCTGAAAAACGTTGAAAGCATCTCATGGTGAGTTCGTCGAACCATGGCATGCGGCGAATTGCCGCAGTTCGACGAACTCATTGTGACAATTCGCGCCATTTTCAGGTTCCCTAAGAAACTGCGCCCGAGCAAAAACCCATAACGCCGCCGGGAGCTTCTGGCACTTGCGCGGCTCATTCCGTATACTCCGACTGTCGCGGAGAGGTGGCTGAGTGGTCGAAAGCGCCACACTGCTAATGTGGTATACGGGCTTCAATCCGTATCGAGGGTTCGAATCCCTCCCTCTCCGCCACACAGCCTTTCTCCTATGGCTCTCCCTCTACATACACAGATTGCATCCCCCCCTCAACGAAATGACATGCTGTGCCACTGCCCCTGCTGCGGAAGCTCTTTCGAGAAATTCCTGCCTTTCGGCATCATCCAACGATTGAACGCCCGGTGCCCGCGGTGCGGCTGTCTCGAGCGACACAGACTTCTCTGGCTTTTCCTCCAATCGCAGACACGACTATTTGTCGACCATCAGAAAGTTCTTCATGTCGCCCCCGAGCCTTTCCTGCAAAAAGCCCTGCGAGCGATGCCGCATCTTGCGTACATCAGCATCGACCTTGCATCGCCCGTCGCTATGATGCGCATGGATATCACCGATCTTACGTTTCCAGACGATTCCTTCGACTGCATCCTCTGCTACCACGTACTCGAACACATTCCGGATGACTCTGCCGCCATGCGGGAACTGAGAAGAGTGCTGAAACCCAACGGATGGGCAATCCTGCAATCACCGGTCTACCGCAACCGCGCGACGACGTACGAGGATTCCTGTATCGTGCACCCCGTCGACCGCGAGCGTGCTTTCGGTCAGAGTGACCATGTACGCATCTACGGCGCCGATTATTTCCAGCGTCTTGAGGATGCCGGCTTTCGCGTGCGGATGGATCCGTTCGTGCGCACACTGGATCCCGTAAGTATCGAACGCTACGGACTCTCTGCATGGGAGATGATTTTCATCTGCACCAAAGATCCGCACATCCATCGGCGGTCTCTGTGCTAGAGTGACGAATATCATGCCCTCTCTCCTCGGAATCGATCTCGGTGGAACGAAGATCGCCGCCGCGCGTTACGATGCAACGACATGGAAAATGCAAGACAGCGTGGTGGAGGATACGTGCGCTGGTGAATCTTTCTCAAAAGTTTTGCAACGGATAGTCGCGCGCGCTAAGAGTTTGATCGTCAAAGATACGGCATCCGTCGGCATCGGCGTCCCCGGATTCGTCGAGCGTCCCACAGGCATCATCCGCACACTTCCCAATATCAGCGGAGCGGAGAATGTTCGATTGAAGTCTCATATGGAAGAAGTTTTGAAACTGCCAGTCACCGTCGACAATGACGTCACTTGCTTCACCCTCGCAGAAGCGCTTCGCGGTGCAGGAAATGGCCTGAGCATTGTCGTAGGCATCACGATGGGAACGGGGGTCGGCGGTGGCATCGTCATCGACGGTGTGCCCTACCATGGCAGCCATGGATTTGCCGCGGAGTTCGGCCACATGCTCTTACGCCCAAATGATCTCCCGTACCCGACGGAAGATCGGCGTGGTGACGTGGAACAATTCCTCTCCGGTTCGGCATTCGCCAAACGTTGTACTGCGGCCAAGCGGCCGGAGGAGTACCTGCAGGGCGAGGTCTGTGCATTTCTGCAACCACAGGTCTTCGAAGAAACTGCGCAACTCTGCGCAAGCCTCATTCACTGCCTCGATCCAGACATCATCGTCTTCGGTGGTAGCGTCGGGCGTGCGCTGAAACCTCACCTCAAGGAAGTAGAGAAGCAACTGACACACTGGGTGTACCACGGCACTCCCCTCCCCGTTCTCGCCGTAGCCCGGCTCAAGGATGCGGGGACGCTGGGGGCGGCGATGATCGCGGAGGAAGCTGCGTAATCTTCCAACGCCGCACCTGGGTTGGGAAAAAATGAAAAACATATCAGCAGCGGCCCTTCGCGTCCGCGGCGTCCGCGGAGCGATCCATGAGACCGAAGGACACGGGAGCACTGGAGATGGCGATGGTGGCTGCTCATAGACTACGATGCCGCCTTCTTCACCTTCTCCCAGTCATCCATGAACTTCTTCATGCCAGCATCCGTGAGCGGATGCAGGGGAAGTTTCTTGAAGACCTCGTAAGGGATCGTCGCGATATGTGCGCCGAGGGTCGCCGCCTGCATGATGTGATCCGGATTCCGCGTGGAGGCGACAAGCACTTCCGTGGGGAACCGGTAGTGATTCCACGCCTGCAGGATCTGCGCAATGAGCGCCATACCATTCTCACCTGCATCATCGAGGCGCCCGACGAAGGGGCTGATGATTGTCGCACCGGCCTTGGCGGCAAGGACCGCCTGATTCACGGAGAAGACGAGTGTGCAGTTCGTCCGAATCCCCTTCTCCCTGCAAAAGGACAGCGTCTTCAGGCCCTCCACTGTCATCGGCACCTTCACGACTACATGCGTGTGCCACTTCGCATATTCTCCTGCCTGCTTTTTCATCCCCTCCGCATCGCTCGCCGTCACCTGCGCGGACACGCAGGGAACATACTTGCACATGGCAAGCACTGTCTCCTTGAAGTCCTTGCCTTCTTTTGCGACAAGCGTGGGATTGGTGGTGACGCCGTCGAGTATGCCCCACGCGGCGATCTCTGCGACATGAGTGACATTGGCTGTATCCAAGAACAATTTCATAGAAACGGATGAGAAAGAAAATCGAAAATTCCGATGACGACATCAGTATACTGGAGAGCACATGCAGCGCTACAGCATTCGTTCGCTCTCTTGCGGCCTCTCCATCTTTCTCGTCGCCTGCTCTATCGCCCCTTCGAAGGAAAAACCATTGCTGAACATGGCATCGAATAACACCCAACAATCCTCTTCCTCAGCCAAAGATCTGCAGAATACCCGGACTGATGAGCAACCCGGTATTTTCAATCCTCACCCCTCTTTCGTCCGTCTCTCCGTCCCCTTCTCGCCGCAAGCGCCATTTGCGAACTGGGATGCATTGCACGAGGAAACATGTGAAGAGATGAGCCTCGTCATGATACGTCACTTTCTCGACGGCGCTCCTCTTTCCCGCGAGCAGGCGGAAAATGAAATTCAGGAGCTTGTGTCTTGGGAGATGGCAAACGGCTACTCACAGGATGTAACCATACGTGAGCTCGCCGAAATCGCGCGGAAGAGATACGGCCTCCGCGCGGTGGTGGAGCACACTGTCACCGAAGAACGCATCAAAGAGCTCCTGAGCCAAGGACATCCGATTATTGTTCCGGCTGCAGGCAGAGATCTTCAGAACCCGTACTTCTCAGGTCTCGGCCCCTGGTACCACATGCTCGTCATCACGGGCTATACGCCGATACGCTTCATCACCAACGATCCCGGTACGCGCCGCGGCGAGGATTACAGCTATAAGCTGGATATCCTCCTTTCCGCCATCCACGATTGGACGGGCGTAAAAGAGAACATTCGTGAGGGGGAGAAGGCGATGTTGATAGTGATGAAACCGTAGAAGCGCTCATGTAATTCTGTCATTCGCCGGTCGACTCTTCGATACGCCCCGCACGTCCGCACTTCGATACATTCCCCGCATGCAATAGATGCCCGGAATACTCCGTGTGACAGGCAGGGCACTCAGAATGACACGACGAAAAACCATGAGGTCGCCTACCAAGCCTTGTACATCTACTTCACCGTCAGCATCAGAATGCTGAGCAGGATGATTGCAGAAATGTTGATGGAGATGAGAGGCACTTTAGAACACGCTTTCAACGACCTCATAGACCTTTTGGGGGAAAGGATACGGGGGATGAAAAATGACAAATCTTCGGAACGCTACTCAATGGGGTCCCGTGTCGTCAACAGACTTGGACTTGCCAAACGATTCCTTCTGTCAGTGCCACGAATCGGTGCTTTACGGATGGCCACGAATAGCCCTACACTCGCAGTAC